>CAZEYY010000024.1:0-12325 GCA_964516485.1 uncultured Rikenellaceae bacterium
CTGGCGAATTCCTCAGAAATATAATTTTCGTAGCTGAGACACACGTGAGTTGCGAAGTTAACGGCAGTTTCAATTATTGATGTCCATTCCTTCTGACCTGTCATGGCAAGCTGGTCCCTGCCAATTCCATTCCGGTATATCGATGTAATCATTCCTGCATTGAAATTATCTCCTGCACCGATTGTACTTACCGGCATTATGCTTTTGACCGGAAACTTTCCGGAAAATGACCCGGTCCTTACATAAACGCCTTCTGTACTTGCAGTATAAACAAGGCAATTGCAGTAGTTTCTAACAATATCCCAGGCTTCATCAGGACTATTTACCCTGAAAATATTCCTGAAATCCTCATCAGAAGCCCTGACAAGACCAGCCATCCGCATGTTTTCTATAATCAGTGGTTTAAGTGCGGACAGCTCATCAAGATGTGACTTTCGGAAGTTCGGATCATATACAACAAGTGCACCGGAATCATGAGATGCCTGAACAAATTTCCTGATCTGAGTTCTTATCTCGGGCCAGATTGCATAAAATGAGCCAAACTGAAGAATATCATCCTGCTGAAGATGAGGAAATTCTATATTAAGCCTGCGTGAAGGATAATCCTTGTAAAATGAATAATGGGCATCATTCCTTTCATTAAGAAAGGCAAGGGCCAGTGTTGTTTTTCCATCCTCATAGCGATGTACAGATGAGGTGTTTACTCCATTTTTATTAAGAAAGCTGTCGATAATGTCTCCAACATCGTCTGCTCCATATTCGCTTATAAACGAAACCGGCAATCCCATTCGTCCCATCGACACAACGCTGTTCAGCACTGATCCTCCGGCTTTTGCTGCCTGCGGCTGACCTTCCTTGAATATAACATCCAGAACCGTCTCTCCTATTCCGAAAATCTTCCTCATGTAAGAATAAAATGATGGTGAATTTAGTACTTTTATTTGTCAGTATATTTAATATCAATTTTTAATATTTCAATTCAATACACAAAGTTCTCTATTTTTCAAACGACCTCTCCCCAAACCCCTCCCCCGGAGTGGGAGGGGCTTAATGCGTTACTTTATTCAATTGTTTTTGAAATTAATATGGTGAAATTCAAAAAGGTAATTGAAAAAGATATGTTCTTCGGCGCTGAGGCTGAAACATTTTCACTGGCAAAACAGATGAGAAAAAAACCAACTGATGCAGAAGATGCTTTGTGGAAGATACTTAGAAAGTATCGCCAGGCAGGTTATATATTCCGCAGACAGCATCCGGTTGAATTTTATATTGCTGATTTTTATTGTCACAGATTGAAACTTGTAGTTGAGGTGGATGGAGATATCCATTTAAAAAAAGAAGCTCAGGATCACGATGAAGGAAGGACTGGTGAACTGGATAGATTTAGCATTGAAGTACTGAGGTTTACAAACTGCGAAGTATTAGAAAATCCCGAACTTGTTACTAAAAAATTAAGCGAGTTTATCCATAAACAGACCAAAAATCTGAATGAGCTTCCCCCTCTCACCCCGGGAGAGGGGGAACGAGGGGGTGAGGTCGTAAATAGATAAAATCAACTCTTTCTTTCAAATATAAAAACTGGCAATCATGAAAAACTTTTCACGACGCAATTTCATCTCAACAGGAACTGTTGCCGGCCTCGGAGCCCTGACTACCATTGGTAGTTGTAAACAGAATACTCCTTCACCTGAAAGGAATACTTTCAGGAATCATCCTCTTGATGGCGTAACAAGGGAAAACATTAAAATCACCGGCCTCAAAGTCACCCTTCTCTCCTGCCCCCTGCCACCAGATGAACAATGGTATCTCGACTGGATTCCTGAACGGTATAAATGCTGGAAGACAGATTCCATAGTGGTTGAGGTCTTTACTGACCAGGGTATAAAAGGCATAGGCGGTTCTACCCAGTATGGTGGTCCCGATGTCGTTAAAAAGTATCTTGAGGAAATTATAAAACCTGCAATAACCGGCAAGAATCCATTTGATATTGAATATCTTACAAGCGGCGTTAAGCAAAGGGGCCCTATGGTTGGCTGGGCAGGTGTTGATGCAGCCTTATGGGACATAATAGGAAAGGTAAAAGGTAAACCTGTGTATGAATTTCTTGCCACCGATCATACCCCGGACAGAAAAATACCGGTTTATGCCAGTGCCGGTGAAATGTATGACGGCGACATCTGGCCTGATAACCTTATTGAAGAAGCACTCAAACTAAAGGAAAGGGGATTCAAAGCCTATAAGTTCCGCCCGGGCACTCACTGGTCAGTCAGCGGAATGAATATGACAAGGTATATTGACGGAGTATGGAAAATCAGAGATGCCACAGGGCCGGATTTCGGACTAATACAGGAAGCAAATGCGCAATGGAACCTGGAACAGACTATGCAATTTATCCCCGAGGCGGAAAAGATGAACCTTGTATGGCTCGAAGATCCGGTGGAAAGGATGGGACCACAGGCAAAAGACAATTATAAGAAGATAAAAGACTCTTTGTCAAAGGTTAAGCTGTCTTATGGCGGTGATGTGATGGACAACAGGTTCGATTACAAGGAATGGATCGACAGGAATGCCATGGACATAGTGCAACCTGACGCCGGTGTGATGGGTCTTACGGAAGCCTGGTTTGTTTCTAGGATGGCACACCTGCAGGGACAGTTCTGTGCTCCGCATAACTGGCATGATGCCCTCCTTACGGCAGCAAATGGTTCACTGGCTGCCGGAATACCAAACCTGATAATGCTTGAGACAAACCAGACAATGAATCCATTAAGGACTGAATTATTTAAGGATCCTCTTGTTCCAAAAGACGGTTTCCTGGAATTACCGGATAAACCGGGATTCGGTGTTGAGCTTATTGACGATGCTGAAAAAAGGTTCCCTTTTATCGAAGGAAGGTATGACAGACCAAGACCGGGAACTACTTAACCAATCGTGAAATACTTTTAAAGGTTTCTGTTCCTGCACATTGTGTAAGTTCAAAAAGTATGCTTTCGAGTGTGGTAATGCGCGCACCCTCCTGTCGCATACGTTCAATGGCAACAAGCTTATCATGAGGCTTCCTCGAAGAAACACAGTCCTCAACAACAACGGGAATATAACCTGACTCCAGAAGATCAAGACAGGTTTGCAATACACAAACGTGAGTCTCTATTCCGAAAAGTATTACATACTTCTTCCCTAAAGTTGCAAGCTTATCCTTAAATACTGGTTCTCCGTAACAGCTGAATGTATTCTTTTCTATAAAACTGAACCCTGTTATTTTATTAACAATAGCCGGATCAGTCGGTCCAAGTCCTTTAGTATACTGCTGTGTAACAACTAAAGGCACCGATAATATCTGGAGTCCGTCAATAAGCCTGGTGCAGTTCTGAAGAACCTGTTCCCACTGATCAATGTGAGGTAAAAGTCTCTCCTGAATATCAATAACTACTGCAGCAGTATTTTCCTTATGTGTTCTCATTGCTTAAGTTTCTGATTGAAGTAAACAAAAGTAAAATTAAATTATAAGTAATTTTCGTAAGTTTGGATAAAATGATACAGAATGAAAGCAATGCTTCTTACAGGTATAAGGAAAATGGAGATGAGAGAAGTTCCTGAACCTGTGCTAATAAATAAAGATGATGTTAAGATCAGGATGTCTGTTGTTGGCATCTGTGGATCGGATATACATTACTATACCCAGGGACAGATTGGTTCACAGGTAGTTGAATACCCCTTTGCTGTGGGGCACGAGGGAGCAGGCATTGTTGTTGAAGTCGGGCCTTCAGTAAAAAGGGTCAGGCCGGGCGATGCCATAGCTATTGAACCTGCCATGCCTTGCTGGACCTGTGATCAGTGTCTTTCAGGAAGGCATCACACCTGCAGGAAACTGAGATTCCTCGGATGTCCGGGCCAGGCTGAAGGTTGTCTTACCGAATATATTGTAATGCCTGAAACAAGCTGCTTCCCGCTTAAAGGAGGACTCAGGACCGACCATGGCTCAATTTCAGAACCGCTTGCAATAGGGGTTTACTCGGTTAAGAAAGCACAAGGAGTCAAAGGCAAAAAGATCGGCATCCTTGGTTTTGGCCCGATTGGAATGAGTGTGTTGCTTTCTGCAAAAGCTGAAGGCGCTGAATATTTCTGCATATCAGATAAAATAGATGAGAGACTCCTGATTGCCGGGAAAGAAAAGGTGGCACTCACAGTAAATCCTGAAAAAGAGGATGTTGTGAAGAGAATCCTCTCAAAGGAAAACCTGGGACTGGATGTTGTTTTTGAATGCTGTGGCCAACAGGATGCTATGGATCAGGCTATTGAAATACTTAAGCCTGGCGGCAAGCTGGTTGTTGTAGGAATCCCCGAATTCGACAACTGGACAGTTAATGTTGAAAAAACGAGGCGCAAAGAGATCTCGTTGCAGTTTATCAGAAGGCAGGTGGATTGTGTCGAAACAGCTCTTTCTCTCATGGAAAAAGGAAAGATTAATATCGATAACATGATCACACACCGCTTCCCTTTCGGAAAAACAAAGGAAGCATTTGATCTTGTAGCAGAATATAGTGATGGAGTAATGAAGGCTATGATTGATTTTTAGAAGTTTGGAGTTTGGAGTTAAGTGTAAATTATGATTGATAAGGTAATTGAGCAGAGGATCTCTGAAGACTTTAAGAGGACGGTCGTACATCTTGAAAACGTGATGGTTGTAATATGTGATTTCACAAATGGTCCGATGAAAGAACATGACCTGCTTCATTCGCATCCTCATGAACAGATAACCTACGTTGCTGAAGGAGAAGTAATATTTTACAGGGAAGGTGAAGAACACCACCTGAAAAAAGGAGATCTTATAACAGTTCCTTCAGGCATAAAGCATTGTATAAAAACACTTACCAAAGAAGCCAGACTGATTGACAGCTTCAGTCCGATAAGAACTGATTTTTTACCAAAACCGCATTCGTGATGAAAAGTAAGACCCTTCTGAAACTGATAATTTTCCTTATCTGCACAGCTGAGATAGTTCTGAACAGCAGTTGTACAACAATAATTACTTATCCCACCCCTCCGGGACTGCAAACCAGTCCTGATATAAAAATTACTGTCAATAATAAGCCTGTATGGGTGGAACGCATTGAAACCAGACTTGATACTTTTGATTATACCACAGGCCTTTATGGCGGAATGAAGATGGAAGCCATGGATGCTGCGGGTTTCTCTTTCGAAGGTAAAATAAGAATAAGGATAAGTGCAACAGAAGATATCAGCCATTATATCATCCGGCCCAAAAGCAGGAAAATAAACGCTGCAGTAAATGGAAATGAGATCAGTTTTGATATTGACACCCCTCAGAAGCTTTACATTGAAATAAATGATCTGCCACATCTTGCAATTTTTGCAGACGCACCTGAAAAGGATATAATAAAAAGTGAAGGCAATGGGATTTTATTTTTCGCTCCGGGAGAACACAGACCCGGAAAGATAGAGCTTCAGAGCGATCAAACAGTTTATATCGCCGCAGGAGCAATTGTATATGCGAATGTTACAGGAAATGATCTCAACAATGTTACTGTCCGGGGAAGGGGAATGCTACAGGGTAATGTAAGGATCTCAGGCACAAAAAACCTGAACTTCAGTGACATATTCATCAGGAACACAGAAGGATGGACTAACACTCTGACTGACTGCCATTACAGCAGTTACAGGAATGTTAAAGTATTCGGATATGAAGGAATATGGGGACTTGACGGGATCAATCCCGTATCATCGAAAAATTTCACAATCGACAACTGTTTCATGCGATGCCGTGATGATTGTGTTGCAATAAAATCGATGAATCCGGAACTGAGTGTTGACTCGGTAAGTGTAACAAATTGCGTAATGGTCGGATGGTCGTGCAGTGACGGAGTGACACTGGGATTTGAACTTAACGGAGGGCCTGTGCAGAATGTGATTGTTAAGAATTGTGATATTCTCTATGCCTGTGGCGGCGGAAGAACAAACGGACACGCAGGTTTCAGCATAGTATGTGACGGCCCGGCCCTGGTTCAGAATATACTTTTTGAAGATATCAGAGTTGAAGATCAGGTTGAATTCAAGAATCTTGAACTGATTATTACTGATGGAACGCTTTACGGAATTGACCCTCCGGGACACATAAGAAATATTATTATGCGGAATATCAGCTGGGAAAATGGTGATAAACCTTTCATAATTAGCGGATTCTCATCTGAAAACAAAATTGAAAACGTAATTTTTCAGAATTGCACTGCAGGGGGAAAAGCGCTCAGGTCACCAGCTGATGCTGACTTCAGAATTAATGAATTTGCAGACAAAATAATATTTCAGGCTAACTGACAATGAATCTGATAGGAATCGACATAGGTGGTACAAAATGCGCAGTATTACTCGGGGAACTTACTGAATCAGGAGAACTGAAGGTTACTGACAAAACCAGGTACAGAACTGCAGATTATCCTTCACCTCTGGCACTCATTGAGCAGTGCAGTAAAGATATTAAAACAATAATTGCAGCCAAAAACCTGACAATAAGAGATATAACTGCTGCAGGAATAAGCTGCGGCGGACCACTCGACAGTAAAAAGGGGATAATACTTTCACCCCCAAACCTTCCCGGATGGGATGAGATCCATATTGTTGAAATACTTGAAAAGAAACTGAAGGTGCCTGTAGCGATTCAGAATGACGCAAATGCCTGTGCACTCGCTGAATGGAAATTCGGTGCCGGAAGAGGAACTCAGAATATGGTTTTTCTGACATTTGGCACCGGTATGGGATCAGGACTTATACTAAACGGTAAGTTATACTCCGGAACAAATGACAATGCAGGTGAGGTCGGTCACCTCCGGCTTGACAGGCTGGGACCGGTAGGTTATGGAAAAGCCGGATCATTTGAAGGCTTCTGCAGCGGAGGCGGAATAGCACAGCTTGCCAGGACCAAAGCCCTTGAGAAGCTTCAGATGGGGGAAAAGGTTTCATTTTGCAGTTCATTGAATGAATTACAGAACATAAGCGCTCTAAGTGTTGCAGAGGCAGCAAACAATGGCGACAGACTTGCCCTTGAGATATATGAAATCTGCGGCAGCTATCTTGGAAAAGGACTATCAGTAATAATCGATATACTTAATCCTGAATGCATTGTAATCGGCAGCATTTTTGTGAGATCTGCAAAACTCCTCATCAGGTCAATGGAAAAGGCAATTGAAAAGGAAGCTCTTCCACTTGCCTGGAAAGTTTGCAGGATAGTACCTGCAGAACTTGAAGAGACAATTGGAGATATAGCTTCTTTATCAGTTGCTGCCGATAAAGCCATGACATTAACTAACCTGCAATCAATATGAAAGACAACAGAAGGGAATTCCTTAAGAAGGGCGGAGCTATGGCAGCTGTGGCAATTACAGGTCTGGGCTCATGCACAACACAGGCAACTGAACCTGAAAAGAAAAAAGGCAGCCTTGTAAAAGATCCGTCATTCAACCCAAAACAGGAACCATACATCAAGATTGCCTACCAGGCTCCTGCTGAACCAACAACTGATGATATAAGCTTCATACAGCAGCTTGGCATTGATAATGTTGTGCTTTGGACAGATGCAAAGAAAGCAGGTTACGAATATTATACCAGTAGAAGAGAGCTCTACGAAGCTGCAGGTATTAAGGTCTATGGCTTTGGCAACTGGGACGTCCATAATCAGGATAAAATTACTCTTGGGCTGCCAGGCCGAGATGAAAAGATCGAAGAATATCTTACTCACCTCCGCAACCTGGGAAAAGCCGGGATACACTATACAACCTATGCGCACATGGCAAACGGTATCTGGAGCACAGAACCTGAGACCTGGAGGGGAGGATCAAAGGCAAGAGCCTTCGATCTCAGCAAGGCAGATAAAGGATACTGGCACGGAGTGACATACGAAGCTCCTCTTTCACATGGCCGGAAATATTCAAAGGATGAGCTTTGGGCAAACTATGAGTACTTCATCAAAAAGGCAACAGCTGTTGCAGAGGAGCAGAAAGTAAGAATAGGTATCCATCCCGACGACCCTCCTGTAGAAGAACTTGGTGGTATCCCGCGATGCATATTTGGCAATTTTGAGGGATACAAAAGGGCTCTTGAAATAGCCGACAGTCCTAATGTTGGCATGTGCCTGTGTATAGGCTGCTGGCTTGAAGGCGGAACCATGATGGGAAAAGATGTAATAGAAACAATAAGGTATTTTGGCGCTCAGAAAAAAATATTCAAGGTTCACTTCAGGAACGTAAACCAGCCAATGCCCCATTTCACCGAGACCTTCCTCGATGACGGATATGCAGATATGTACGAGATACTCAAGGCCCTCAAAGAGGTTGATTTTGATGGTGTTATAATTGCTGATCACATACCCGGAATGGTATATCCGCATATCGGATCAGCTTTCTCAATCGGCTATATGAAAGGGCTTGTTGAGAGGGTGATCGCTGAAGGGTAAACGGCATAGCCGTCAACCTAAGGGTAGCTTTAAGGCAGTAAAGATTGTTATAAGTTTCCCCTCCTTTTGAAGGAGGGGTGGCCGGGACGATTTATTATCTGATATATACAAAGTTCTTTACCCGGCCGGGGTGGTTGATTAAATTGATCTTAGAGTTTAGATTGTAAATAGGTTACTTATTACACGGATTTCAGAATGATAATAATATCAGTAGCCAGGTATGGATTATTTAATAAATTCTGAAAACAGTTTTGCATTTCATAATTTTCTTTGAAAAGAAGACGATAAAATTTTAAATATGAAAATGAATTTATTTGACATAAAAATCAACCACCCCGGCCGCAATTAGACTTTACAATACTCTGATAAACATTGTACTGCGGCCACCCCTCCTTCAAAAGGAGGGGAAAATGCAAACTTGCAATTCCACCATAAACCACTCTTAAGTTGACGGCTATGGGGTAAACGGCTACCGCTTACCTGAACTTATACACCCTAACCTTCTGTATTGATACCCGTTCCTCAGGGAAGCGGAGACCTGCCCCGTCAAAGGTTGTTGCATGCGTCTCGTCACCATTAAGGCGGCGTTCAGCCACCCAGTTACCACCGGCAAAAGTACCTTCATCAACTATATCGAGGGCTACCCTTTCTGTTTTATCCTTTGAAATGAAAAATACATCAAGGGCTCTTCCTGTGCAGATAAATTCCTCCGGGCCTGTCTGAATTATCAGTCCTCCTGTGGTTTTAAGGGAGCGTGAATCCAGCTTTGCCTCCACAATAAAATCACCGAGTTCAAAACGGCAAACCGGTTCTTTTTCACTGACCAGTATGCCTTTCATTGTGCCCATACCCTGGTGTTCAAGTATAAGCGGTTCAAGCTTTCTGAGAGCACCGTATGCCAAATCAAGCGGATCATCGTTCTCCCACATCCTGTTGTCGATTCCAAAAGGAGCAAAGCATCCCGCACTATATTCACCAAAAGTATAAAAAGCCCTGGCTGCACCGGCCTCGCCTCCTCTTGTCTCAGGAACAAAAAGCGGGTTTCCTCCCCTCATGAATTCCTCACAGGTCCATTGATACTCATCTATATAAATATCCGGAGCAATAAATGATATTGAAGGTGCTGCAGCTCTCCAGATATCAAGCACCTGTGGAAGCGGGCCACCTGACGGGTATCTCCCGGGCCAGCGTGTTCCGGGTTGTTTTAACCATGCATTTACATACATTGGCAAAGGATATTCAGCTTTCCCGGCAGAAGCGACACTCTCAACATAACTTGCATAATGCCAGGCCATAAACAACTCTTCAGTATAAAAAGAATAGTGTTTCCAGTCCACAGGATCAGGCCTGAAAGTGCTTTTCCCGAAAACCTGTTCCCATGTGCCTTCTGTCCTTAAGCCGTTTGCTGCCCATACCTTTTTAAGTTCCGGGAATAATGTTTCCTTGTTTGCAAGGAGGTAATCAATCAGTTTCTGTGGTACAGGCCCGTTATAAGCAGCATCAGCAACATCTGAAAAATCACGTCTTGCTGCAGCAGGATCAGTCCCGGGCATGTCAAGTATTCCCATCTCATTTTCAACCTGTATAAGAATAACAGTATGATCTGTGTCGACCTCCCTGACATGTTTCATTAGTGCTGCAAAAGCCTTTGCATCAGCCCTTTCTGATTCTTTTCCAAATGTTGATAATATCTCTAGAGGTTTTTTGTGTTCATCAAGAACGCGTGGATATTTTTTATAATCCCTCTTAACCCACGAAGGAATATATACAGAGCCTGAATTCTTCCAGCTGCCGAACCAGATGATAGCAAGTTTCAGACCCTCCTTCCTTGCACCGGTTATTGTACTGTCGACAAGGTCAAAATTAAAATGCCCTTCCTCCGGTTCCACAAGCTCCCATGAAACAGTCGCAATTACCGAGTTCAGGTTTTTGTCAGCCATCCTTTTCCATACAGGACGCATGTACTCAAAGCCGCCACAGGTGGAATTATGCAGTTCACCTGAAATCATCAGGAATGGTTTTCCGTCAACAACAAGCCGTGCAGCCGATCCATGCTTCTCAAGATAAGGAATCTGCTTATTGGCATTCTCATTATCTGCCACTGTATTGTTTGTTTGCTGCTTGCATGCTGTCAGCATAAGAATAATTAATATACCTGATGCCGTAAAAGCTTTTTTCATGTTAACACTTTTTAAAGACTATATAGGAACTGAGATTATTAATATTTTCTATTTCAGGAAGTTACTGATGAATTCTTCTCTTGGTTTGTAATATACCTCCTGCCAGGCCCTGTCAAGATCGGTACCGGCAGCAGGCTGATGATGAGCCCGGTAAGGAACTCCCATAATTGTTTTTCTGCCCTTCGACATGTTTATTGCAGCATAAACTGAAGCAGGAGGGCAGGTAACATCAATAAAGCCTATCTCAACGAAGATTTCAGCTTTTGAATTTTTCAGCAGGTTTGCTGCGTCGAAATAGGGAATTGAGGACTTAAGGTCGTCCTTATTTTCCTTGTTTGATTCAACAGGCTGTGGCCATCCTCCTCTTCTGTCGGAAGCAGAACCATACCAGTCGCACATGGCCGGAACAAGAGCCACAACATGACTTACCCTTTTGTCAAGCCCGGCTGCAGCAAGTGCCTGCCCTCCTCCCTGGCTCTCTCCTATCACTATTAGACGTTTACCATCCCACTCCGGCTGGAGGGCAAGGAATTCAATTCCTCTCAATAATCTCAGGTACATTCCCCTGAAGTAGAAATCATTCCTTTTGCCTACACCCTGATTCCAGTAACCTTTAAGTTCACCCTTCTCGAGCTGATCGTAATAATCATCCGGCTGGCTATTGAGCATACCATGTGCATTAAGGTCAAAACATATTGCCCCTTTGGAAGCATAGCGCATGGCATTTGCTACTTCCGACCGGCACCATGATCCCTTCACTCCTGCAGCATGGACAAGAAGAACAGCAGGTAAGGAACCGGGTGCTGCCCCTTCAGGACGGGCATAATATCCACGTGCAGGTTTAGGTCCCGGACAATTTATTTCAACATTATCACACAAATAGCCTGACGGAACATTTGCTCCTGTTACCTTAACGGAAGTGACATTCCAGTCCATCTTCTGCAGAGCCTTCTTCTGGCTTTTCCAGTAACGATCAAAATCAGAGGGAGGATCCATACCTGGTCTGATAAGTTCAGGATCAACAAAGGAACCAATTCCTCCGAATCCTCCTTTATAACGGGCAAGAAGCATAACAGAGCAGGGCATGTCGAAAGTGCCACTGTAGATCAGCATGCTGTCTGTCTCCGGCACAAAAGCCCTGCTTAATAATTCGGCATTGTTGTTCTTAAGTACAACTATATTCACCGAATCCCTGTATGATTTATCAAAAAAGGCATAAAACTCAATTGTTTCACCACTCTTATACAGCCCGTCTGCTTTTCTCTGAGCAAACTTTACGGGCTGTGCATTGAGCGCGTAAAGTCCGCTTACAAGAAATAATGCGACTATAAAGCCGGATCTTTCTGTTATTAATCTGAATTTCATCTTACTAGCAATATTATTAAGAAATAATCCAAAAGGAATCATCGATGTATTTTTCCGGAAAGCTCTTCTTTCCATATTATTTATGAAATTTAGAAGTAAGGTTTAAATTTAAATTAAATACTCCAAACTTATAATCACTTATTTAAATGTATTTAAAACAATTAAAAGTCAGCAAAACAATTATTTATGACAACACAGTCTATTTAATATACATAACTGATTAACAAACTGTTAATAATTTAAATATTCGACGGAATACTGATTTCTTAAAAAAACCAAAAAGCACCTGAAGGGTGATTTAATTATTAGGCTTTTA
>CAZEYY010000024.1:12425-27466 GCA_964516485.1 uncultured Rikenellaceae bacterium
ATTTCTTAAAAAAACCAAAAAGCACCTGAAGGGTGATTTAATTATTAGGCTTTTAAAAATTCAAGACTTATATTTGTAAAAATCGTACTTGATTTAATCAGAATTTATTAAACTAAACTGAATTATACCTGACATGAAAAAATTTACTTTTCACCAATGGGCACTTGTTTTTGCCCTGGTAATGCTTGTCGTTTCGCTGGGACTAGTTTTCACCGGTAACGGAAAGCATGCCGGAATATTTTTAATTGCATTTTTCATTTCACTTTCATACGGAGTTAAAGCTTTTCAGGCTACAAAGGGTTTGTCGTTCACGATGTGGATGTTCACAGCGGTAACTGCAGCAATGTATTTTCCACAGTTCTTTGTATCCTATGGTGATTTTCAGTTCAAGAGGCTTATCACTCCCCTCCTTCAGATCATCATGTTTGGCATGGGCGCACAGATGAGCCTCAATGATTTTACCGGGGTGATTAAAATGCCTAAAGGAGTTGCTATTGGGGTTGTTGCCCACTACCTTGTTATGCCGCTCATGGCATTTTTTATAACTGTTGTTTTCAACTTTCCACCTGAAATTGCAGCAGGTATCATACTGGCAGGCTGCGTTCCCAGCGGGCTTGCATCAAATGTGATGTCTCTTCTGGCAAATGCCAACCTTGCCCTAGCAGTTACAATCGGCGCCACAACTACATTAATAGCCCCCTTTGTAACACCTTTTCTCATGAAGATAATCGGAGGACAGTTCATTGCAGTTGATGTATGGAAGATGATGCTTGATATCTTCGAAATGATGATCCTTCCTATAATAGCCGGATTTATTTTCAACCTATACAACATCGGAAAAGACAGCAGGAAATCAAAGACAATCCAGATGTTTGCTTATTTTGTTATAATACTCCTTGCCAATCTTATCTATATGAAGGTGCATAAGACCGATTTCGCTGGTTACCTTAAAGAATCAGCCTTCTCACTGTCTATCTTCTTTGTTTTGCCGGCAATTGCTGCGATTATACTGAAATATTTCCTCAAGGGAGATCAGAGAATAATAAAGAAAGTGCTTTCAATGTTGTCGATGGTTGGCATTGCTATAATTGTTACAGTCATCACTGCTGCCGGCCGCGACAGCCTTCTGTCAGTCGGAGCTCTTCTGCTTGTACTTGTTATAATTCACAATTTCACAGGCTACCTGTTCGGTTACGGCATTGCATGGGCATTCAAGATGCCTGAACAGGACAGAAGGACAATAGCATTTGAGGTCGGCATGCCAAATGCCGGACTTGCTTCCGGACTTGCAATGACAATTGGTGACATAGCAACTGTCGGACTTGCTCCTGCTGTCTACGGACCGCTCATGAACGTTACAGGATCCACTCTGGCCAGCTGGTGGAGGACTAAAGTACCAAAGGATCAGAAGGAAAAAGATGACAAGTAATTCAATAGATATAGCTTTTCAAATACTAACAAACCAATAAACAAAATGATATGGAAAACAAAATTGTAACATTCGGAGAGATAATGCTCAGGCTTGTGCCACCGGGATTTGAGAGGTTCAGCCAGGCAAAGCAGCTGTGTTCATCCTTCGGAGGAGGTGAAGCTAACGTTGCTGTTTCACTCGCCAACTTCGGAATGAAGGTTGACTACGTTACCCGTCTTCCCAAGAATGATATAGCAGAATCATGCATAATGGACCTCAGAAGATATAAGGTTGGAACTGACAAGATAGTTTTCGGTGGAGACAGGATGGGAATCTATTTCCTTGAAAATGGTGCAGTTGCAAGAGCCAGCAAGGTGATCTACGACCGTGCACATTCTGCAATTGCTGAAATCAAGCCGGGAATGATTAACTGGGATACAGTTTTTGAGGGAGTAACATGGTTTCACTGGACAGGCATCACACCTGCCATCTCAGAGGGCGCTGCCCTTGTATGCAAGGAAGCAATTGAAGCTGCAAACAAGAAAGGAATTACAGTTTCAACCGACCTTAACTACAGAAAGAACCTGTGGAAATGGGGCAAAAAAGCTTCAGAAGTCATGCCTGACCTCGTTAAAGGCTGCGACATTATCCTTGGAAATGAAGAAGATGCTGCAATGGTATTCGGAATTCATCCTGAGGGTGTTGATGTCACAAAAGGTCACGTTGAAGCAGCTGCCTACGAATCAGTCTGCAAACAGCTGATGGTAAAATTTCCCAGGGCAAAGAAAGTGATAATTACACTCCGTGGTTCAATTAATGCTAACCATAATACATGGTCTGGTGTACTTTGGGATGGCAAAAAACTATTCCAGGCACCTGAATACGATATAACTCATATCGTTGACAGAGTAGGCGGCGGTGACAGCTTCATGGGCGGTCTGATCTATGGATTGCTGACCTATACAAATGACGACCAGAAAGCTCTCAATTTCGCTGTTGCAGCATCATGTCTGAAACATACTATAATCGGGGACTTCAACCTTGTTACAGTCAAGGAAGTTGAAACCCTGATGGGTGGAGATGCATCCGGACGTGTTTCAAGATAATTTTTAAAAACAATTTAACTAACAGATTATGGCAAGATTTACAAGAATACAGGTGGCCCTTAAAATGGCAGAAGCAGGCATGATACCTGTCTTTTTCCACAAGGATGTGGAAGTATGCAAAAAAGTCCTCGAAGCATCATACAAAGGTGGCATAAGACTTTTTGAGTTTACCAACAGGGGCGATTTTGCACACGTTGTCTTTGAACAGCTCAATAAGTTTGCCGAAAAGGAATATCCTGAAATGATACTCGGAACCGGTTCAGTTGTTGACGCTTCCACTGCAGTTCTCTACATGCAGCTTGGTTCAAACTTCATCGTATCACCTATACTGAATGAGGAAATGGCTTATGTCTGCAACAGAAGAAAGGTACTCTGGTCACCCGGTTGCGGTTCTGCAAGCGAAATAGGCAGGGCTGAGGAACTTGGTGCTGAGATAGTGAAGATTTTCCCAGGCGCCCAGGTAGGCGGACCTAAATTCGTTGCAGCGGTAAAAGGCCCAATGCCATGGACACAGATAATGCCAACAGGCGGTGTTGAACCGACTGAAGCAAACCTTACAGAATGGTTCAAGGCCGGAGCAGTTTGCTGCGGTATGGGATCACAGCTCATCAAATCGGATCTTATAAAGGCCGGTAATTTCAAACAGATTGAAGAGGATATTAAAGTTGCCATCGCCCTTGCAAAAAGGCTCAGGGAACAGTATCCCGTAAAAATCTGAAATACTTTTTTCAATAATTAAAAAATTAAATCATGATAGCAGACATACTTAAGAACAGGCATCTGTATGAGTGCATATCTCCCAGGATAAAAACATCGCTGGAATATATCGCAAAAACAGATTTCTCAAAAATGGAACCGGGCAAATATGAACTGGACGGCACAAATATTTATGTACTTGTACAGGCTTATGATTCAATCCCCAGGGAACAGGGAAAATGGGAATGCCACCAGAAATACATTGACATTCAGTATATTGCCGAGGGAGTTGAACAAATCGGAGTCAATACAATCGGTAAGATGAAAGTTACAACTGAATACAATCCCGAGAAAGACATTGCCTTCCTTGGAGGAGACGGTGATTATGTAACATTTTCAAAAGGTTCCTATGGTATTTTCTTCCCTGAAGATGCACATCAGCCTAAAATTGCTCCGGGAAATGTTTCAGGAAAAGTAAAAAAAGTCGTCGTTAAGATAAAGGTCGGCTAATATCACACTGTCAGCCTTACAATAATCAGGCTGCCGGATTAAAAATATCCGGCAGCTTTTTTTTATATTCGTTATTCAAAATATCAATATCTTTCATACAAATAATCAAAACAAAATCAGATCATGGCAAAGTATAGTCTGGAACCAGTTGCAGTTCCGCATGTTAAGACAAAATACCGTACTATAAAAACAGCACTTCCGGTTCCTGAATCGCTTGAAATTTTCAAAACACTGACAGAATCGGAACCCGTTTCAATGATGGGCCAGCCACCCGTTGTCTGGGATAAAGCCGATGGCTTCCAGGTTTATGACAGGTGGGGAAACAAATGGATTGACTGGTCCTCTGGTGTATTGATCACGAATGCCGGTCACGGCCGGAAAGAGATCGCTGAAGCACTCAGGAAGGTTATTGACCATAAGCTTCTGGCAACTTATGTATTTGTTCATGAAAAACGCGCTGAGCTTACAAAAATGCTGCAAAGTCTGGCTCCGGATCCTGCTGCCTACCAGGTGTTTCTCCTGAGTACAGGAAGTGAGGCAACAGAAAACTGCATAAAACTTGCTAAAACCTGGGCAGTTGAGAAATACGGACCTAACAAGAAATACTTTATCACATTTAAAAATGCTTTCCATGGAAGAACACTGGGAGCACAGCTTGCAGGAGGAAATCCAAGGCTCAAGACATGGATAGTTGATGAAGGGAAGACCTTCATACAGGTACCATTTCCAGACGGCTATAAAAATGAAAATACCTCATTTGACCTTTTCACCAGAACACTCAGGGAAAAAGGAATAAATTCAAAGGATATTGCAGGTGTGATGACTGAGTCATACCAGGGCGTTGGTCCTGACTTCCTGCCTGTTGAATATGCCCGCCAGCTTGAATCTTTCTGTCACGAAAATGGCATCATCACAATATATGACGAAGTCCAGTCAGGATTCGGAAGGACAGGAAAAATGTTCTGCTATGAGCATTATGGAATTAAACCTGATCTTATTGCCTGCGGAAAGGGCATATCATCTTCCCTGCCTCTATCAGCAGTGATAGGAAGAAAGGATATTATGTCACTTTATGCCCCCGGATCGATGACATCGACACATTCAGGAAGTCCTCTGCCAGTGGTTGCAGCAGTTGAGAGCCTAAAGATAATACTAAATGAAAAGCTTGCTGAAAATGCGAGGAATATGGGAGAAATAATGATGCCTGAACTTGGCAGGATAAGGGAAAAACACCCTGATATTCTCGGCTGCCTTCAGGGTAAAGGTCTTGTTGCAGGTATACAGGTTGTGAAAAAAGGCAGTAAAACTCCTGATTCGGATACAGCAGTAAAAATTAATGAAAAATGCTTCCATAAAGGCCTGTTGATGTTTGCGCCGGTAGGTGTTGCCGGAGAATGCCTCAAAATAGCTCCGCCACTCAACATAACAGAAGAAGCACTCAGAGAATCACTCGCAGTCTTTGAGGAAGCCTGTGACGAGATACTCGGTTAAAAGAGAATACTATAAACATGACAAAAGGAATTGATATTACTATAGTCGGAGGCGGTATGATCACATACGATCTGATCCTTCCTTCAATTTATCATCTGCAGAGGACCGGGTATGTAAATAATATTAAGGTATGTGCCCTCGATTCAGTACCTCTCAGGGCTTTGAAAAACTCAAAGGAGATAAATGAGGCCTTCCCCGGACAGACTTTCGATGCCTTCCCCTCACTTAATGAGCCTGAAACAAAAAAATTTCCGGAACTGTACAAGAGGGTACTGCAGGAAATGGATCAACGGCAGATGGTTATTGTAGCTATGCCTGATCAGTTTCACTATGAAGTTGTGATGGAGGCACTCAATAATAATCAGCATGTCCTGTGTGTGAAACCACTCGTTCTTCAGTATAAACAGGCAGCAGAAATAGAAAAACTGGCATTCGAAAAAGGTCTGTTTGTTGGAATTGAATACCACAAACGATTCGACAGAAGGTCTTTGATGGCCCGAAGAAGTTTTGAGCTTGGTCATTTCGGAAAATTTGTAATGGGTGAAGCAAAACTGATAGAGCCGTACTATTACCGTTCATCCAACTTCCAGAACTGGTTTACATGCGATAAGACAGATCCCTTTGTTTATATAGGATGTCATTATGTTGATCTTGTGTATTTTATAACAGGACTTAAACCTATAGAAGTCTCTGTTTCAGGAATTAAAGGCAGGTTTCCAAATGACAATGAGGCATATTTATGGGCACATGGCAGGGTGAGGTTTGAGAATAATGCCATCCTTTCTGTCATTGACGGGCTTGGGTACCCTGACCAGGCTGCAGGCAGTAATGATCAGAGCCTTCAGATGTTTTTTGAAGGTGAAGGAAAGACAGGCATGATAAAACATAATGACCAGTTCCGCGGAGTTGAACATTCCTATCTTGACGGCATTGGCTGCGGAGGATCACATTTCAACTATGTGAGTCCTGATTTCTACAAGCTCGTACCATGGGAAGGTATGGGTTATAAGCCAATAGGTTACGGGTTTGAATCAGTAGCTGCACTTGTTCATGCAGCTCTTGGCATTGAGAATGCTGTTGCAGGTCTGTCAGAGAAGGATTCCATGCTGAAACGAAGGGAGATGATAAAGGAGATTGATGACAAAGGATTACTTGCGACCCCTGCGAATAGTTACATCAATGAGCTTGTTGTTGAAGCAGCCAGGATGTCGATACTGAGTGACGGATTACCGGTAACAATAGAGTACGGAAGCAATCCGCATATAAGGATGAGGCAGTGACTTGAAATTTTTATATGCCAATGCATTGATTATAAGCTAAAAACCCTGTAAAAACAATCTCATGAAAAACAATCCCCTGATCATTATCATTTCAGCAATTCTGCTTATTGTGTCAGCCTGCAAGTCTTCTGATGAAGGCTTCAGGACAATCAACCCCGAAGTGCTTAAGGATAAAATAGCTGGTGGCTGGGCAGGTAAAATGGTTGGCGTCACTTATGGTGCACCTACCGAATTCAGAGCCCGTGGAACCATATATGAAGATTCAATAACATGGAAACCGGCTGATATTGAAGGAAGTAAGTGGCAGGACGATATCTATGTGCAGCTTACCTTCCTTATGTCAATGGATAAATACGGCATAGACGCACCTTCCAAAAAATTCCAGGAGATGTTTGCGAAAGCCGGTTATGGACTATGGCATGCCAACATGCAGGCCCGTAAAAACTATTACGACAGTATCTTTGCCCCTCTTTCAGGAACACCCGATTACAACATACACGCTGATGATATTGATTTCCAGATAGAAGCAGACTATATTGGATTTATGTGTCCAGGAATGCCCGGAACTGCTCTATCAATTGCCGACAAGATAGGCCGGATTATGAATTATGGCGAAGGAGTTTATGGCGGAGTATTTGTAGCTGCACTTTATGCCGAGGCTTATTTTGAGAAGGATATTCCGAAAATAATAGATAAAGCCCTGCTCTCAATTCCATCAGAAAGCGATTATTATAAGATAGTCAAAGATGTGATAAAACTTCATGAGCATTATCCTTCAGACTGGAGGACAGCATGGAAGGAACTTGAAGAAAAATGGGGTGATGTAGATATCTGTGGCGCCGGTGTTCCATTTAACATTGATGCCAAACTCAATGGAGCTTATATAGTTATGGGACTTCTATACGGTGAAGGTGACCCGATGAAGACACTTGAGATTTCAACCCGTTGTGGACAGGATTCTGACTGCAATCCCTCAAATGCGCTTGCTGTGCTTGGAGTAATAAACGGATTCAGCGGTCTCCCGAAAGAAATGCAGAACGGGGTTAAGGCACTTGGTGATACACTTTTCATCTTCACAACATATTCGTTTAATACGGCTGTTGAGAGCACTGCCAAATATGCTAAAGAGTTGATAGTTAAAGACGGAGGATCGGTTTCTGACAAAGAAATCAGAATTAAACTTCAGGAACCTGTTGCACCACAATATGAAAACTCATTTCCCAACACTGTATACGACAAGAGGGTATCTGTGTTCGATAAAGAAGGCTTTACATTCAGGGGTAAGTGGAAACCCTATGAAATTACTGGCAGTGATCAGAAGAAGATAAAACAGTCAATTGTAGCCTCAAATGCAGGTGACGAAATGGAATTCAGGTTTTCAGGAACAGGCGTTTCACTCGTTGGCAACTGGTATGCAGACGGAGGCAAGGCTGATGTTTATGTTGACGGCCAGCTGCACCGCAGCATTGACACATATTATAATTTTGCCAGGCAGCAGCATACCGAAACAATATGGCACGTAATGAACCTTCAGCCCGGGGAACACGTTGTAAAACTTGTTGTTAAAGGCGAAAAAAGGCCAGAAGCTGAAGGAACGAATGTATATCTTACTTCCGCTGTTGTATTTAAAACTGAGGCTAAGAAAAACGAATCAAGAGTCTTTTCTTTTGAAAAGTAATAATTTGTAATCAGGATGGTTTGAAGAAATCATTTTCAAATGCCTCCTTTTCAAATTTATATTCAGCGCCCAGAAATTCAACTATTTTGGCTGTATCGGTATAAGCATTTCCCAGGCATGTGGAAGCTCCTGGTGATGGTGTTATATTGAAGATAATGTTATCACCGGTAAGTTTGGCTTCTCCAAGCTCCAGTTTCTTTGTGGTGTTATTTATGATCTGAGGCCTGGTACCTCCTATTCCTTTGGCAAACCTCAGTTCACTAAGACGGACCGAAGGCACAATCTTCCGCACCTCTCTGATAAACAATCGCTTTCCGAAAAAAGGGATCTCATAAAGGAAATTTGTAAAGACGTAAGCAAAGATTGTCCAGTCAAAAAGTATTTTTACAAGGCTGAGGACAGGTTTTATCCCCAGGCCGAAAGTCTTCCAGTATTCTCCGAATGATCGCCAGTTATGTCTTTCAAGCTGAAAAATGGGCATGGCTGTAGGACCAAACCTGGTTACCTCAGCATTATGTACTTCCGGATCGCCGTGAATGGCCGCAAAAGGAAGTTTTGGCTGCTGAATCGTATATACTTTTCCGTTAAGTACTTTCGGACCGGTATAGAAGCTTCCTGCCATTGACAATATCGACAGGTTCTTCCCGTAACCCAGTGATTTGGCAATCATCAGGCTGTGACCGCCTGCTGCAATTACAAGCACCTTTGCCCTGATTTCACCAGTGTTTGTAACAACCTTATAATGATCTCCTTCCTTTGAAACCTTCAGCAACCTGGTATTCAGGTGAATTGAAAGAAGCGGATTCTTCTTAAGTGAGTTGTCAACGAATGAATGGCATAGTTTCTTAAAATCAACAGTATACCCATCCTCAGTGAGAAGGGCAAGCAGTTCCTGGTCCGGATTCCTGCCTTCAAGTATTCTTGGCTCAATCGTGCCTATCTCTTCCTTCTCAATAATTTTTAGTTTGGGGAAGAGTTCACCAAAAGGAGGATATCGTTTCCTCAGTCCTGCAACCTGTTCACTTCCCACAGCCAGAACCATTTTGGAAAACTTACTGAACAGCTTACCGGCGGGATCATTTGATTTCTCCCTTTCCAGATAATTCATCACCATATCGGCCATGGCCTTCACCTTCCTGGCTTTTTCGATTGTATAATTGGTTTCAATATCACCAAAATGAAGCGTCTGGCTGTTATTGTATGATGCCGAATTTACAAGGCCGAAGTCTGAGTATTTTTCAATCAGGCATATATTCCTGATATTTGAATAATTACTCAGGGTATAGAGCAGGGCTGTACCAACAACACCTCCACCGACTATGAGCACCTCATACTTTTCATCTGTCTGATTCATAGCTCCTGGTTTTTACGTTCGCTCAAGGGAACATAACTCTGTTTTGGAAAAACATTTTTAAAGGCCGGCCTGATAATGCGTTTTGCTGAGAATGTCAATTCCTCGATACGGTGAGTACACCATCCGGAAACACGGGCAACTGCAAACAATGGTGTATAGAGCTCCTTGGGAATATCAAGGCAGGCATATACAAACCCTGAATAGAAGTCAACGTTGATGCATACCACCTTGGTGAACTTCTCTCCCTTGAACACTCTGAGCACCTCAGGAGTCAGTCTCTCAACAAGCTCATAAAGTTCAAATTCCGGCAGACGTCCTTTTTCAATTGCCAGTTCCCGTGCCTTCACTTTAAGTATTGTTGCACGAGGGTCGGAAACAGTATAGACAGCATGACCTATTCCATAGATCTTTCCTGTAAAGTCGTTAGCCTTCTTATTCAGAATTTTCAAAAGGTATTCTTCAACTTCCTTTTCACTTTTCCAGTCCTTAACATGAGCCTTGATATCTTCCATCATTTCAAGTACGCGGATGTTCGCACCTCCGTGAAGCGGGCCTTTTAGCGAGCCGATTGCAGAAGTAATTGATGAATAAATATCTGTTTCAGAGGAACTTGTGACCCTCATTGTAAATGTTGAGTTATTTCCTCCTCCATGTTCTGCATGCAGCACAAGAAGCAGGTCAAGCAGGTCAGCTTCGAGCTTTGAAAATCCTGTACAATCGCCCTTTATCAGATATAGGAAATTTTCAGCTGTCGTCATCTTTGTCTGAGGATGCCTGATTGAAAGTGTTTTTCCCTGATAAAGATGCCTGAGTGCCTGGTAAGAATAAGCAACTATCGTGGGAAATTTAGCCATCAGGTTAAGAGACTGCCTGAACATATTGTCAAGTGAAATATCGTCAGGTTTATCATCAAGGGTATAAAGTCCGAGAACTGAACGGGCAAGAATATTAAGCACATCCTTCCCTTTCATTGACAGGATCATATCCTTTGTAAAATCGTCAGGTAGAGCCCGGAGTGATGCCATATACTCTGAGAATTCATTAAGTTCCTCCTTTGCCGGAAGACGGCCTGTCAGCAGTAGAAATACAGTTTCATCAAATCCATGCCTGTTTTCTTTCTGAAACCCGTAGGTAATATCTTCAATATCTATTCCGCGGTAAAGCAGACGTCCGGGAATTGCTATAACTTTCCCATCCTCCTTTTTATAGCCTACAACATCTCCGATGTTTGTAAGCCCGACAAGAACTCCTGTTCCGTCCTTGTTCCTCAAACCGCGCTTTACATCAAACTGTTCGAACAGATCATTTTCAATCTGGCACGACTGTCTTACCTCAGCCTCAAGTCTGTTGAAGAAATCAGGTTTAATCATGGATCTGGTATTTTTTATTGAATATTTGAAATTATTGCATCGCCGAATTCCGAAGTTTTTACAAGAGTGGCATTTTCGGTAAGCCTGTGAAAATCATAAGTAACTTTCCTGCTCAGAATTGTTTTTTCAAGTCCTTTGTAAATATTATCTGCAGCTTCATCCCATCCAATGTATTCAAACATTAAAGCACCCGAAAGCATTACTGATCCCGGATTTACCTTATCCTGATCAGCATATTTTGGGGCGGTTCCATGCGTTGCCTCAAAAATTGCATGACCAGTTTCATAATTGATATTAGCTCCGGGCGCGATGCCTATACCTCCCACTATTGCTGCAAGTGCATCAGAGATATAATCACCGTTCAGGTTCAGAGTTGCAATAACTGAATATTCAGCAGGGCGTGTGAGTATCTGCTGTAGGAAAGCATCGGCAATCACATCCTTGATTATTATTTTTCCTGCACTTTCTGCCTGTTTCTGAGCCTTGTCGGCTGCTTCAGTTCCCTGCATGTCGGCTATCTGCTTATGCTGGTTCCATGTGAAGACCTTGTCGCCAAATTCCCTCTCAGCAAGAGCATATCCCCATTTCATGAAAGATCCTTCGGTATATTTCATAATGTTTCCCTTGTGCACAAGAGTCACGGAAGGCAGTTTCTTATGAATTGCATATTTAATTGCCT
The DNA here is from genome assembly GCA_964516485.1 of uncultured Rikenellaceae bacterium. Lineage (GTDB taxonomy): Bacteria > Bacteroidota > Bacteroidia > Bacteroidales > VadinHA17 > LD21. Next base: position 24,001 of record CAZEYY010000024.1, read on the forward strand.
GACGAACAAGCCTTTCTGTACCTTCTACAGAAACTGGTTTTATTGCTATTGATGTAGTTTTCGGGAAACGAATCTTCTTGATTCCCATTTCTTCAATAAGAAATTTCTTTACTTTTTCTGTCTCCGGGAGGCCATGCATGAATTCAATGCCGGCATATATATCCTCTGTATTTTCCCTGAAAATGTGCATATTGACAAGCTCTGGCTTTTTAACGGGACTTGGAACACCTGAGAAATACCTTACAGGTCTGTAGCAGGTATAAAGGTCGAGGAGCTGGCGGAGAGCAACATTAAGTGAGCGCATGCCTTCACCAACCGGTGTTGTCAGCGGTCCCTTTATCCCAACCAGGTATTCCCTGAAATCATCAAGTGTCTTGTCAGGAAGCCAGTTACCTGTCAGCTTAAATGCTTTCTCTCCTGCAAGTACCTCATGCCATTCTACCTTGCGCTTTCCATTGTATGCTTTGGCCACTGCAGCATCAAAAACCCTTACAGATGCTTTCCAGATATCAGGTCCGGTACCATCACCCTCGATATAAGGAATAACCGGATAATCAGGCACATTGAGCTTGCCATTCGAAATAGTGATCTTTTCAGGTGTCATATTAATTTATTGTTAATAATTTCACACTTAATTATTTACATTATGCGTTTGCCTTTCTTATCAGGTTAAGTGCTCCTCCTGCCCTGAACCATTCAATCTGTGGCAGATTAAAGGTATGACGTGCATATATTGTATCAGAGGTACCGTCGGAGTGTCTGAGAACTATACCAACATTCTTACCAGGAGCCAGTTCCTTCAGACCTGTAACATCGAGCTTATCATCCTCTCTTATCTTGTCATAGTCTCCTTTTTCAGCAAAGGTGAGCGGAAGTATTCCCTGCTTTTTAAGATTAGTTTCGTGGATTCTTGCAAATGATTTTACAAGAACTGCCTTAACATTCAGGTAACGTGGTTCCATGGCGGCATGCTCCCGTGAAGATCCCTCACCGAAGTTTTCTTCTCCAACAACAATCGATCCCATACCCGCAGCCTTGTATGACCGTGCCACTGCCGGAACGGTATCATATTTTCCGGTAAGCTGGTTCAGTATCTCATTCGGCTTATTATTGAATGAATTTATTGCACCAATCATGTAATTATTTGAAATATTCTCAAGGTGTCCGCGATATTTCAACCAGAAACCGGCCATTGAGATGTGGTCAGTGGTACATTTCCCCTTCACTTTTATAAGCAGCGGAAGGTTAACAAAGTCCTTTCCATCCCATTCCCTGAAAGGAGTCAGGTTCTGAAGTCTGTCTGAATCAGGTGCAATTGTTACTGTAACTGCATTGCCATCGCTGGCAGGTTCCTGATAGCCATTGTCAATCTTTCCGAATCCCTGTGGCGGCAGTTCATATCCTTTTGGTTCTGCAATCTTAACCTCTTCTCCTGCAGCATTCAACAAACTGTCAGTAAGTGGATTAAATGTAAGTTTACCGGCAATTGCAATAGCAGTGACTATTTCAGGAGAAGCCACAAAGGCATGTGTATTCGGATTTCCGTCGGTGCGCTTGGCAAAATTCCTGTTGAATGAATGGATTACTGAGTTTACAGGACTTTTATCTGCTCCTTTTCTGTCCCACTGACCAATGCAGGGTCCGCAGGCATTCGCAAACACTTCCCCTCCCACCTCTTCGAAGAGCCTGAGATATCCGTCTCTTTCCGAAATATGCTTTATCTGCTCGGATCCGGGTGTTATCTTGAATTCAGCTTTTGCAGTCAGCTTCACATCCAGCGCATTCCTTACAACAGATGCAGCTCTGGAAATATCTTCATAGGATGAGTTTGTACATGAACCGATAAGTCCGACTTCAATATTCACCGGCCATCCGTTTTTTTCTGCTGTCTCTTTCATCTTCGAAATTGGAGTGGCAAGATCAGGCGTGAATGGTCCGTTTATAAATGGCTCAAGTTCAGAGAGATTGATCTCGATATACTGGTCATAGTATTTTTCCGGAGAAGCAAGAACCTCAAAATCAGAGCGCAGGTTCTCACCCACTGAAAGAGCCAGATCAGCGATCTCTTCCCTCCCTGTGGCTTTCAGATACCTGGTCATAGCTTCATCATAGCCAAACAGTGAGCATGTGGCGCCTATCTCAGCTCCCATATTGCAGATTGTGCCCTTGCCTGTAGCTGACAATGATTCAGCGCCTTCACCAAAGTATTCGACAATGCATCCTGTTCCTCCGCTGACAGTAAGCATACCTGCAACTTTGAGTATTATATCCTTGGGTGAGGCCCAACCGCTTAGTTTTCCTGTCAGTTTGATGCCTATCAGTTTTGGCATTTTCAGTTCCCAGGCCATACCTGTCATAACATCAACGGCATCGGCACCTCCAACACCGATAGCCACCATACCCAGACCACCTGCATTTGGTGTGTGTGAATCTGTTCCGATCATCATTCCACCGGGGAAGGCATAATTCTCAAGAACGATCTGATGAATTATTCCTGCTCCGGGTTTCCAGAATCCTATATTATACTTGTTGCACACGGTACTCAGGAAATCATACACTTCCCTGTTACCTGAGAATGCAGTTTTCATATCAGTATCAGCGCCTGATTTTGCCATAATGAGATGATCGCAGTGAACAGATGATGGAACAGCAGTTTGTTGTTTCCCTGCCATCATGAATTGTAACAGAGCCATCTGGGCAGTTGCATCCTGCATCGCAACCCTGTCGGGAGCAAAATCAACATAATCAGCGCCTCTCTGGAAAGGCTTCACTTCTGAATCCTTGTATAAATGTGTGTACAGAATTTTTTCACTGACTGTCAAGGGCCGCTGAAGTATCTTCCTGACTTCTGCCAGTTTAACAGGCATGTCCCTGTAAAAGGACCTTATCATCTGAATGTCGAAAACCATAATTAGTAAATAAATTTTTATGAACGAATCTGTCCGCTGCCTTCAATAATCCACTTGTATGTTGTAAGCGCTTCAAGAGCCATAGGCCCGCGAGCGTGCAACTTCTGCGTTGAAATGCCAATCTCTGCCCCTAATCCGAACTCCGCTCCATCGGTAAATGCAGTTGATGTATTTGAATAAACCGAGGAGGCATCAACCATGTTGTTAAACAAACTTAAAACGCTTTTGTTCTCTGAAATTACTGCCTCACTGTGTTTAGATCCGTATTTGTTTATGTGCAACACGGCTTCATCAAAATCCCTGACTGTTTTTACAGCCATTTTATATGAAAGGAACTCTGTTCCGAAAGAGGCCTTAACTGCCTTCCTGAGAAGCTTATCCGGATAGTTGCCTTTTAGTGCCTTGTAAGCTTTGGTATCAGCAAATACAATTACCTCTTTTGATGCACAAGGTTCAATAATGTATGAAAGGTCGCTGAGTCTTTTCTCATGAATCACAAGACAGTCGAGGGCATTACACACACTTACCCTCCTGGTCTTGGCATTGAAAACGATCTT
>CAZEYY010000024.1:27566-35830 GCA_964516485.1 uncultured Rikenellaceae bacterium
AGTCGAGGGCATTACACACACTTACCCTCCTGGTCTTGGCATTGAAAACGATCTTTCTGCCTTTTTCCCTGTCTCCGTCTGCATCAAAATATGTATGGCAGATACCGGCGCCTGTCTCAATAACCGGTATTGTAGCATTCTCCCTTACAAAATCAATAAGACCCCTGCTTCCACGCGGGATTATCAGATCGACATATTCACGGGCATTCAGCAGCTGGCTTGTCTCATTCCTGCCTGCGGGCAGAAGTATCAGGACATCAGGATCAATTTTATTCTTCAGCAGCACATCTCTAATTATGCCTGTAATTGCAGTATTTGAATAAATAGCATCGCTCCCTCCCTTAAGAATACAGGCATTGCCCGACTTGAAACAGAGAGAGAAAACATCAAAAGTAACGTTCGGCCTTGCCTCGTATATGATACCAATTACACCAAAAGGAACAGACATGCGGGTGATTTTCAGCCCGTTGGGTCTTTCTGACTCAGACAGTACCCGCCCGAGAGGTGAGGGCAGTTGTGCAACCTTCCTGATGTCATCTGCAATTGATTCAATCCTCTCTTTTGTAAGCATGAGCCTGTCATAACGTGAATCAGACTCAGACATCCTTGCCAGGTCCTTTTTGTTTGCCTCAAGTATAAGTGGTGTTTTTTTTACGGCAGTATCGGCCAGCTGTTTCAGTATGTTATTAACTGAAGCAACATCTGTCAGACCGAGTGAACGGCCTGCCTGAACGGCTTTTTTAAAGAGAGGTGTGCAATTCATTAAAATTATATAGTTCAAAGTTTAACAAGCAATAATATTTCGTTAGTTATAAAGCATTTACGGAAGACTTGAGTTTTTCATCGAGCACAAGGAAGTGGTAATGGATGAAAGGCTTTTTCATCTTCTCCCCAAGGTGTTGTTCAGTTTTTTTTGAATCGTACTGGGATTTTCCAAGTCCGATCCGGTTGTCGTCCTGATCAAGGATGCTTACAATATCTCCTTTTTTGAAAGAGCCGTGCACTTTGGTTATTCCAACCATCAGCAGGCTTGAAGCTTTCTCTCCAAGGAGGGCATCCTTTGCTCCTTCATTAACTGTTACTGCACCACGTGCAAAAGTCCCGGAGTGAGCCAGCCATTTCTTGACACCAGACTCTTTTTTATGGCTGGCAATAAAGTGCGTGTACGGAATATCCTTGTCGCGGACAATATCAGTTATCACTGCATCTCTCATTCCATTTGCAATGTAGACATCAATTCCCTGTGAAGCTATTTTCCTGGCTATCGAGGATTTTGTCAGCATACCGCCTCTGCCAAAGCCCGACCGGACATCAGAAATGAACTGGTCAATATCCTCCCTATCATCCTTGACCTCACGTATCAGTTCTGAACCTTCGACGCCGGGAATGCCCGTATAAATGCCATCAACATTTGACAGAATTATCAGTGAGTTACAGTCCATCATTGAGGAGATCATGCCCGAAAGCTCATCATTATCGGTGAACATAAGCTCATTAACAGAAACAGTATCATTCTCATTTACAATCGGAAGCACCTTGTTTTCAAGCATTGCTGCTATGCAGTTCTTCATGTTAAGATAATGCCGCCTGTCCCTGAAGCTTTCCTTGCTGGCCAGTACCTGACCTGCAGCGATATTGTATTTCCCGAAAAGGAACTGGTAATTCGACATCAGCTTAACCTGGCCTATGGCAGCCCATATCTGTTTGGCTTCAATAATATTAGTCTTTTTCGAAGGAGTCATTTCACTCCTACCTGCAGCAACAGCTCCCGATGATATCAGAATCACCTCAATTCCCTGTTTATATAATATTGCCACATCCTCAACAATACGTAACATCCTTCTGCTGTTGAGAGATCCGTCAGCCTGGGTTATTACGTTGCTTCCGACCTTAATCGCAACCCTGTTGAATTTTGGTTTAATGCTTTTCAATTCTCAAATATTTTAAACGACATATAAAACAATGCCGCAAAAATAATCAAATAAATGTATAAAACATCTATTTTAATTGCATATTTATGCATTCAGTATTGTATGTTTTACAAATAGCTGATCATATTTTCAACCTTTTACAAAATAATTCTGCAAGTTAAACAAAAAATGAAAATATGACTTTTATCATGTTTTTGAAATTACTGAAAGGATTCTCTGTTCCCTTTTACTGAAAGCGAAAAACCTATTTATTTAAATATCAGTTGACTTCGGAAATATTAATTTAAGGCAATCTCCCCTTCCAGCCTCCTGTCAGCAGATGATGATCCCACGAAAAATTTAACCAAACCCGGTTCCAATACCCATGCATTCTTTTTCATATCCCAGCAGGCAAGATCATCTGCCTTAAGCTGTATCCTGACTATTACCTGCCTGCCCTGAGGAACAAAAATCCTTCTGAAACCTTTCAGTGCAATAAGCGGACGCTGAAACGATGAGCCGGGAAAACTTACATAGAGCTGTGTCACCTCATCACTCCCGGTTTTGCCTGTATTCTCAACATTGAATGTCACATTAAGTATCTCTCCCTTTTTCAGGACTTTTTTATCAATATTCAATCCTGAATATCTGAAAGTTGTATAGGTGAGCCCATATCCGAACGGAAACAGGGGCTCGTGCTTCTGGTACATGTAAGTCCTTCCGTTCCTGATGTTATAATCGAGTATCGGAGGAAGCTGATCTATTGAGGTTATCCATGTCTGAACAAGTCTCCCAGCAGGACTGACCTTTCCCGAAAGTACGTCGGCCATCGCAGTACCCATCTCCTGGCTCGACTGTGTCACATGCAGAATTGCAGGGACATTTTCCTTCGACCAGTTAATCGCATAGGGGAAGCTTGACACCATTATTAGTATTGTCTTCGGATTTGCTGCTCTGACAAGCCTTACAAGATCTTCCTGCTCAATTGTTATGGCCTGTCTGTCAATATCTTCCCTCCCGTCACTTGGAACATAGTTCTGGCCCCAGCCCAGGCCATAGCTCAAAGGATGGTTTCCAATGCATACAATTGCAACATCACAGCTCTTTGCAGCAATTACAGCTGAATCTGCTTTGTTGCCAGAAGCATACATTATATTTATATTTTTTCCGAATGATTTTTTTATACCATCAAGAATACTTACTGAATATGGCGGATTAGGCCCATACCAGTCAGAAATAACTTTGCCGGCAGAGGGCCCAATAACTGCAAGCGATTTAATTTCAGACAAATCAAGAGGCAGGATATTATTCTCATTCCTGAGCAGCACAATTGATTTCTCAGTTACTTTTTTCACAAGAACCTTTGCCTCATCCTTAGTCCATGGAGGTGTAGTGTCAGCAATCCCGATCTGTGAATATTGATTTTTTACAGGATTATCAAGAACACCAAGCTTCAGCAATACCCTGAAATTGCCATACAGGGCCTCATCTATCTGTTTTTCAGTAATAAGACCTTTGTCAAGGGCCTCCTTCACTGATCCTCTGTAATCATCGAGGAACATAGTGATGCCTGCTTTAATGCACTCTGCTGCAGCAAGTGCCAGATCGGGATAATACTTATGTGTATTAAGCAACTGTTTGAAAGCGCCTCCATCAGTTGTAATAATTCCACGCAGGCCCCACATATTCATAGTAACATTCCTGAGAACCGGATGAACAGTACAGGGGATGCCATTGTATTTATTATATGCAGCCATATATGCCTGTGAACCAGCCATAACGCCTTCACGGAATGCATAGGAATAATATTCGTGAAAAAGCTGATCGTCAAAATCGGAGCTGTTATATGATCTGAGATTCTCATTGCTGTTAGCCAGGAAATGTTTCATCAGCGAAGCCGTTTTCCAGTATACCGGATCGTCACCCTGAAGTCCTTTTACATAAGCTGCAACAATTGAACCGTTGAGAAAGGGATCTTCTCCAAAACATTCTTCTGTGCGCCCCCAGCGGATATCTCTTCCCATATCAGCATTTGGCGCAAAGACTATGAGTCCTGACACGCCGAATCTCTGGTTCTGAGCAAGGTACCTTGCCTCAGTTGCCTGCCAGTCCGCAACTTCGCGGATAAGTTCAGTATCCCAGGTAGCTGCAAGACCTATTGCCTGAGGAAAAGATGTTGTTGGCGAAGCCTTTGGACCTTTTACCGCCCAGTTTGCGGGTCCGCTGTATGCAAGCCCGTGAAGACCTTCAACTGTCCTTGTGCCTTTTACTCCCAGACGGGGAATAGCTATCCATGGTGAAAGACAGTTTATCTTCTCCTCCTTGTTCATAAGGGAGATCAGATTATTTATACGCTCATTCTCTTTCAGTTTTGTATTCTGAAAAGGATATGTCTGAGCCAGTAGCAGTACTGAAAACTGAATAAAAACAGCTAGAATAATTATGCGTTTCATTTTATTGGTATTTATTGTCAATACTTAAAATTAATCAATTGATTTATATTAAGGAATATACACTCAGGAAATCCTGATGCAAACAGAGATCGAAGAGTTTCTTCTTCATGATTTTTTCAGATTTTCATGTGAAATTTCATTTAGATCATCTTATACGTGTTAATCTCAAGGCTTTTATTATTCCGGCCTCATCGGAGGATGGTCTGCATAATTTCAGAACTATCTGTTCTTTGCCAGTTTTCAGTTCAAGTTCTCCTGCAGTCATCCATGCCCAGGTACGTTCAACCGATTCACTTCTCTTAACATAATCCCTTTCAGGAAGTAAAACCGACTTAAATGGATTAGTGATATTGAAGGTTATCCTGCCAGATGCCGAGGAAATTTCAAATTCACTTCCCGGAGAACCGGGCGGGCAGCCATACTGAAGCTCTGCATTGAAGATACCTGTTGTTTCAACAGAAAGGTTCCAGTAAAGTGAATCACCAGCCCTTTTCCATCCTTCAGTATGAGCCTGATTAGGGTGAATGCTTGAGTATTTCAGGTTTCCTGTAAGAATTGCATCCTGAACAGGAAGTATGAAATATTTCTCCTCTCTGAATCCAGCTCTTATTGTTGTCACCGGAGAGTAGGTGCTGACAAGTTCATATTCCCATTTCCCAAGAAGTTCTGCCATTGTATTTTTAATTTCAGGTTCCTGTGCTGAAATATCATTCAGCTGGCATGGATCAGAAATCATATCATAAAGCACTGTATCACTGCTGGTTCTGACAAGCCTGTACTTCATATCTCTGACTGAGGCGCTGCATTTATCCATGGTCTGATATGCCTCGCGTGAATAAATATACCTGTCAGATGGATTTTCCTTCGCGAGTATCACTTTCGAAAGGTCAATACCATCCAGGCGTTTTTCAGGAACATACTGTATATTGCACAGTCCCAGAATAGTCGGAAGAATGTCTATATCCTGTCCCATCTGGCTGGTGGTTCCCGGATTTATTTTCCCCGACCACCTTATATAAAAGGGGGTCCTGGTGCCTCCTTCATCAACATGCCCTTTTTTTCCCTTCATTTTGCCATTAAACCGCCAGGTATTGGGACCATTATCTGACAGGAATATAACAAGAGTATTATCATTTAGTCCAAATTCATCAAGCTTGTCCAGTATTCTTCCAATGTTATGATCCATGTTCTCAACCATTCCGTAAACTGATGATAAGGTTGAATCAAGTCCAGTACAGATGTATCTATCAAAATATTCCTCAGGAACCTGGAAAGGTGAATGAGGGACATTGTATGGCACGTAGCAAAAGAACTGATGGTCCCTGTTGTCTTCAATAAAACCAATAGCCCTGTCGGTAAAAAAATCAGTGGTATATCCCGTTGACTTTACAAGTGTATCATTATTAACAAATTCCATGTCATAATAATAACCAAGGTGGCCCATGCAGAATCCGACATATTCATCAAATCCCTGACGGTTTGGATGCTGAAGATAATAAGCTCCGTTATGCCATTTTCCAAAGCAGCCTGTGGCATAACCGTTTTGTTTAAGTATTTCAGCAAGTGTGACCTCATCACTGCGCATATTTTCATAACCCTGAGTTACCGATGAAACACCTGTTCGAAGAAAATACCTCCCTGTAAGCAGTTCTGATCTCGTTGGTGCACTGAGCGGGCAGACATAAAACCGGTCAAAGCTAAGGCTCTGTCTCGAAAAACTATCAATAACCGGTGTTCTGACATGAGGATTCCCGTTTATTGCAAGATCTCCCCAGCCCATATCATCAGCCAGGATTATCACAATATTTGGTTTTTCATATTCGTGATTGCTGCAGGATGATAAAATGGTAGCCAGACCAGAAATACAGAATGGAAGTGCAGGGTAAAGATTTTTCATTTTTTTGTTCCGGATGTTTCTTAATGGGGTATGCAACTACTCTGTTAAATCATAAATTCTTACTTAGCAGCTTTTGCCACCGGCATATTTGCATTAATATTCTTCTGCCACTCCTTAAGCAGCTTGTATAATTCATCTGTTTTTCCGGGCATCGTATATGAAAGATCATTTGATTCAGAAATATCTGTTTCGAGGTCATAAAGCTCAACTCTGCCCGACTCATATAATTCAACAAGCTTGTATTTTCCCATCCTTACTGCTCCGGCTGGTCTGCCAAGCTGATTTGAAAAATGAGGATAATGCCAGAAAAATGCTCGTGGAGCAACAGATTCTGATCCGGGTTTTAATATCTCGGCGAGTATACTGATACCATCTGTATTTTCAGGCACATTTTTAATATCTGCAAGCTCACAAAGTGTTGGTAGATAATCAATTGTGCTAAATACAAATTCTGAAACTGCATCCTTTTCTATTTTACCCTTCCATGACATTATTGAAGGTATCCTTATCCCTCCTTCATATACATGCCCTTTCCATTTTCTTAAAGGAAGCATTGAAGTTGGAATGGGTCCAAGTTCATCAAGCCCAACTCCGCCATTGTCAGAAGTGAATATTATAAGAGTATTTTCCAGAAGTCCGTTTTTTGTTAAAGTCTCAATCAGCTTTCCAACACCCTCATCAAGACTCTCAATAACTGCCGCATAGTTTGGATTGAATTTCTCCTCGGCCTGTCCGTATTTAAAAAAATACTTCATCAGTTTGTCACTCCGCGGTACAATTCCCACATGAGGAGCAGAATAGGCCATGTACAGGAAGAAAGGTTTCCTTTTATTCTTCTCAATAAATTCAGTTCCGTAGGCTGTCAGCCTGTCAGTCAGGTATTCAGTCCCGTTGTCAGTAAACTCATTTGAATATGAGTCGATATAAATTGAATAATTATAATAATCGAGTCCATTTTTACCTATCATCCTCGAATAATCAAAACCCTGGTTCCATGGGGCAAGGCTGTCACCTCCCCCTAAATGCCATTTTCCGACAAGCCCCGTTGTATAACCTTTAGTCTTAAGCAGTTCGGCAATTGTAAGCTCCTCTGATTCAAGGTAAGGTTTCCATTCCGCGGGCAAAACTGGTGAATCAGGATCGGTCCGGTCTCCCTTGATATAATTTGTCAGCTTCAGGCGTGCAGGATATTTTCCGGTCATTATTGAAGCTCTTGTTGGGGAACTAACCGGGCATGCTGCATAAGCCTGATTAAATCTGATTCCCGACTTAGCCAGTGCGTCAACATTTGGCGTTTCATAATTGCGATTCCCGTAACATACCAGATCTGTCCAGCCAAGGTCATCAGCAAGAATAAAAACAATATTCGGCGCCTGCCTGTCTGCCGGAACAGTGCTTCCTGAAGCCATAACGGGAAGGCCCAGGAGGCTGATAATGAAACACTTTTCCTGTACCATGATTATTTTTTTTAAATTGTATATGTCAGTCCCAGATTCCAGCTGAAACCCGGATTCGGTGTAATATTGCTCGAAAGGGCCTGAATGCAATGAAGGAAGATGGAAGCCGGTGCTCTCTTCAAAGAACAACTCAGTTTAGGAGACAAGAATAATCCATCATTGTTGCCATTATAATCAATATAAAATAAATGCATGTTGGCGGCCAGTAACAATGATCTGCCAAGCGGCAAGGCTGACCGTTCCGCCATAAGACTAAGAAAATGACCTTGCAGGGATCCTGTGTCCTGGCCGCGGTCATTCCAGTATGCAGCCGACACGAAGCTGTTTGCGGAAGGTTTGTATACCGATGTAAACTCTGCTGCCCAGTACCTTTGTCCCTGTAATATTGTATGATCAGGTAATTTCATGTCGATGAAAAACATACTGAAATTCACACCTGTTCTGAATTCAAACTCAGGTCTGTCAACTATTCTGAATCTGAACCAGTTATCAATGTACAAAGCATTAATTGAAAAAACGTATGCCAGAAAAGGTTCAAATTTGAAAC
>CAZEYY010000025.1:0-35782 GCA_964516485.1 uncultured Rikenellaceae bacterium
TTGCAGGTGATGATGCAATTATAATGACAGGCTTTGACAAAAATGAAAACACTCCACCTTACAGCATGGAGGAACAGCAAAAGAAAACCTACGGGAATAAATCGATATATGCCGAGAACATGAGCGTTACAAACTGCCAGCTCAGATCGAGCTCTGCCGGTATCAGAATAGGTTATGGCCAGCACCCGATAAGACACTGCATTTTTTCAAACATCACAATTTACGAATCAAACAGGGGCATTGGCATTTTTGCTCACGATACAACTGATATTGAAGATCTTATCTTCGATAATATAATTATAGAAACAAGACTCTACAATGGTCACTGGTGGGGGCATGGCGAACCGATACACCTGTCATGTGCATCCCGCTTTCCGGAGCACAGCGCCGGACAGATAAGAAATGTGATATTCAGCAATATAATTGCCACCGGAGGACAGGGAATAATTATATATGGCCAGAAAGATAGCCGGATTGAAAACCTTACGTTTAATAATATAAGGCTCTTTATTAAGAATGGCAGGGAAACACTGAGCTATGGAGGAAATTTTGACCTTCGGCCGGCTGCCGAAAAAGGGCTTCAGATCTTCGAACATGCAATTCCTGGCATATATGCACAGTATATAAACAACCTGTCAGTCAACGGATTTGACCTTAGTTGGGATCAGCATCTGCCGGATTATTATACACATGCTATTGAGGCAGACAATTTTATAAATTTACGAATTGATAATTTCCAGGGTTCTGCTTCATCAAACTCAAAAGATAAGACTGTCATAAAACTCTCAAACGGAGAAAAATTCTTTATCCTGAACAGTATTATAAAAGAAAATGCCGCATCAATATCCAGACAAAATGTAAAAAACTGATAACTATTACAATCATGAAAAACAAAATTGCAATTACAGTATTTCTGATTCTGACAACTATTTCAATACATTCTCAGGATTTCAGATTACCAATATATAAAGGCACACCTCCAGGATTTAAGGATAATGGCGGCAGGGAACAGGTAATAAGTGAAGACATAGTACGAATAAGCCATGTTCAGACTCCTGACATTGCTGTTTATCTGCCATCGAAGAAGATGGCAACAGGTCAGGCTGTAATTATTTGTCCCGGAGGAGGTTATCACATACTTGCATACGATTATGAAGGTACCGACATTGCACGATACCTTAATTCGATTGGAGTTGCAGGCATAGTTCTTAAATACAGGCTGCCGGTTTACGGGAATTGTGAGGTACCTCATAAGACTCCGCTTATGGATGCCCAGAGGGCTATGAGACTTGTACGTTCCAATGCTGCAAAATGGAACATCAATCCTTCCAAAATAGGTATTATGGGATTTTCAGCCGGCGGTCACCTGGCTTCAACACTCGGTACTCATTTTGATTATGGAAACAAGAATTCTGCCGATTCGGTTGAAAGGATAAGCTGCAGACCTGACTTTATGATTCTGATGTACCCTGTTATTACCTTTACTGATCCTTCACTACATAAAGGCTCACGTGAAGCTCTCCTGGGTAAGGATGCTGATCCTGAACTTGTGAAATTATATTCAAATGAGTTACAGGTAAATACAGATACACCTCCTGCAATACTTTTCCTTGCGGATGATGACAAGGCAGTTCCGTCAGAGAACAGCATACTGATGTACAAAGCTTTACAGGCTAAGGGTATCCCTGCAGAGCTGCATATAGTTTCTGAGGGAGGGCACGGTTATGGTCTGAGTACAAAAAACGAACATATCGGTTCATGGACCTATAACCTGAAGCTTTGGCTTGAATGGCTTGACAGATAGAATGATGACTGATACAGCAGTCAGAAAGAAACTTCTATATTGTTTCCTCCTGAATAGCTGAGAGAGACAACACCTCCGCGTTCAAGAGGCATCCACCTCCAGCATTCATTGCAGTCATCGTTATTTTCAGGAATTTCGTTGCCGTTTACCCTGATAAATTCAGGTTTATCAGTAAGCCGCAGAATGACATCACCGTTATTATCCCATGTTGTAAAAACAACCAGGTCCTTTTCATAACTGACTGATTTAACAACAGATGTAGATGACAGCAAATGATTTTCTGCAGGAGCAAGATCGGGGCTGACAGCCATAGCCCTGAGATAATGCCTCACATAATCGCCATAACCATCTGTCAGCCAGATATCATCACGGATATACCTGTTCCTGCCGTCTGGTGCAACAGTGTATGTTGCCCAGTTGAGTGTACGTATTGCATTCTCAGTATAGCTTGAATCACCTGTCAGGGAAGCATAAAGAAGTTCAATTGATGCCTGCCTTGAAGAATGACTGTTACCCGGTACCCTGTAAACAGTCTGCTCATTCATAACCACAACCTTGTATTTCTCATATTCATGATTACCGAGTTCACGGTATGTCCAGTCAATTATTCCCTTAACCTCATTCTTCCATTCCGGGAAAAGGCTGCGATGCTCCATGATAAACTGTGCAAAGCTTATTGCATTGGTCTGTGTATCGCTCCAACCGGGGATATCTTCGAAAAACGGGCCCCACTTGTTTGTTCTGAGAGGATACTTCTCCATCCAGTTCAGGAAGGTGTCAAAACACTTTTTGTAAAGGTTTCTGTTCTCCGTATCAAGTGCCTGCATCTCTTCAAAAAGCAACATGGTCCCGGTCCAGTTTGAGGTATAAAGTGCTGGCCTCACTTTTTTCCCGGAGCCCATATTGTCAAAAAGTGATCCGGTTTCTCCAGTTCTGGCATTTACCCTGAAGGGAAGAGGAGACTTAACACTGTCGCCAGCTTCTGTTTTTAAAGCAAGAGTTTCAGCGATTCTTATTGCTGCCTCAAGATATCTCTTTTCACCTGTCATTTTATACAGACTGACAAGCTCATAGCCGAAGGAACCGGCCTTATCGGGCTGGGTTATACCTTTTCCGTTTCTCATATCGCCATCATATCGGCCTGAATGTATATCAGTATTATAGGGATATGGGATGAAAGGCCATTTATCATCAGCGGCAGAGAGGGATCGCTCAAGGTAAGTATCAGCTATATATCTCATATTATCAATCACTTCCGGATATCCGGTATATGCATAAAGCAGTCGCCATGATGAAAGCGCCATGTTTATCTGATCTCCTCCCAGTCCCCTCATATCATGTCCGGGTTTCCAGACCTGGTGGTTCATAAAATATTTAAGACCATTTGAGTCGGTTTCCATTTTATCCCAGAAATCCCATACAAGCATAAGAACCGTGTCATAGGATTCACCCTTATCGGCAGAAAACCATGGCAATATTGACCCGTCTTCCTTACTGATCCTGACAGGATGATACTGAATGGTATCGGAAAAAAGTATTGTGTCATTCATTCTCCTGATATCCTGATGATTGTTTTTACAGGAGTTAAGTGCAATAATTAAAACTGCAGTTAACAATGCAATTGCTTTTTTCATTATATATTTATAATTAATATGCATTAAATTTAAGACACTTACCTGATATACGTAAATACAAAACAAAAAATAAAACAGAACATGGATCGCAGAAAATTTATTGCCACTACTGCACTGACTACTGCCGGAGCAGGATTAGCAGGCTTTCCTGATGCTTCAAAAAGGTACTCCTCCCCTTCTGACAGTATAAATATCGGCCTTATCGGTTGCAGAAACATGGGCTATGGAGACCTTCAGCAGCATCTGGCTACTCCGGGTGTGAACTGTGTTGCACTTTGTGATGTTGATGAAAATGTCCTCAACGATAAAGCTGCAGACCTTCAGAAAAAATTCAATCAGAAACCGAAGCTATACAAGGACTTCAGAAAGCTGCTGGAACAGAAGGATATAGACGCAGTAATTATTGGCACACCCGACCACTGGCATTGTCTTATGACAGTATATGCACTTCAGGCAGGTAAGGATGTTTATGTTGAAAAGCCCATGGCTAATTCAATAGCAGAATGCAATATTATTGTAAAAGCCGCAGATTATTACAGGGACAGAGTTGTACAGGTGGGACAGCAGCAAAGAAGCAGTTTCATTTTCCCTAAAACAATTGAGCTTATTAATTCCGGAAAAACAAGCAGGCTCAGAAGGGTCAATATCTGGGCCAATTTCACATACGGTATCGGTTCACCCGTGATTCCTGACGAGCCTGTTCCCGCAGGAATTGATTTTGACATGTGGCTCGGACCAGCTCCTCAGAGACCTTTCAACAAAAACAGGTTCCATGGAATCTGGAGGATGTTCTGGGACTACGGCGGCGGACTGATGTCGGACTGGGGTGTTCACCTTCTCGACATTGCACTGTGGGCAGGAAATATTACAAAAGGTCCGGAAAAAGTTCTTGTGTATGGTGCAAACACATACGAAGAACCCAGAATGCGTGAAACATTCGATTCAATGAATATAATATATCCCAACAATGATTTTGTAATCAACTGGGATATGACGGCAGGGATACAGAGCGGACCATACGATTCACCATACGGCCTTGCATTCGTCTGTGACAAAGGGACAATTACAGTTGACCGGAACAAGCTTATTCTAAGACCCGAATGGGATAGCCAGGCAAAGAAGGGAAAGACAGAGGAATATAAATTTACTGAGGGAAAAGAATCACACGCTGAACATGCAAAAAACTTTATAGATTGCATAAGATCGAGGCAGAAGCCTGTTTGTACCCCAGCAATTGGAAGAGCAGCAGCCCTGCATGTACATATTCCCAACATAGCAGCAAGATGCGGAGAATCGATGCTACTTTGGGATGATGCAAACAACAGGTTTACAAACAGTGAAAAGGCAAACCAGCTTATTACTCCAATTTATCGTAAACCCTGGACCTTGCCTGTAATATAATTTACTCTGTGATACTCCATGCTCTCTGTGTCTCCGTGGTAAAATATTAATTCTGAGAAATAATGATAACAAGAAGAAAATTTATCTCAACATCAGCCCTTGCAGCCTCTGCAGCAATGCTTTCATTTGATACATTTTCGGGTGAAGGAAAGAAGAAGCTGAAAAATTTCGGTTTTATAAGTGGCATAATCGGCAAAGAGCTCAAAGGAGACTGGAAGTCAGTTCTCAGACAAGCGGCATCGTATGGCTTTACTGAGATTGAAACCGGAAACTTTATGGGCGACTCGGCAGAAAGCTTTCTTGATTATCTTGATAGCATAGGAATGAACCTTCCGGTTGGAGGATTCGAATTTAAGGCGGAAGAAGATGATCTGAAAAACAGCATGAAACTTCTTAAAAATCTGAAAGTCAAATATGCTGTTGTCTACTGGCCCTGGTACACAGGAGGCCCCTTTTCACCGGAAGATTGTAAAAAAAGTGCCACACGACTGAATTATCTCGGAAAAGTATGCGCAGATAACGGACTAATACTTTGCTGGCACAATCACAATAAGGAGTTTCTTAAGATGGAAAACGTATTGCCTTTCGATTACCTCATGAATAATACAGATAATAATCTTGTATTCTGTGAACTGGATCTGTACTGGGTTAAGAAAGGCGGGGCCGATCCGCTTGAAGTCATGAAGAAGTATCCCGGAAGATTTCCTGTTTTGCATGTCAAGGATATGGCGCCCGGGGAGGCACAGGATTTTGAATGTCCCGGAAGCGGAATAATTGATTTCCCCTCACTCTTCAGGGAAGCTGATTTGCAGGGGATAAAACACTATTTTGTAGAGAGAGACAATGTCCCGGATGGCCTTGCCTGTCTAAAATCATCAGGCAACTATCTTAAAAACCTTTCCTTCTGAATATAATGTCATTGGATATCAGACATATATGGTGTGGTGGTCATATTCAGAAACCATCAATGAAGCTCAAAGCAGGTAAACTGGAGATGCTGTATGAGAATGGCAATTTAAGGTTCATTTCTGCCGGGGGAAATGAAATACTGAGAATGATATATCCGGCAGTAAGAGACAGGAACTGGCTGACAATCGTACCAGAAATTACCTCAGAACAGATTACAAGAAACACAGATTCGTTCAGGATTAAATACAGCTGCATTTATAAAGGCGACAGGATCAGTCTTAAAGCAGATTATGAGCTGACGGGTAAAAATGATAATTCTATAACTTTTGAATTTACAGGTGAAATAACCGAGGCAAGTGAAAAGAACCGTATTGGCTTCTGCATTTTGCATCCTGTCGAAGGCTGCGCCGGAGAAGACTGTGCAATTACACACAGCGACGGACAATCGGAAAAACTTCAGTTTCCAACTGAGATTAGTGCAGAACAGCCATTTATTGACATAAAAGCAATGAGCTGGATATCAAAAGGATGTGTATGCAATATTGAATTCAGAGGTGATATCTTTGAAACTGAGGACCAGCGCAACTGGACTGATGCCTCGTTCAAAACCTACTCCACACCTCTTCATCTTCCCTTTCCTGTCAGACTTGAAAAAGGTCAGACTCTGAGTCAGAAAGTGGTCTTCAATGTTGTTAACAATAAAGTATTATCCTCAGAAGCCGTAAAAAAGATCAGGATCAGCATTGAAACGGGTACCGGTCTTCCTTTGCCTGCAACAGGAATTGGAAGGTCAACAAGGCCTGAAGCATTGGAAGATTCTGAGCTGAACCTGATAAAAGAGATTGGATTCAGCCATTACAGAACTGATATTTACTTATTCGACGAAAACTGGAGAATTCCGGCAGACAGAGCGATGGAAGAAGCTGAAAAGACTGGCTGTATAAATGAATTCATTCTTTTTCCTGACGACAATTATCTGAAGCAACTCGACGATTTCATTGAATGGTTACGAAGAAAAGGATTAAAAGAAGCAACTGTTACCATCCTTCATAAAAACCTGCAGCTCACTCCTGTAAATGTTGCGCAACATTCATATTCAGTCCTGAAAAAATACAGTGCCTCAATAAAGGCAGGCATAGGTACAAATGCAAACTTTGCACAACTCAACAGACAGAAAGTTAAGCTCTCTAATGCCGATTTTATCAGCTTCGCTATACATCCTCAGGAACATGCCTCAGACAACGGCACTCTTGTTGAAAACCTGAAAGCACAGCAATATGCTATTGAGAGCGCCAGAGCCTTTGCCGGGGAAAAGCTGATAAGGATTTCACCTGTTAACATTCAGAGACGTTTCAATGCCAGTATTGAAAACTATGAAGTACCATGCAGTTCCGGGAAGTTTCCTCCCCAGGCTGACAGCAGACTAATGTCGCTTTTCGGCGCCTGCTGGACTGCAGGAAGCTTTAAGTATCTTGCAGAATCAGGAGTCTCTGCAGTTACTTATCATGAAACAGCAGGTGAAAGAGGCATAATGCAGGGCATTTATGATACAAGGTGGTCTGACAGTTTCAGGACAAAACCGGGGATGTTGTTCCCAGTATACCATCTGTTTAAATGGATCCTTTCCGACAAAACTTTCCGGATTGTGAAAAGTTACAGTACTGCGCCACTCAGCATTGATATACTGGCACTTAGAAAGGGACAACAGATAAAGATTGCGCTGATGAATTTCAGTCACCTGTTCCATACAGTATCACTCGATATTGCGGTTGAAAATGCTGTCCGGTACAACCTTGAAACAGAATCATTTGAAGCTGCCAGTAATGATCCATCATGGATAAAAAACTGTCATCGTTCTGATGTCGCTGATTTATCAGCTGTTGTAACAGGACCATTTTCGATCAGCTTCATTGAGGGTATTGAAAACTACTGAAATGAAAAAGAAAACAGTGCTCAATATAAAAATTGACGGCAGCTCAAGCACACCAAAGTATGAACAGCTGGTCAATGAAATTATCAGGAGTATAAGAATCGGGAAGCTGCAGATAGATGATCAGCTTCCTTCAATAAATGCTATCTGCAACAACTACGACATTTCCCGCGATACAGTAATAACAGCTTATAATGAACTGAAATCGAGAGGAATAATAGCTCCCAGGCAGGGAAAGGGTTTTTATGTTTCAACCACATCGATCAGGAATAAGCTCAAGATCTTCCTGCTCTTTGATGTTATGAACGGATACAAGGAAGTGCTTTACCGTTCCTTCCTGAAAAGCCTTGGATCTGACTACCAGGTAGATATCTTCTTTCATTACTATAACATCAGTGTTTTTGAAAAGCTGATAAAGGACAATGCAGGGAAATATGGTTTTTACGTAATCATGCCCCACTTCAATGAGGATGTTTCAGAATATATAAAAAAAATCCCTCCTGAAAAAATACTAATAATTGATAAGGACATCCCTGATAAAGAAGGAATCTATTCAGGTGTCTTCCAGGAGTTCTACAAAGATATCAGGGCTGCACTGAAAAAAGCTCTGCCCTATCTGAATAAATACAGCAGCATAAAATTCATTTCGAATCATAACTTCCAGTTCATTCCCGAGGGCATGGAAAAAGGATTTATTTCCTTCTGCAGGGAAAATAAAATAACATATTCTGTGCACCAGTCAATCAAACTGGCGAGACCAAAGCAGTCAGAAGCTTTTCTTGTTGTTTCTGATCAGGATCTTATCGATCTGCTTAAGATATGCCTTGCAAAAAACCTGAAGCCAGGTAAAGACATTGGCATAATCTCCTATGATGATACTCCGCTGAAGGAAATATTGTCGGGAGGCATATCGGTTATCTCAACTGATTTTGCTGCCATGGGAAGAAAAGCAGCAGAGATGATAATCAACAAAACAGCTGGAAAATTCGGGAATACCTGCAATTTTATTCTGAGAAAATCATTATAGCATTTTAACCGGGGTATATTTTTCAGTTAATATGAAAAAAAACTCCTCTCAGTTGGAACAATATTATAAATTTATTAAATTTGGCATAACAGTACATAACACTTAATTGATTGTTATTTAACGGAAGACAGTTAAAACAACTATAATATGTGTGCTTCCCCGCTTCTGAACAAGTTACTGACAGGCTATTTGTATTTAATTATAAAAAAAATAAATCATGGTACTTGTACAAAACTATTCTCTGGCTGTATTCCTGTGTTTTGTTGCAATGGTCTGCTGGGGATCATGGCAAAACACACAGAATCTGATTGGGAAAGAATGGAGGTTTGAGCTGTTTTACTGGGATTATTCTCTCGGCATTCTCCTGTTCTCATTATTAATGGCCTTCACATTCGGCAGTTTCGGAAACCAGGGCCGCAGCTTTATTCCCGACCTTGCCCAGGCTGATGCAGGAAACCTCTTCTCGGCAGCACTTGGCGGCTTTATATGGAACATTGGCACCCTGCTTCTTGTAGCTTCAATCTCAGTCGCCGGCATGTCGGTGGCATTTCCTATAGGCGGAGGTATAGGATGGACGCTTGGAATACTAATTAATTATATAGGCAAACCTGAAGGTAATCCTGTTTTGCTTTTCGGAGGCACAGGAGTAATAATTCTTGCAATACTTGTCAGCATGCAATCGTACAGGAAACTTGCCAGCCAGCAGAAAAAGCCCTCATTTAAAGGCATAGCGCTCGCTTTTGCAGCCGGCCTATGCATTGCATTCTTTTACAGGTTTGTAGCATCATCACTGGCAACCGACTTTGGTCCCGCTGATGCCGGAAAAATAAGCTCATATACAGCAGTTGTTTTATTCTCAATAGGTGCACTGGTCAGTACAGCAATAGTAAACCCCGTCTTCATGGCCAGACCTGTTGAAGGAACACCTGTCAGGTTTTCTGAATGGTTCAGGGCCGATACAAGGACACATCTCCTTGGCTTGCTCGGAGGAGCCATCTGGTGCCTTGGAAACTCTGTAAGCTTCATGGCAGTTGGAGCAGCCAGTCCTGCCATCTCATACGGGCTGAGCAATTCTGCTCCCGTTGTGGCTGCCTTATGGGGAATATTTGTCTGGAAAGAGTTTAAAGATGCCCCTAGAGGAACTAACCTGCTGCTGGCACTCATGTTCACATTTTACCTCATTGGCCTTATTATGATTGTATATTCAAGATTTACTTAAGGGAGGCTGAAAGGCGGAGGACTGAAGGGCGGAATGGAAAATATGTGCAGTCTCCCTAAATTGAAAATCCGGTGCATCATGATCCCCTACTGGGAGGGGCAAGGGGTGGGTAAACAAGATTTTAATAAATAAATTGATTTTAAATAATATATAATATGAAAAACATATTCTCTACACTAATTCTATTTTGGTTTCTCTCTTTTACGGGATACACCCAGCAAACACCATGGCAGGGGCCTTCTGTTGATTTTTCTCATGGGAAACTAAAGATCTCTGAAAACAGAAGGTTTCTTGTCCATGATGACGGTACTCCTTTCTTTTATCTCGGTGATACAGGATGGGAGCTTTTCCACAGGCTTGATAAAAAAGATACTGAGAAATATCTTGAAAACCGCCGCGCTAAAGGCTTCACTGTTATACAGGCAGTAGCGCTTGCAGAACTTGACGGACTGAACACTCCGAACATGGAGGGCAACAAGCCGCTTATAAATAATGATCCTCTCAAACCAAATGAAGCATACTGGAAACATGTTGACTGGGTTGTTGGCAAGGCTGCCGAGAAGGGGCTGTATATAGGCTTGCTCCCTACCTGGGGCGATAAGGTCGATCCACAGCGATGGGGCAAAGGTCCGAAAATCTTTAACAAAGAGAATGCCTTTAAGTACGGGCAATGGATAGGCACACGGTACAGGGACAGCAAAAACATAATCTGGATCGTAGGCGGCGACCGTGAGGGCGGAGGAGATAACTTTCCCGTATGGAAAGCAATGGCTGAAGGCATTAAGTCGGTCGATAAAAACCACCTCATGACTTACCATCCTGGAGGCGAAAGAAGTTCTTCAGAATGGTTTCATAACGAGGAATGGCTCGACTTCAACATGTGCCAGACAGGACACGGACAGAGAAGCTATGCCATTTATAAAAGAATCATAGCAAGTGATTACGATCTTAAGCCTGTTAAGCCATGTCTCGACGGAGAACCAAGGTACGAAGATCACCCTGTAAACTGGAATCCTGAAGTTCTTGGATGGTTTGATGATGCCGATGTAAGGCAGGCTCTCTACTGGAACCTGTTCAGCGGTTCATTCGGCCACACCTACGGCTGCCACCCTATATGGCAGATGAAAACAGCTGACAGGGAAGCTGTGGGCCTTGCAAGGCATAACTGGTCAGAAGTACTTGACCTGCCGGGGGCTTCCCAGCTGATCTATGCCCGGAAGCTTTTGGCATCAAGATCCTTCACCTCCAGGTATCCCGACCAGTCACTAATTGTTCCGTCATACTATCCTGAAACTGATTATGTCGTTGCCACCAGGGGCGATGGTTATGCCTTTATATATTTCCCGACAGGAATGAGTGCAACAATTGACATTAATAAACTCGGTGCCGGGGGTCTTCATGCCTACTGGTATGATCCGAGAACAGGAGAATCGACACTTATTGAAACAATTGACGACATGAGGCCAAGAAAATTCAATCCTCCTTCAGGCGGAAGAGGTAACGACTGGATACTTATCCTCGATGATGTTTCAAAAGGGTTTGAACTGCCATAGCTGTAAAATGAAAACGGGTATCAGTTCCTATACATACACCTGGGCTGTCGGAGTGCCAGGATCTTCTCCGGCAAGGCCTCTTTCAGCTGAAGGCCTGATTGACAAGGCTTGCAGTCTTGGTCTGAACCTTGTGCAGATAGCTGATAATCTTCCACTTGAATCATGGAGTGCCGAAGGACTTACAGCCCTGATGAATTATGCCGGCAGCAGGAAGGTAAACCTGGAGATGGGTGGTCGCGGACTGCAGCCAGAGCACACTCTTGAATGCCTTAAGACGGCTTCCATTCTGAGATCCCCTATCCTCAGGATGGTTATTGACGGTCAGAACTTCGAGCCTGGCATCAGGGAGATCATCTCCATAATCAGGGACCTGTTACCTGAATTCAGTTCGGCAGGAATAAAGCTTGCCCTGGAAAACCATGACAGGCTGAAAGCAAGGGAATTTGAACAGATAATTGAGAAAACCGGAAGCGATATGGTCGGAATCTGTCTCGATTCTGTTAACTCAATGGGTGCAGGTGAAGGATTTGAAGAAGTGGCAAAAATACTGATCCCCTATACTATTAATTTCCACGTGAAGGATTTCTCGATAAGAAGAGTCTCCCATAAAATGGGTATTATAATTGAGGGTACCCCTGCAGGCAAGGGGAGACTGAATATCAGCGAGGTAGTAAACAGACTAAATGAAACAGGCAGGTGCAGCAGTGCCATACTGGAACTATGGACGCCACCTGAGGACAATATTGAGGCAACAATAAGAAAAGAAGAAGAGTGGGCAAACGAGAGTATTGAATACCTTAAAAAAATAATCATATAATGTATGGAAAAACTTAAACTGGCTGTTCTTGGCTGTGGTTTCTGGTCGAAATTTCAGATCGGAGCCTGGAGTGAGCTTGACGGTGTTGAGCTTACCGCTGTTTATAACCGAACTAAATCCAAGGCTCAGAAAATCGCTGAATATTTCAGAGTGCCAAATGTATATGATGATGCAGCTGAGCTCTTCAGAAATGAAAAACCGGACTTTGTTGATATCATCACAGATGTTGACACTCATTCGAAATTTGTAAAAATGGCTGTTAATAATGGTATTAAGCATATTATCTGCCAGAAACCAATGGCCCCTGACTATGAGACAGCAAAGGATATGGTTGAAAGTTGCAGAAAGGCAGGAGCGAAGCTCTACATCCATGAGAACTACAGGTGGCAGGCTCCTGTGAGGCGTTTCAAACAGATTCTTGATTCCGGTGTGATCGGTAAAACGTTTAAGGCTAGAGTCTCCTTCCTTTCAGGTTACCCTGTTTTTGACAACCAGCCTTTTCTCAGGGAGCTTGACCATTTTATCCTTACCGACATGGGATCGCATATACTGGATGTTACACGCTATCTTTTCGGAGAATGCAATGAACTTTGGTGCGAAACAAGGTCTGTTAATAAAGGTATAAAGGGAGAAGACCTTGCAGTAATGCTTATGGAAATGAAAAGCGGAATCCCAGTTTATGCTGAGATGTCGTATGCTTCAGTGGTTGAGCATGATGCGTTTTCAACAGTGCATATACTTGCCGAGGGTGAAAAAGGTTCTGTACACCTCGGTCCTGGTTTCGTGATCAGAACAACCACAAGGGAAAAAACAATTTCGGAGACTGTAACTTTCCCTTCCTATACATGGGCCGATCCTGATTATATTGTGAACCATGAAAGCGGGATTCATATAAACAGGAATATCCTTGAAGCCATAAAGGGCACAGGCAAGGCTGAAAATACCGGAACAGACAACCTTGAGACTGTCAGGCTCATATGGGCATGTTATAAATCTGCGGAAACAGGAAAGAAAATAAGGATAGACGAGTTTATATAATATTATACGTAAAATCATGCAAAAGGTTACACTGGTCGGTGCAGGAGGCAAGATGGGACTCCGCTTAACACATAACCTGAAAAACTCAGGCTATGAAATGTACTATCTCGAAGTAAGCCAGCAGGGCATTGAGAAGCTTAAGCAAAAAGGCGTATCTGTTTCCGGTGCGGACAAATGTATCCCTGAATCGGATATGGTCATTCTTGCAGTTCCTGATGTTGCCCTGGAAAAAGTTTCGGCGGAGATAATTCCAAAGATGAAAACCGGATCGCTGGCAATCACCCTCGACCCGGCTGCAGCCCTTGCAGGTAAGCTTAAGGCCCGGCAGGATATAGGCTTCTTTATAACCCATCCTTGTCATCCTTCCATTTTCAACTGGGAGGCTGAGGAGGAAAAAATGAAGGATCACTTTGGCGGCCTGGCTGCAAAACAGTCGATAGTTTGTGCCCTCATGAGCGGCCCTGAAACGGATTATGAAAGAGGTGAGATGCTGGCACGAACCTTTTACGGACCCATCTACAGGAGCCATAGGATAAGTGTCGGACAGATGGGTCTGCTGGAACCTGCTCTTGTTGAAACACTTGCATCTACCTGTGTATATGTTATCAGGCAGGGGCTTGAAGAGGTAATTAATAAAGGTGTGCCTGCGGATGCTGCCAGGGACTTCCTGCTTGGCCATCTGAGGATACAGATGGCTGTGCTCTTCAATGAGCTCCCTGGTGCAGTATTTTCAGATGCGGCCAACAAAGCCCTTCAGCGAGGACTGAATGAGTTTATCAGGCCTGACTGGAAGAAAGTATTTGATGAAGATAATCTTAAGGACCAGATAATATCAATAACATGATAAGAAATAAGCTTCTATGCCTGGGTATTGTAATCTCACTGTCAGGTATTTTATCGGGTCAGGGCAGTAACTGGAGCCATTTCAGGGGCTCCAACCTCAATGGGATGGCAGCCTCAGGCAACCTTCCCGTTAACTGGAATGATTCGCTCAACATCCTGTGGAAGACTGAAGTGAGTGGTAAAGGCTGGTCATCGCCAGTGGTCTGGGGCGATCAGATATGGATCACCAGCGCCACTCCAGAAGGTACGGAAATGTATGCGCTTTGCTACAGCCTGCGGTCAGGAAGGGAGATCTTCAAAATAAAGCTCTTTCAGCAGGATAAGATTTACGGCAAGCATGACCTGAATACATATGCTACTCCTACTCCATGTATTGAACAGGGTTTTGTTTATGTCCATTTTGGGACAACGGGCACTGCCTGCCTTAACACCAGTGACGGAAGCGTGGTGTGGAAAAGATCTGACCTTAACTGTGAGCATGTCCAGGGACCAGCCTCCTCCCCTGTCATCTACAAAAACATGCTGATACTTCATCTTGAAGGAACTGATGTTCAATATATTGCAGCACTCGATAAAACTACTGGCAAAACAATCTGGAAGACA
Source organism: uncultured Rikenellaceae bacterium (assembly GCA_964516485.1). Taxonomy (GTDB): domain Bacteria; phylum Bacteroidota; class Bacteroidia; order Bacteroidales; family VadinHA17; genus LD21. Next base: position 14,779 of record CAZEYY010000025.1, read on the forward strand.
GACAGGCCCAGGGAACTGTATGACAAACTGCAACCTATTGGAAAAAAGGCCTATATCACACCAATTGTAATCAGTGTAAACGGAAAAGACCTGCTTATATCGAACGGTTCTGCTGTTTGTATTGCCTATGACGTAAAAACAGGAAAAGAAGTGTGGAGGATTGTGCAGGGAGAGGACTCAACGATAGCAATGCCATTCTTTGAAAACGGCCTGGTTTACTTCTACACCAGTTTTGTAACAGAGCGTGATGGAAAACAATACTGTGAACTTTTTGCTGTCGACCCGTCAGGATCAGGAGACGTAACATCCTCACATATAGTATGGAGACTAAGAGAGCCGATACTCCAGCTGCTCACGCCGCTGATAAAGGACGGGCTGATATATAGCATCAACACGAAAAACCAGCTGAGATGCCTGGAGGCAAAGACAGGAAAAATTTTTTATACACAAAAAATGACTGGCAGATACAATTCATCACCGGTATATTCAAATGGACTCATATACTTTACCTCACTCAGCGGTGAGACATCAGTTATAAGAGAGGGAAGAAAATATGAGCTTGTTGCAAAGAACAAGCTTAAAGGGGAAATACAGGCTACTCCTGCAATATCAGGAGACAGGCTGATTATAAGAACCTCCTCTGATATATATTGTATTGGTGATTAAAAATTAAGAAGTTACACAGAGGGACACAGAGGATCACAGAGGATTATAGAGTAACCTCATTGATATACAAAGACTCAAAATATAGATATTATCTGTGCAGTTCAGTGCTACTCAGTGCAGCTCTATGCTAAAGATGACTTTTAAACATTTCTTCATAATGAGGCATGGGATCAAAGATTCCCCCGCCTGAAGAATAGAACTCACCATCAAGCTCGTAAACGCCATTCTTCACATCAACCCATTTGCCGTTTCTGCGGGGAAGGTAGCTTTTCATCGTTTCCCAGTTACGGTAATTCTGATGACCATTGCTCTCCACAAGCCCCAGATCGCCAATGCCCGGAAATGAATCCAGCCTTGCAGCAACATTCTTGTTCCAGTCTACAAGTACAGGATTCACAGTAAGGTCGGCACAAAAACAAGGTATATTTTTTTCGTATGCTGCCTGGGCAATCTTCATTGTCATGCTGAGAGTCTTGGCGATTGCTTTCAGCGCCACAGCCTTATAACCCATATCGATGCGTTCAAGTGCATCCTCAACAGTATGGGCCGATTCATCAGCTGCGAGCCTTACAGGGATATCCTTCACATCTGCCCTGTATTCCTCAGGGAAAGGCTCCTCAATTATTGCAATCTGATCGAAGGCACCGATCTTTTTCGCATGATCGATAAGTTTCAGAAGGGTTTCCTTCGACTCATATCTCCCGTTTGCGTCAAAGTAATAAGGCAGCTTACCATTTTTCGTATATGAAGTCCGCACATCACCTATTGCCTTGTGAATTGCCGATAAGCGGGCTTTATCCTTTTCCAGCATTTCTTCCTGGGACCCTGGCTGGCCTATCTTTATCTTCATGAAAAAGTATCCCTGTGCTGTTGCTGCTTTTATCTCTTCGATTGGTATTGAATATGCCATCAGGGGGATGCCTGCTACCCTCGCATGCCTGTGCGAAAGTGCAGGTTTGTATGCTGTAGGAATCAGATCGTCGAAAGTACTGATATTGTTCTCTTTAGCAAAGAGAAGCCAGGCAGCATTATCCACAGCTACTAGGGCATTCAGTGCGAAAGTCTTTCTGAGAGCAGGATTTGCTGTCACTCTCTTGCCATACTCATAAATTTCAGGATAGAGCTGGTCGAGAAGATCAACAGGATTAGTGAAAGTCTGGCCATTAATAATCTGCATCGCCCTTTCTGTCATGGCATACATAAGGGAGTTGCCTCCACTTTCAGAATGCGATGCGAATACTGAAGCATCAGACCACAAAACGCTTTGGGAACAAAGGCCCGTTGAATGATTTCCTGATTCACTCTTCATCCAGGCAACTGACTGCCATATTTCGGTCATATAACCTCCCTTGAACCCGAAAGGGCGTATCAGGGGTTCCCTCTCAAAATTTGAACTTACACCTGTTATTTTTATTTTTGCCGGGGAAGAGGAAGTTCCCGGGGCTGTTATAAACACCCCCGGATACAATGCAGCTGCGGTTGTTGCAGCTGAAACCTTAGTTATAAATTCTCTGCGTGTTTGCATCTTGTCTTTTAAAGTTTCCAGGGAGACCTGTACTCGTACTGAAGCATACTGTTGGCCTTTTCACTGTTCGTAAACCTCTCTTTATCAGCATCCCACAGGAGTCTTTCTTTTGTCGCCACAGCAATATTTGCAAGGTGGGCAAAGGATGTTGACCTGTGACCCTCTTCAAGATTGCAGTAGGGCTGGTTTCCTGATTTAATGCAATCGAGGAAATTCCTTATCAGACCGGATGTTGAGTCAGCGCTGCTGCCATCATCGAGTATCTTGCTTGGATTCTTAAACTCCTCTTCTTCAACCTGTTTGCTCCATTTCTGAAACTGTCCTGCAGATGAAGGGAAAATTTTATAGCCTCTCTCATTGGCATATACATTGCCTTTTGTTCCCCTTAGCTCAAGTTCACCATAAGGAAAGATATCTCCGCCTGTTGCTTCATATATTCCGAAAGATATAAGCTTTTTAGAGGCGAACTCGAATGTAACCTGCATTGTATCAGGTATATCGGCATCATGATCGAGAATATATTTTCCGCCGTGCGCTGTTATTGCAACAGGGGCCCTCTCTCCCATCATCCAGCGGATGGCATCCATGTAATGCACACCCCAGTTACCCATCTGGCTTGAATATTCGCTCCACCAGCGGAACATATATGGTGCAATATTGTACTGATATGGTCTGTATGCCCGCGGACCAAGCCACATGTCCCAGTTGAAATCTTTGGGAGGATTTTCGGGTTTGAGCTTTCCAATACCATCAGGAGCCATGTTACTTATTCGTGCTGCGCGGCCTACTGATATCTTTCCCAGTTTGCCGGCAGCAAGTTCTTTAGCCAGTTTCTGGAATACCACATTACCTCTCCTATTGAGACCAACTGCCACAATTCTTTTAGTTTTTTCAGTAGCTTCAACCATCTTCCGTCCTTCAACAAGTGTGTTTGTCAGAGGTTTCTCAACATAAACATCTTTTCCTGACTGAACAGCTGCTATGCACATTATTGCATGCCAGTGATCAGGAGTGGCAATACATACCGCATCTATATTCCTGTTTTCCAGCAACTTCCTGAAATCAGTGTAAAGTTCTGGCTTAACGGGAAACTGTTCTCCCATTTTGGGAATCTGGCCCGGCATCATTGCAAGGTACCTCTGATCCACAGTGCTTCTGTCGCGTTTAAGATACGGCTCATAGATGTCGCAAAGGGCTGCAACCTCCTGGTCAGGCTGATCCATAAACAATTTCAGCAACTGGGAACCCCTGTTTCCTACACCTATGAATCCCATTCTTATTTTCTCATTGGCTCCCATCACCCTGTTATAGCTTGCAGCGCTCAGGGAAGTAACACCAAGTGATACTCCGGCCGTAACCAAACCGGCTTTACCAATGAATTCACGGCGTGTTGATTTATTATTTTCCATTATTTGATGATTGGAGTCAGCACAATATTCCTGTAATTAACTGTTCCATGGTCACCCTGAAGGTAGATGGGACCTGCCCTGAACACGTCTGATATTATTGCTCCGCCTGTGGGACCATAAGCCGGCTGATTGTCTATAATCTTAACGCCGTTGAGAACCACGGTTACATGCCTGTCGCAGAGGGTCATTTCCATGGTCTGCCATTGTCCAGCCTTTTTCTCTGCGCTTACGGTCGGGCAAACCCTGCTATACAGGCCACCCATATTATGAGGATCAAGAGCCTTTCCATAAGAGTCGACAACCTGTATCTCATACATACCCCTCAGATAGACACCACTATTGCTTCCTTCAGGAATATTAACCTCAAGCTTAAGGTTGAAATCCTCAAATTCCTGTTCAGTTCTGAGGTTTCCATAATATACATGAGGCTGACCTTCGACCTGTACAGGATTATTCGAAAGAACGCCGTCAGTCACTGTCCATCCGTTTTTGGAGCTTTCATTAACAAGTTTCCATCCGGCAAGATCCTTACCATTGAACAGGGTGACTGGTTCACCATATTTTACCTTTGAAAGGTCGGGTGTTGCAGGAGGAGCAGGAAGCCTGGTACCTGTGAATCTTGCTGTATCAACACCAAGCCCGTTGCTTTTCGGATTCAGAAGTATACCTTCTATTTTATCACCATTCTTAACAACTTCGAGCCAGTTTGTAAGCTGCTGTGTTTTAACGGGATTGTTTTTCTCATCCTTCTCCCTTACAATATTATTTGTACGCTGTACAACAAGAATATGATCCTTTTCGAGAAATACTGAACCGACAGGGAGAACGCTGCCTCCAATCCAGAGCAGTTTACCGTCGAGATATCCATTCTGTTGAGTAACTTCAAGCCAGCTTACGCCGCCACCTTCAACATCTATTGTCCATTGTCCGATAAATTCGGAGATATCTGTTTTTTCGGGAGCTGCCACAGGAGCAGTCTGAGGTTTGCATGAGGTGAACATAAGTGCCACCAGAAGTGTTGCGAAGAATAATGAAATAGTTTTCATAGATCAGGTAGTTATTAGATTATTAAGATATTAATCTGAAAGGTTACTAAGTTAAGAAAAGATTGCAAACCTGCTTAGAAGAGCAGCAATGAAAATTAATCAGGCATAATTGCTGCCTGAAAGTAAGGAGACTTATTTTCCTGAAAGAGATTACTGTTGATTCAGAACCTCATTCTTATACTTTCTGTTTTCAAGTATCCTCGTATAATGCAGGGCAAGCTTGTTATTGTAATCCTCGTATGATTTCTGGGCCCATTTGAGAGCTGCATCAAGATCGCCGTTTATCTCATTGATTATAGCCATGTTATAGCAAGCTCTTCCAGCGATTTTACCCTTTCCGTTATCTGTCTCCTTTTCCCACAGTTCTGCTGCCTCATTCCACTTACCCATCTGTGCCCTGCGCTTTGCAACCTTGAAATTGCCTGTTCCCTTTACAAAATAATCCCGTGTAACCCGTATCTGGTAAGGCAGAATACGTATTGCATATCCCCTGCCTGCTTTATTGCTCACCTGGTTAACAGCATCTTTTCTTCCTATGAGCGCTGCAGCAGCTACAAGAGGATTTATGCCTGAACCTGAAAAGTTAATGGACTCATTATAAATATATTCATCAAGTATAGCTTTCCCTGCCGGGTAATAGATCCTCCAGCCGGTTTTCACAACTGTCTGCATGTTGGCATGGTGTTCGACGGCAGGAATATTTCCGAGAGGCGTCTTGACTTCTCTTTTTGAAGTTGAATAATCAATGTGTGTATCAGTATCATATTTTTCCAGTGCGAACAGAGCATCTACAGATTGTTCGCGGCAAATCATGTCAACTATCTCCCATGTGAGGGGAGCAGGAGAAACAGCAAGCTTCGGAGTTTTGAATTTAATATCATCAATAACTTTTACTTCAGCAAAGCGCTCATTTGCTGATAATTCCTCTTTCAATCCGCTAATACTTTCTGCTGCACCATCCTTGTCGAGATTTTTTCCTTCAAGTGACAAGGTCCTGTCAATAGCATCAATTACCTTACTTTCATCTGTAGGCAGATACCTGTTTATAATGCCGGCATTTTTAACATCCCGGGGTATTGTCACCGGGGCCGGTTCCACAACATTCAAATATAACTGATTGGTTTTGCAGGAGGCCAGCAATGCAACTCCGGCAATAAATAACATGATTTTCTTCATATTCCTGGTGCTTAAATTTTAATCTGCCTTCCCTGATTATGATATCAAGCGGGCATTAAAGACCTGAAAGGAATTCAGCCAGCTGAAGTATACTCTCTCTCTTTTTAAAATTTGTTTTGTTCGACTTCATGAATTTCTGAATTTCAGATGTGTTCCATGGATATAGCTCAGTGACAGTTTTCTTCCTCAACTGAACAAGCTCACCGTCATTCATCAGAACAAAAAATTCAAGTTCCCTCCTGAATTCCATATCGGCATCTGGATTTATTGCATACATATTGCTCTTGTAATTCATTGAATTATAAGATTCCACAGCCGAGGTCCGATTTGGCTGCCCCATTGCACCCATCCTGACTATTTCTTTGAGATTTATTGCATCACGTTCAAGAATCACCGGTTTTCTGCTGTGAATTTTGCGGAAGAATTCACCCCGGTAAATAAAAGTATCCTGTTTAATCAGCACCATGCTTAAATTAACTTTTTGCTTTATTGCCAGAGTGTCTTTGTTCTGTATGAATTCAATTTCACCTGTCAGAACATTTAAATTGAGCAGACTTTTATTCGCTGTTCCGTTTTTAAGAACAACACTTCCTTCAGAAAAATCAGGATAAAAATAACGCACTGAAGGTGGAAACTTGTCAATAATTTTTGTGCCGGAAGGAACTGTTATAACTTTATTATACTGCGCATTAAGGCAATTGAACAATACAAATAAACCTACAAGTGTGAATGTAATCTTTTTCATTTTAAAATATTTTTTAATCATAAAGCCTTTACTACTGTTGCCAACTGCCGGCTAAATCTTCTTCAGCCTCACGTTCCTGATCCCTGCAACAGTATTCCATGATGCAAGCCCCAGAGGTTTTGACAATGTCACCTCAGCCCGGACAGATAGTTTTTTGCCTTTTGCTGAAAGCGCAACTACCTTCTCGTTATCAATCCATGCTTCTATCATATTGTCAGTGACCCTAATCCTTATTCCGTACCATCTGTTTTTCTCAAAGTTACGCAGGGTAGTTGTTTCATTTTCGGCAGCATCTTTCCCTTCTATGCAACTAAGTCCTACAGTAGCTCCACCCCAACCTCCTGCAATAAACGTGCAAAACTCAGTCTGAACAGGGAAAGTTATCCCGCAGAAGAAATCATTTCCTTCTCTTCTGCGTGCTTCAAGTGAGATCTCATAATTATTTAAGGGAACACTGCCTTTATAGGTCACACCGGTACATCCCTCCCCCATTCCAAGTATGAGTTCGCCACCTGAAACTGAAACCGGACCCTGCGGACCGAAGTTGGTGATTTCCCAATTGTCAAGTGACGACCCGTTGAAAATCAGCGTACTGTCATCGCTGAAGCTTATTGTTTTATTATCAGCGGCAGGAGTTGTTTTATTTTCCCTGCAGGCAGAAAGCAAAAACAGGGCTGTGAATACTACCACTCTGCAGGCCATTCGGATAGCAGCTTAAAGAACATGATCTCTTTGTAATAAGGTTTTGTTTTTGCCTCGATTGCAAGCAGCTCGTCAGCAGTCAGAGGCTTGAAATTTTCAGCAATTTTTATGTTTTCTTCAAGCTGTTTTATGTCATCAAGACCAACAATAATTGTGCTTATCGGTAAGGACATAACATACTCCATCGCTTCCTTCATTGTTATTATACCTCCATGGGCAAAAATCCTGTCACGTGCCGGTATCTTCATGCCTACAATGCCCATACCCTTTGATACAGCGGTGGGCAGGAATTTCTCAATAAAAGGATCGTAATGCTTATCTGCAGCGTTCACCGCAACAAGCACATTATCAAAAGGATACCTTTCGGCCATTGCTTTAAGCACATCAGGACCCTCATGACCTGTAAAGCCAATGAACCTGATCACCTTCTCATCCCTCATTTTCTCCATTGCCTTAACAACGCCACCGGCAGTGAACCATTTGTCAAGTTCAGTTATCTCAGCCTTCTTAACGTTGTGAACCTGCCAGAGATCAAGGTGATCAGTCTGAAGGTTCTTCAGTGATTTTTCTATCAGCCTCATCGAACCATCATAGGTACGGTCATCTGTCTTGGAAGCAAGAAAAACCTCATTTCTTCTTGTTTTCATCACCTGTCCGATATTTCTCTCGCTTGTACCCCGGGCTTCAGCTTTTGTAAGTGTTGGCGTGGCTCTTCCATAGCCGGCTGCAGTATCAATATAATTTATTCCCAGGTCGATAGCTCTGTTAATGATCTGAACAGCAAGATCCTCTTTGCCGGGAGTCTCGACAGTGGCCTGTCCCCCGAGGCTGTAAATACCAACCATGTGCCCTGTTTTACCAAGAGGCCTCAGAGGCATTTTGCCTTGTTTTACCGGAATTCCATTCCCGTCAGCTGTTGAAAGCCATGGGTAGATTCCTGCAACTGCCGATGCAGCCAGCATCTTCTGCAGGAACTCACGACGTGTATTAAGGTTCATTTTCTTCATAGCCACATTTTTTTATAAAAATATGAAATTCTGTCAAATATCAAGAAGCATTTTATGCTCCTTATCATATTATGTGTTTGAACAGCCATAATTGTAAAAAGTAAACTTTTATGTTTATTTTAGAGGAACCTAAATTCAGCATAAAATGATATCAAGAAGGAAATTTATAAGGAACAGTATGGCGCTTGGAGCAGGACTTGCGCTTTCGAGACAGTTCACAGCCTGTTCAGGGATCAGCACTGAGAAGATGCAGTTCGGACTTGTGACCTACCTGTGGGCCCAGAACTGGGATCTGACATCTATCATAAAAAACTGTGAAGCAGCTGGTTATGGAGGTGTTGAATTAAGGACACAGCATGCACATGGTGTTGAGACCAGTCTGAGCGCCTCACAACGCGCAGATGTCAAAAAGCGCTTTGCCGACAGCAGCGTGAAATGCATAGGATACGGATCGAATTTTGAATATCATTCACCCGATCCTGTAAAAGTCAGGGAGAATATAGAACAGACAAAGGAATACATTAAGCTGTGTTCAGATATCGGAGCATCAGGGATAAAGGTAAAACCGAATGATCTGCCTGCTGATGTGCCTGCTGAAAAAACAATAGCACAGATAGCTGCCTCACTTAATGAGACGGGAAAATTTGCAAGGGACCATGGACAGCTGGTAAGAGTGGAGGTGCACGGGAACAAAACACAGGAGATACCTGTGATGAAGGCTATCTTCGAGCAGGTTACAGAGCCAGCTGTGAAGATGTGCTGGAACTGCAATGATCAGGATCTGCTGCCTCCCGGGCTGGAAGCCAATTTCAACTCAGTGAAAAAGTGGTTTGGCGATACTGTTCATGTTCGTGAACTGAACGAGGGCACTTATCCTTACCAGCAATTGTTTGACCTGTTTAATGCAATTGATTACAGGGGATGGATTCTTCTTGAAGGCCGGACTGAACCTTCTGATCCCGTTGCAGCAATGAAGGAACAGATTGAGGTGTTCAACAGAATGACAAGGAAGGATCGTAGCTGATAGGTCATAGCTGATGGCTCGTAGCTGAACAGCTGATAGCTCATAGCTGACAGCTGATAGTAAAAAGTAAAAAGTAAAAAGTAAAAAGTAACAAGCAACAAGCGACCAAATACAAAACCTATTAACTATATAAATAAAACTATGATAAAAAATACTTTACTCCCACTGCTGCTAATTCTGGCAATAAAATCCTTTGGACAGGGCACGTACACTCCCACACCCGAAAACCTGAAATCGAGGGAATGGTTTCAGGATGCGAAATTCGGAATGTTCATTCACTGGGGCGTTTACAGCGTTCTGGGAGATGGTGAATGGGTCATGAACCAGCAGTCGATCGACAAAAAGTCGTATGAAAAACTTCCGGATTTCTTCAATCCGATAAACTACAATCCGGCCGAATGGGTAGCGCTTGTCAAGGCAGCTGGCATGAAATACATCACAATAACAAGCAAGCATCACGATGGTTTTGCCATGTTCGATTCAAAACTCACCAACTGGGATATCGTTGACAGGACACCTTATAAAAAAGATGTGATTAAGATGCTGGCTGATGAATGCCACAAGCAGGGTATCAAACTGTTTTTTTACCACTCACACCTCGACTGGTACCAGGAAAATTACTTCCCGCTCGGAAGGACAGGTCAGGGAGCAGGAAGACCTGCGGCAGGCGACTGGTACAGATACCTTGATTACATGGACGGACAGCTTGCAGAACTTCTGACCAATTATGGAGAAATAGGAGGTATCTGGTTTGATGGTGTATGGGACAAGATTGATGCTGACTGGCGTCTTGAAAAGACATATAAACTTATTCATTCACTTCAGCCGGCTGCCCTTATCTCTAATAACCACCACAGGGCTGTAATACCCGGTGAAGATTTCCAGGCTTTTGAAAAAGACCTTCCCGGACACAATACAACCGGTTTCTCAGGAGAGTCGGTAATTGGACAGTTGCCGCTTGAGACCTGTGAAACAATGAATAATTCATGGGGATTCAACCTGCAGGATAAAAAATATAAATCAACTAAAAATCTTATTCAGTACCTCGTAAAAGCTGCCGGATACAATTCAAATTTCCTCCTTAATGTCGGGCCAATGCCAAACGGAATGATACAACCGGAATTTGTCACCACCCTCAGGGAAATGGGCAAATGGATGGAGAAAAACGGTGAAACAGTTTATGGCACAAGAGGTGGTCCCGTTCCTCCAAAAAGCTGGGGTGTAACTACTTACAAAGGAAATAAGGTTTATGCCCATATTCTCAACCACGAGGATGACAATATACTGATTCCTGACTTCGGGAAAAAAATAAAAAGCATCACATCCTATGCGACAACCGGAAAGCTTAAATTCAAACAGGATGCTTTTGGCATAACAGTGTCAATACCCAAGGACATTGTTGATGAGACAGATACAATAATTGTAATTGAATTCTGACAATATGAAGAAAGAACTTAACAGACGTATTTTTATTGAAAGATCAGCTAAAGGTATGGCAGGGGCAGGACTTGTTGCAGCTTCATCGTGCAGCACAGAAAAATCAGGTTTGGGAAAACTCTTTGTGCATCATGTATATTTCTGGCTTAAGGATCCGTCAAACCAGGAGGTGAGGGCCAGGTTTGAAAAGGCAGCCAAAGAACTTGTGACTGTTGAGACTATTGTCGATTCACATATTGGTGTACCTGCATCCACAAACAGGGATGTAATCGATACATCATACACATATTCAATACTTTCAACATACAGAAGCAAGGAGGACCAGGATATATATCAGACACATCCCAAACATCTGAAATTCATAGAGGAATGTCAGGAGCTATGGGAGAAGGTTGTTGTATACGATAGTGTAAGTATCTAAATGTAAGGTAATTCTATTTCAAAAAGATCTCAATAACAGGTATCTCTGAAGGTGGTTGAAGCATGGGAAGCTGAAGTGAGAGGTTTCCAGCTTCATCACCTGTTCCGGCAGTGAATTTAATCTCCGAAGCATCATGCAGGAACTGTATATATTTCACTTTTTCAGCCATTCCCTGAAGATTCAGCCGGCCCATAGGGTAGGCAAGCAGATGAACATAGAGTCTTTTTGTTTGCGGATTATATGTCATCAGAGTATTACCGGGCGCCTTAAATTCGGCCGGAGCTTCAGTGCAGCCATAAACCGAACGGCTGTTATATTTCATCCACTCTCCCATTGCCTTAAGCCTGTCCTGTGCCCTCTGGTCAAAGGCTCCGCGTGCAGTTGGTCCCACATTCAGGAGGAGGTTCCCTCCCTTGCTTACAGATTCAACAAGAAGCTCAATAAGCTGTGCAGGGCTCTTCCAGGTCTGCTCATCGCGGTAATAACCCCATGATCCGGAGAAGGTCTGACAGGTTTCCCATGGAATCCTTTTTCCATTATACTCAGGCCACCTGGAAACCTTAACCTGTTCGGGAGATACAAAATCCCAGCCTCTCTCAATATCTTTCAGATCGAGCCGGTCATCTACAATTATGCCGGGCTGCAATGAGCGTGCAAGCTTCAGCAGACCTTCAGAATCCCAGTCGGCACGACCTTTGCCATTTTTCCCTGGAAATGAAAAATCGAACCAGATAATACTTATCTCACCATAGTTGGTAAGTAGTTCGCGTACCTGGTTTTTCATGTACTCCCTGTACTTGTTCATATCCTTTCCCTTATTCATGGAAGCATAATCCTCATCTTTTTCTGTTCGCTGAGGATGCATCCTGTCGATAGTATAATCGGGATGATGCCAGTCGATCAATGAATAGTAGAATCCGACTTTCAGTCCCTCAGCCCTGAAGGCTTCAACATATTCTTTAATAAGATCCTTTCCGACCGGAGTGTTGGTAGCCTTATAATCTGTGAATTTTGAATCGAACAGGCAAAAGCCCTCATGATGTTTGGCAGTAAGTACCACATACTTCATTCCTGCAGCCTTAGCCTGCCTTGCCCATTCTTTCGGATCATACAGATCGGGATTGAACATCTCGAAGTACTTCTGATACTGGTCGTTATTAAGCCTTTCGTAATTCTTCACCCACTCGTGACGGGCAGGCATGGCATACAGGCCCCAGTGAATGAACATTCCGAAACGTGCATCGGTCCACCATTTCATTCTCTGGATTTTCTGAGCATCAGTTTCCCTGGGGAGCTGGGCGGTCGAGTACTGTGAATTAATTAACAATACAAGTAAAATGGCAATAATCAGATAACTTCTGGTTTTCATATCAGGTTTATTAGGATTAGTTCGAAATTAGCTTACCGTAAATTTAATATTTTTTTAACTCAATGATCATCGTTAATGTTCCTGTTTTGTTACACAGAGGACCACAGAGAGACACAGAGGGACACAGAGGAAGATATACAGAGAGAAAATCAGAAATATCTTTTATCAAGTATTTCGTAAAGTTGTTCAGGGGAAAGCTTAACCGGGTTGTTCTTGCATTCGGTTTGCTGTACCAGATCATGAAAATCGGATGAATCGGCGCCTGCTGATTTCAGCCCCGGCAGCTTCAGTTCACTGCTTAGCCTGAACAAAAAATCAATAAAGCCGTCGATGAAATAATCATCACAAGAGTCTTTTTCACCAAGAAACAATCGTCCAAGCGCGGCATATTTAGATAATGCAGCCTTACCCCCTTCCTTCCGTAAAGCTCTGACATTTATCTCATTGGCAGAAGACATCAGAGTTCCGCAGATAGATCCGTGAGGTATGTTATAGCGTGCGCCAAGTGATGATGCAAAGCCATGAACAACACCAAGACCTGCATTTGCAAGACAGATACCTGAGGTCAGGGCGGCAAAGGACATTCCTGATCTTGCTTCGATATCTGATCCGTCAATACAGCACCTTACAAGAGAATTTTTCACTTCCTTAAGGCCTTCAAGAGCCAGGGCATCGGTGTAAGGTGTTGCGCTGTTTGACAGGTAAGCTTCAGTAAGCTGCGTAAAACAATCCATACCGCTGGCTGCTGTAATGTCAGGCGGGCAATTGACAGTAAGCAGGGGATCAACAAGCGCTATTTCAGGAACAAAGTTATCATGCCTGAGTGAGCGTTTGAAGCCATCCTTACCTATACGCGATATCACGGCATTTTTAGTAGCCTCACTGCCTGTCCCTGAGGTTGTGGGCACAGCAATGAACGGAACCTTTGTTCCGGGGTGTGACTTTGTACCTGTAACTTCAAGATAATCCTTTACTGAGCCCTCACAACGCAGCATTGCAGAGATTGCTTTTCCGGCATCAAGAGCGCTTCCCCCTCCTATCCCAATAACAAGATCAATTATTTCATTTCCAATATTTTGCACTGCACTGTCAATAGTGTCAGGTGAAGGCTCTCCTTCAACAGTAACATGCCGCCAGGTAAATCCCTCCTCCTTCAGCTTGTTGAAGAAGGTTTCTGCCTCAGGAGACCTGATAAAAGAACTTTTACCCGTAACTACAACGAGACTTTTACCATATTTCCGGCATAATGAAGGCAGGGTTGAAAATGTACCTTTGCCAAAATGAACAGCGGGTATTCGTGCAAAACGGAAATTATCTACCATAGTGACGGATCGTCGGGCTCTATTATTTTATATTTGACACCTTTACGTGGTTCTTCCATATAATCGGCAACAATATCCTTCCACGCAGCATAATGTGAGGTGAGCTTATGTTCTGCTGCAGACTGTTCAGACTCATAAGCTTCATAAAGCATGAACTGACATGGATCATCAGCTATCTGGATCACATCGAACCTCAGGTTTCCCGGCTCCTTCAGAGACTGTTTATGGTTCACAATTGTTGCTTCAATAAAGCGATCAACAAGACCTTTCTTCACTTTGATGTGTACACAGTTTACTATCATATCTGAGTTAATAAATTTCACAAAAGTATCAATTTCCTGATTTAGTCACCTCATATACTGCCCCGTCATACTTTTTTGTCAGTGTAACAGGAAATCCCGAACCGGCAAGGTCTTTCCCGGAAGCCTTAAGAATAAGCCTGCCTGATGGTGCCTTCCTGATTTCATACTCAGCTGCCGGATCGAGGTAATTAACAGTGACCAGCCTTGTATTTTCAGCAGAACCCTGACGGAAAATTCCGACAATGCCGCCTGACTTTGAATCAGTATTTATTCTCTGATAACCGTCCCACAATCCTTCTGCAGGTTCTCCATAACCTTTAAGATCCTGACGGAAAGACATATAATCATGCTTTTCCTGGGCATTCCTCATCCAGTCGGCCCAGTTTTTCATACCGGCTCTCTGTTCCCTGGTAAGTCTGCGCGGATCACCGAGCACAATCGGCAGCGAGCCGTTAAGAGACATCAATGACAGCTCAAACTCAGGGTCGTCAAAATACTGGTTCCCGATGACCATTGCCGTGGCAGGTATAACAGGCGTTCTCCACCACGACATGTTCCTGACTCTCAGAGATCCAAGCGGTACTCTTTCGGAAAAGTTCGACAGCCAGTTACCCTCGGCATGCTTGCACATATCAAGGTCAATAAGCTGGAGAGCACCCATTGTTTCGAAGGTGCAGTCGATGAATAATCCCGGGGCTTCTGCATGCAGATCATCGAAAAGCTGCCAGGTTCTCTGATACATCTGCAGCATCGATTCACTGCGGTCGCGGTGAGCAGGATGGTCCTTTGCATGACATCCCGATCTTGTCTTATCTGTTGTATAAGCTCCAGTCACTACGGCAAAATCACCCTTTATGTACTCAAGTCCATGTTCCCTGACAAGTCCCAGTATTACACCTTTTATGTAATCATACCAGCCTGTAGTCATGCACATTGAATAAGTTTCCCAGTCATACATTTTGTCAAAGTCGGCATGCAGGCTGATTGGTGAGCCGTCTGCCTTCCTGACGAGCCATTCCGGATGTTCCCTGAAAACCCGGCTTTTCGATTCAGCAGCTCCCAGGCTTATCCATACTCCCGGTTTCATGCCTTTTGATTTAATATAATCGAAAACCGGTTTCAGGCCGTTCGGGAACTTTTCCTTATTGATTCCCCAGTCGCCATAGGAGTCCTGCCAGCCGTCATCAATTATGAACTCTTCCACTCCGCATTCTGCAGCCGCATCAGCGAGCTCATATATTAGCTTTTCATTAATATTATGAAGAAAAGGCTCCCAGGTATTGTACACAAAAACAGGCTTTTCCTGAATCTGGCTGAGCCTTGTTCCCATGTATAATCTTACATAATCGCTGACTGTTGTATTCAGAACTTCATAAGGATCGGAAGAATTTTCATAAACAGCTGTAAAAACCTGAGTGCTCTCCCATTTACCGGAAGGTTTTATCCATTTTCTGAAGCAATAGTTCTGGTCTGCATGCGTCAGACCGGCAGTGAACTGTTGCGGTTTAAGGAAAGCTGTTGTCCGTTTCATAACACCCGGCGCTTCATTTCCTAAGACTATTCCCCTTTTATTCCTGAACTGGTGAGCAACAACAACAGGGTCATAACATTCGCCAACAAAAGGTCCAAGGGCCTTCTGCCGGCCGTATTCATGCATTATCCATGTATGCGTGCCATCATCCCCTCCAAACTTAATGCTCTCTATATCAACTGATTCTATATTCAAATCTGCCTTACTGGTATTTTCAATAATCAGATTTTTCTTTATCAGAGGCAGTCCCTGATAAAGTATATAATTTATCGTCAGGCTGATATTCAGCTCAGGATTACGGGCTGCTACTGAGGCTCCATGGCCGCCGTGAGCATCACTTAAATATTTCGTATCAATTACTATCCACCTGTCGTTACCTGATACTTTTCTGCCGTTGACAAGAAATGAGAACTCTTCCGATCCTGCAGCCATGAATTCACCTGGCCCATCCTTCATTTTCATGCTTGAAGACACAATTGTACCTTTTGACTTATCAAACTCAATGATCCTGACAATTTTGCCATTATCAAGAACTACCCTGTCTTTTTCGAGAGAAGCAAACTGCTGGGAAAGCAAGGGAAAAGATGCTGGTATCAGTATAGCAATTAGCAGAATGAGCCGCATTTTCATATCATTAAAATTAGCATTAACTGTAAATATAGCTTATTTTGATATCTTTGATAATCACAACTAAAGTGCAAAATAAAGCTCACAAAATGAGAATCATTTTTACAGTAATCTTTTTGATTTCCGGCAATATTTTAATTGCCCAGGAAGGCGCCTGCAAGGTATTGCTTCCAAGGCTGACAGGAACATATACAGGTGATTGCAGAAAAGGACTCGCACATGGTAAAGGATCTGCAATCGGCATTGACAGATATGAAGGGGAATTCCGCAAGGGACTCCCTGAAGGACTTGGCCTTTACCGCTGGGAAAACGGAACATATTACCAAGGATATTTCAAGGAGGGCTTAAGGGAAGGTTCCGGAAGAATGGTATATGGAAGCGACTCTGCAAGAGCAGGTTACTGGAGAGCCGATAAGTATATAGGTGAAAAAGAAACCAAAAGATACGAAGTCCTTCAGAGCAGGTTTGTTGCGCGTTCTGCTTTTGTAAAGACAGCAAATACACCCAATCAGGTAAAGATTAAGCTTACCCTCGGAGGTTCTCCAAACACAACAGTTCAGGACTTCTCGATGTCACCTTCAAGCGGTGATGAATTTCGCCCTGGCAATGCTTACGGACTTCAGAATGTAACCTTTCCTGTAAATATAAGGCTACAGTACCGTACCTGGAATGTCATGCGTACAGTGCTTACCGATGTCACCTTTGAGTTCATAATTAATGAACCCGGAACGTGGGAGGTTACGGTGCAGAATTAAATCAATTGTCATTGATTGTCATTGATTGTCATTGATTGTCATTGGTTGTCATTGGTTGTCATTGGTTGTCATTGGTTGTCATTGGTTGTCATTGATTGCAACTAATTTTTATTATGTATGATGCTTTTTGAAGCAGTATTAGTAATTTAGACCTGTTTAGTGCTAAAAGGATTTTCAAATGAAACTTGAAGAATTAAAGGTTTATGCTTTATCCATGGATTTAGCTGAGAAGATATGGAATATAGTTAACAACTGGGATTTCTTCACAAAAGACACAGTAGGCAAGCAGCTTGTCAGAGCAGCAGATTCAATAGCCGCTAACCTGAGTGAAGGTTATGGCAGATATCATTACAAGGAAAACATCAATTTCAGTTACTATTCGAGAGGATCATTATATGAAACAAAAACATGGCTCACCAAAGCATTCAACAGAAACCTGATCTCCAAAGATGAGTTTAATTCCTTTAGTATTGAAATTGATAGCATAGGTATTAAGCTAAATAACTATATAAAAACAATAGGCAAACATAACCAATGACGCCCGCAGGGCAAATGACCATCAATGACGCGCGAAGCGCAAATGACTATCATTGACGCCCGCAGTGCAAATGACCACCAATGACGCCCGCAGGGCAAATGACCACCAATGACGCGCGAAGCGCAAATGACCTACTTCACAATATTAATTTCCTTCTTTTCCCTGAAGAAGAATATAAAAAGCAAGAGGACAGCAACTGCAATATACGCGGGTACAAACCAGATATTTCTCCACTGATACTCCTGTCCTACAGTATAGTATGTTGTTACAAAGCCTGAAAACCAGGTGCCGATGAACATTCCCAGTCCATAGGTAACGAAGGTGAAGAGTCCCTGTGAAGCGCTTTTAATCCTCTCATTTGATTTTTTCTCGGTGTACATGTAACCGGTGACAAAGAAGAAATCATAGCATACGCCATGGAGTATTATACCTGTGTAAAGCATCCATACATTGGGGCCCATGTTTCCATAGGCAAAACATAGGTAACGCAGAAGCCAGGCAGTCATGCCAATCATCAGCATTTTCTTCACTCCTATCCTGTTGAAAAGGAAAGGTATAGCAAGAATGAATAAGGCTTCTGAGATCTGTCCCAGCACCATTTTACCTGCTGTATTCTGCATGCCTGACTGATTAAGGAAAAGGTTTGCAAAACCAAAATAGAATGAAAGAGGAATGCATACAAAAATGGCTGCTATGAAAAATATCAGATAGGGCTTATCCCTGAAGAGTACCAGGGCATCAATCCCCATGACAGATTTTGCAGAGGAGGCAGGCAATTCCTTTTGCGGAGGTGTATCAGGCAGGAAGAAACTGTAAAGTCCCAGAGCCACTGAAACAAGGGCTGCCATATAAAATGTTAGGGGAGTCTGTTCAATGCCAAGGAAGGAGATCATGAAACCCGATATTACCCATCCTATTGTTCCGAATACCCTGATGGGTGGAAACTGGGTCCCGATATCTGTCATTTGCCTGAAAGCCACACTGTTTGAAAGCGCAATTGTAGGCATGTAGGCTAAGGAATAGAAGAGTATAACCCAGTAAAAGGCACCGTTTGTTGTTATTTTCGAAGCAAGGAAAAGAAGTATCCCTCCAACTATATGAAGAATACCCATGACCTTTTGTGCGGCAAAATAGCGGTCGGCAACCATGCCGACAAAGAACGGAGAGATCATCGTAGCTATTGCCAGAGCGCTGTAGGCAGCGCCTATCTGGATACCCGATGAGCCCAGATACTTCGACATAAAGGTACCCATTGTCACATACCATGAGCCCCAGATAAAGTACTGGAGGAACATCATTGAAGAAAGAATGATGGTAGTTTTGGTCTTCATCAGAGTGTTTTTTTACCTTGTTATTTAATTCTTCGGATCAGTTGTATTAAGCTGTCATAATTAGTTATTAATTTCTGAATTTGCAAAAATAAACCGCCGGTATTAACCTTATGTTTTGAAAATGCAGGTCAACCAGTGCTTAAAAACTGATCATCTGAATAATACACAGGATTAATTTGTTAACTTTGATATTATATACAAGCTGAATATCAGGAATACACCTGAACCTGATCCATAAAACTCACAACTGATTCGCATTTATCATAAATATGCGGTGAAAAAAAGAACTTTTGTAATATCAGCCTTTTATTATACTGATACACAAATTTGTCAAATAATGATCCTTCCAGGGTAAAGACTCTGTTTTATGAACTAATTCATGGCACCATGAAAAAATCACTAAAAGGCAGGGAAAGCAGCAGAATTGACGACCAGCGCCTGAATTTTTATATTGACAATTCTCCGCTTGCAGTAATTGAGTGGAATTCAGATTTCGTTGTCACATTATGGACCGGAGGTGCAGAGGATATCTTTGGCTGGGAATCCAGAGAAGTTACCGGAAAGAAGATAATGGACCTTATTATAATTTACGAGCAGGATATTCCGCTCGTTGAGGAAACAATGAAAAACCTCATAGTCGAGAAGAAAAATTTCCTCATCTCCAAGAACAGGAACTACAGAAAAGACAGAAGCATAATTTATTGCATCTGGTATAATACAATTTTACATGATGACAACGGGCAGATGGTCTATACTCTTTCACAGGTAGCTGATGTATCGAGGCAGATGGAATACGAGATGCAGCTTTTTCAGATGAACAAGAAGAAGGACCAGTTCCTGAAAGAGATGTCGAACGGATTAAAAAGTGCAGTCAACGCTCACAAGAATTACACCGGAGCAATTACCAAGCTCAGTCATGAAAAGGAATTCTCAGGTATAACTGAACAGGTAAATTCTTCAGTACAGTCGTTACAGGACACCTTTGAAATACTGAAATTTCTTGAAGGCAAACTAAATATTTCATCTGATGATCAGATAATTACTGTTCCTCATTACAATGGCTTTGATGTAATTAAAGTAAATGAAATAATTATGTGCGAAGCTGACGGATACTGTACAAAAATTCATCTTAACAATGAAAAAATGATAACCAGTTCAAAGAATCTGAAATATTACGAAGAGATGCTTTCAGGAAACAGTTTTCAGAGAGTGCACCGTTCCTTTATTATTAATCTTAAACATGTTCACAGCTATACAAACCAGGGTGAGATAATTCTGACTGGAAAGAAATCAGCGTACCTGGGTGATAACTTCAAAAAGCAGTTCATAAGGAACTTCATTATAAAATAAAGCAGCCATCAGACTATTCAGGAGTAACTGGAAGGCAGTTTCTTCTCCTGATCATCCATTTATTATCAGATCCCGAATAAAGCTTTTGCAGGTTTAAAATAATAATCTGTCAGTCCGGAACAGGTTCTTATTGTTTTATATTAATTATCTAGTAAGAAAGTACGAAATTTGACAGGTACATATATCTGAAAATACCTATTAACCCTGAAGTAATTACTAATTCTATGTTTCAGAATTAGTCAGTTTACGTACTTATAATATATATTACTAAGACTATTTTCAGGAATGCAACAAGCGCAGAAAATGAAAGATACCAGATTATGAATGAACTGCGCAAAAATTCAGCATTTCAAAGTCTGATCCTTGAAAACACACCTGTGGGCCTTTGCATGCTGACAAATGAGAGGATTCAGTGGACAAACAGCGAATTTCGTGATATCCTGGAACTTACAGAAAATGAGTGTAATGAAAAGACAGTTGCGGAAATTCTCTTTTCCTATACGGGTGATGATGCAGAACATTTATTATCAGCTTTTAATAAACCGGATATAAAAATTGACAAAACAATCCGTTTAAATCTGAAAAAAGGGCCTATCTGGTGCAGGTTTCTGGGGTCACCAATTGATTCATCCAATTCATCCCGATCATTTGTTTTCCTTATCGAGGATATAACCGAACGAAAGCAGCAAAGAGAAATGATGAGGCTCCTGTCCCATGCATT
>CAZEYY010000026.1:0-3615 GCA_964516485.1 uncultured Rikenellaceae bacterium
TAGCTTCAAAATCTATTATCAAATCAAACATGCGGATTTTAGGAGCTATCGGGAGCCTTTCTCCTTTCGCCTTCCACCTTTTTAATACTTCCCGTCCCTAACCTCAAAATGAGTGGGTTTGCCTAGTATGCCCTTATCCTCTGACAGCCATCCGGCAATCCATTTAATTACCTGTGATGCAGATACTTCAGGCTTTCCAAACAGACTATAGGCAAGTGTGGAATCATTCAGCAGTGCGGTTGTGGCTTCTTTTCCTGTAAATTTAACTTCAACTCCGAACAGCTTTGCAAATTCCTCTGCAGTTTCTTTTACCGAGAGCAATTCTGGTCCTGTTATGTTAAGCACTCTGGCAGGTGATTCAGCCAGCTCGATAGATCTTAGTACATAGTCATTCATGTCGCCCTGCCATATTGCATTGAAATATCCCATTGTAAGGTCCACTGGCTGTCTGTTCTTTACTTTTATTGCTATATCAACAAGAACCCCATATCTCATTTCAACAGAGTAGTTTAGTCTGATCAGTGCAACCCTCGTTTTGTTTCTGATGCTTCCGAATTCGAACATTCTTTCCCTTCCAAGGCATGATTGTGCATATTCACCTGTTGCTTCCGGAAGATCACTCTCTTTTGATCCGCCTGAATTTACAGGAACAAGGGGATAGACACATCCGGTTGAGAATGCAACAATTCTAGATTGTCTGAAGCTGTCAGCCACTATTGCCGGCAGCCATGTGTTTATTGCCCAGGTGAGGGACAGATTCTCGGTTGAACCGAATTTCATTCCTGCCAGGTAAAATACATTCTTAACCTTTGGAAGTGAATCTGTAAATTTTACATCAAGCAGATCACCGTCAATAGTTTCAATGCCTGCCTTTTCAAGTTTTGAGCGCTGCTCTTTTGATTCGAATTTGGAAACACCTATTATCCTTTTTCTTATACCTGCCTGTTCACAGCCTCTTCTGGCCATCATTGCAAGCGATATTCCTATTTTGCCCCCAACGCCAAGGAAAATAATATCTCCATCGAGACGTGAAAACATCTCCACTGCTTCTTTTCCCGGTCTTGAAAGTAATTCTTCCAGTTGTTCTTCATTCGTAATTTTTTCTGGTAAGTTCAGCATATATAATTCCTCCATTTTAATATTATGTTTTTATAAATTCTGTAAGCTTCTTCTAATTTGTTAATGTAACAGTACTCATCTGTTTTATGTGCCATTTCAGGTTCTCCCGGACCCAGTATTACAGTCGGAGCTCCATTGTAGGCTTTCTGCAAGACTGAACCGTCAGTGAGGTAGGGAAGGGCTTTCGGAAATCCATGACTGACTCTGCTGATACCGCAGATATCATACATAAGCCGTACAAATGGCTCATCCTCATTAGTATGAACGGAAGTCATATTTACTAGTATTTCAAGATTTGTTTCAGTTCCCAGTTCATGTGCAAGCCGGTTCAGAGTCTCTTCATGGTTTGTTTTTGATGTTGTCCTTATGTCTATTGTGAATTCAGCATGATCAGGAACAGAATTCAGGTTAAGGCCTCCGCTTATTTTCCCGACATTGATAGTCGGATATCCAAGTAGTGGATCTTCCTGTACATTAAATCTGAAATCCCTGGCTTTCAGCACTGATTCAGCGGCTTTGTAGATGGCGTTCTCACCCAGGTGGGGCATTGATGAATGTGCTGTTTTTCCTTTAGTCACGGCATTCATGTAGATAGCCCCCTTATGACCTGTGGCTGGCATGTTTGATGTAGGTTCTCCAATTATGAGGGCGCTTGCCTGTCCTATCTCTCCACTGCTTTTGGCAAGCTGTTCAATACCTTTGCATCCAAGTTCTTCAGCTGCTGTAAATATCAGTTTTACACCACATTCTGAAGTTCCTTCCCTGAAAGCATCCATAGCTGCAAGCATCATTGCTGCCACTCCGCCTTTCATGTCTCCGGAGCCACGGCCATAGATCTTTCCATCACGTACCTCTCCTCCAAACGGATCAGTAGTCCATTCAGCTGCACCAAGCGGGACAACGTCGAAATGCCCGGAGAAAACAACAGGCGCCTTGTGGCTTGTAATTCCTTTTTCGGCTATCAGGTGCAGGCGTCCGGATTCAAATTCCGGCAGTCTTACCTCAAAACCATCAGCAGACAGGATTTCTGCACAGAAACGGGCAATGCCTTCTTCATTGCCGGGAGGATTTATTGTATTGAATGAGAGTAATTTCTTCGTTAATTCAATAAGTGCTGAATTATCCATTAGTATATTTTGATTTTATCAGCTTATATTTTATCTGATTCAAATATAGTAATACTGCTGTTATTATTCACCCGAATTAATTGTCGGGAAGGTTAATTTGTGCTAATTTGCATAAGCTACATTTATAACTGAATAACATTATGCGAAGGCATCAGACCGGTATTTTTCTGTTAATCGTTTGTGCGAGTGCATTTTATTTTAATGCTTCTGCCCAGGATGGGGTAAGTATAATTGATTCAAAGCATTATAGTAATGTTTTTGGAGAGATCAGGTCTTACAGGATTTTTCTTCCGCCCGGTTACAGCTCGTCTCCCGGGAAGCGATACCCGGTAATTTATTTTTATCATGGCTGGTCACAAAGATTTTTCGGCAGTGGTCCTGATGGTTACAATCATTTTGAAAAGGGCGATGATAACGGAGGTGACAATATCGCTGCCTTTGTTTCACGAAATGATGTTATTGTTGTGAAATCCGATGGCTATAACCGGAGTGCCAATGAAGAATACTATCTCCGGCCTTATAACATTGGTCCTGTTGAAACACTGCGGCAGTTTCCTTTATACTTCCCTGAGCTGGTGAGGCAGATCGACGAAAATTACAGGACAATACCTGACCGGAACCATCGTGCAATATCCGGCCTCTCAATGGGTGGTTTTATGGCTTATTGGATTGGAGGCAAATATCCCGATATGATATGTGCAATTGGTAACTTCTGTGGTTCTGCGGAGTTTGTTGCAGGCCCAAAAGACTTCCCTGCTGAATACAGGCATACTGAAATGTTCCGGAATTATGAGGGGGTTAATGTCAGGCTGAATTATGGAAATGAGGATTTTATCCGATATTATCACAGGGATCTGAACAAAGTATGGCTTCATGTTATGGACAATTATGAATATGCTGTATATCCTGCTGCACATTCAACATGTGGAATGGGAGATATGTTTTCATTTTTGACTGCTTCCTTTGCAAATCCGCCTGAAAGACCGGAGCGATGGAATCATACTGATGTTTACCCTTCATTTTCTGTCTGGGATTACGACGTGACAACCGACAGGGATGTTTCAGGCTTTACTGTCCTGGAAAAGACTGACATCAACGGATTCAGATGCTCGGTTCGTCAGCATCTGCCTGACGGTGAGCTTATTCCTTCTGTAAATGTACGCCTTGTCACTGCTCCCGTTTATAAAAAGAATGCAGAGTACCTTATTAATGATATAGATCTCTTTAACAATACTAAAAAAAGCTATCCGGTAAAAAGCAACCAGTCGGGCAGACTGACCCTCGACTTCAATGGAAGTCTTCACGAAATTGGAATAAATGAGCCTTCGGGCAAGGCTGAACTTTCTCTTGCCGAATGGAGTATTGAAAA
>CAZEYY010000026.1:3715-9294 GCA_964516485.1 uncultured Rikenellaceae bacterium
GATGGACGGAAGGTAATCGTTTCTGCAAGGGGAAATGAGATTGATACCCTTATTCTGGGGGCCGGAAATGGTGATGGCATTATTAATCCGGGCGAGTCAATCGTTATTCTTGTAAGGGATGGAAATTCATTACACAGAACCGAGGTTCTTGTTCATGACAGGGAAGTGAACAGTAAGGGTGAGAATATAAGACACTCCGATTACTGGGGAGCCTATGACCATGTGGGAGGTTCTGCAAAATATTCTGAGCTTGTTGTCTCATCAAAGTTGCCGGCTGGTTCCAGACTTACAAATGTTGTTGAATACTGGATTGGTAACACACCGGACCATATAATTAAACAGGGTATAGTGAATGTTTCTGTAACAGGAACGGATAAGACAGCTCCTGTGGCCGGCTGGCTAAGAGTAACCGGTGATAATACAGTAATTGCCAGGCTAACAGACGGAGCTGCCATTGTAAAAGTCTACGTAACATTTACAAATAAAAAAGATTCTTCAAAGAATTTTTCTGTACAGCTTAATGATGCAGGAAGAGATGGTGACCGTTATAAAGCTGACAGAATTTTCAGCTTCAGTATTCCTGTTAGAGGTTTTGGCTTTTATAATGCTGAACTTTATGCTGAAGATGCTTATGGAAATATAAGCACAATGAGGTATGGAAAAGATATTGTGATTCATTAACAAAATATTAAAAATCAGATTATTATGAAAGTATTTGCAAAAATTTCAGCTTTGTTGCTGATGCTCGTATTGTTATCCGGGAAATGTGTTTACTCAATGCCGGAGGAAAAAGGTTCTCTGCTTATTAAGAAGTGTAGCGATTTTGAAGTTGACGGAAAGGGGAGCTCTCCGGAATGGAATAAAACTGAATGGGTGAAGCTGAACCTGAAAGAAGGAGGAAAATCTGATTATCCAACCAAGGTAAAGGTTTTGTATTCGGAAAAAGGTATTTATTTCCTGTATGATTGCGTCGATAAAAAGCTCACCACAACGCTTGTTGGTGATTTCCAGAATATATTCACAGAAGATGTTGTTGAAATGTTCCTTTGGCCCGATGAGAGTTTTCCTGTTTACTTTGAGTATGAACTGTCACCCACCAACTATGAATTACCTATAATAATACCAAATTTCAAGGGTACTTTCTACGGCTGGCAGCCGTGGCATTATGAGGGAGAAAGAAGAACACATCATGCAACATCCGTAGTTGGGGGCAAGATGGAAAGCGGAGCAAGCGTCAAGGGATGGAAAGCAGAATTTTTTGTTCCTTTCAAACTTCTCGTTCCACTTAATAATGTTCCTCCGGTCTCAGGTACAAAATGGAGAGCAAACATGTACAGGATCGATTATGATAATGGCATTTCATATTTCACCTGGCAGAAAGTAAGAAAGGGTTTTCATGAAATTGAAAATTACGGAACATTTATCTTTGAATAACAGACTTTATATCAGTAATATACAATATGCGAAGAGCTATGAAAAATATTTTTTTATCGGCCATTCTCATTTTGAGTGTTTATTCATCTTCTGCCCAGTATCGTCCCGGTTTATTTTTCAGGGAAGACTGGAAAGAGATTCCTGCGGCAACCCCGGTTACCCAGGGGCATGTCAGCAATCCTGATCTGCTTTTAAAACTCTACGGACCTGGATGTGACAGTATAAAAAAGAGTCACCATGAAGCTCCTGCTGATGATCCTTATTATATATGGTCTGGGCTCTGTACAGGGAACTGGGCGGTAACACTTCAGCATGATAAATTTTATGCTGACCTTGCTGGATATTCAAAGGTGCTGTGGAGGTCAAAACAGGCAGGATTGCGTTGCCTTCATCTTATTGTGAAACTGGCTGACGGAACCTGGCTTGTAAGCACCCAGGGTGATTGTCTTTCAAAGGACTGGAAGATAACTGAATTCAATATCCAGGATCTCAGCTGGTATTCATTGAATATCAATAAGATAATCGAGATCAAGCCTGTTGCCAGTCCCGATCTGTCGAAAGTGGAGGAAATCGGCTTTACCGATCTCATGCCGGGTGGTGGCAGTGATGCATGTTCACGGCTTGACTGGATTGAGGTTTATGGTAAACAGGTATTAAGAAAATAAGAAATGGATAAGGCTGATAATAGTAAAGCAGGACGGATCTCACGCAGAAGTTTTATTAATACTGCTGCCTGTACCTCATTCTTCATATCAATATCAAGGAATTCAATAATTTCTTCAGATGTTCTTTTGCAGGACTGGCCCTCTGATGCCGGAAAATTCAGGTTTTACATGATAGGCCATGCTCATATTGACCCTGTGTGGCTATGGCCGTGGTCAGAAGGCTTAGCAGTTGTCCACAGCACTTTCCGCTCAGCACTTGACAGACTGAATGAAACTCCTGGTGCTGCTTTTGTAAGCAGTTCCGCCCAGTTTTATGAATGGGTTTCAGAGAATGATCCCGGGATGATAAATGAAATCAGGAAGAGGATCGAGGAAGGACGCTGGAATATAGTGGGAGGCTGGTGGGTTGAGCCTGATGTTAATATTCCCTGTGGTGAATCGCTTGTCAGACAGGGATTGTATGGACAGAAGACCTTTCAGAAGCTGTTTGAAAGGAAAGCGACAGTGGCTTTCAATCCTGATTCTTTCGGACATACAGCAACATTACCCCAGATAATTAAAAAGCAGGGAATGGAGAATTACATCTTCATGCGGCCTGCTCCTCATGAAAAAAACCTTCCGTCCGATCTGTTCTGGTGGGAAGGGCCCGACGGATCAAAAGTCCTGACTTACAGGATACAGGTAAGCTATAATGACGAAGGATCTGTAAAGACTAGGATTGGGAATATCCTTTCTAAGTCAGCTTCACAGCCCATGAAAAGCTTTATGGCATTTTATGGTGTAGGGGATCATGGCGGCGGCGCAACAAAAGAGAACATTTCGTCAATACTGGATCTGCAAAAGGATAAAAAGGCCCCCGAAATATTCTTCAGTACTCCTGAGAAGTATTTTGCTGAGATGCAGGCACAGAAAGACCTGAAGATTCCTGTTGTAAAGGATGATCTTCAGCATCATGCACCAGGCTGTTATACTGCCGAGTCGGCAATAAAAAAGGGAAACAGGACAGCTGAGAGTGCCCTGATAGTTGCAGAGAAGATTGCTGCAACAGGTACTATGGCATGGGACTTCGAGTATCCTTATGATGATCTGACTGAAGCCTGGAAAAGAGTTCTGTTCCTTCAGTTCCACGACAGCCTCGCCGGTTCATCCCTGTTTGATCATTCTGAAACAGCACGGAACGGATTTGGTCATGCACTGGATGTGGCAGAGCAAACGACATACAAATCGCTTCAGAAGCTTGAATGGCAGATCCCGGCAACTGATCCTGCTTCCCAGTATATCCTCGCATTTAATCCACATGCATGGCAGGTAAATGCACTCATCGAGTATGATCTGAGCTGGAATTTAAAAGCGGCAGGCTCAGTAGTTACTGATGAAAGTGGAAAAATCCTGAATCATCAATGGGTTCATGCATCCACAGAAACAGGAGACAGGAAAAAGTTATTGGTACAGGCCCTATTACCTCCTATGGGTTATAAACAGATAAAAGTATCAGAGGGAAATATATCCGCGAAGCAGAATGATCTGAACTTCTCAGGGAACAGCATTGAGAATGAATATTTCAGACTAAGCTTTGGACCGGGTGGAAACGTAATGATTTTCGACAAAAAGGAAAACACAGACATCTTTACTCAGACCTCCGGAGGATTTCAGGCGCTGATTATAGATGATCCGAGCGATACATGGAGTCATGATATAAAATCATTCAGCAAGGTCATCGGAAAGTTCTCTGATTCAGTAGTTTCTCTTCTCGAAAAAGGACCATTGAGAGTTAAAATGCGTTCAGTTTCAAAGTATAATGAGTCTGTTCTTACTATCGACTGGTCCCTGTGCAGCGGTGTAAAAAACATTGAAGCAAAGGTCCAGCTCGATTGGCACGAACATCTGAGGATGCTTAAGTTTTCTTTCCCGGCTGATATTGAATCTCCTTCCGCCGTATATGAAGCAGCCTATGGCACAATTGAAAGGCCTGTAAATGGTGATGAAGATCCCGGTCAGCGCTGGGTTGATATATCCGGTAAGCGGAAAGGGAAAGTACAGGGTCTTGCAGTCATTAATGATGCTAAATATGGTTACAGTGTTCTTGGGAGCGACCTGCGAATATCAGTTGCCCGTTCAGCGGTATATGCCCATCACAATCCAAGAGTGCTTGATATGGCTGATAGCCATTTGTGGATGGATCAGGGTATTCAGACTTTCAGGATGCTCGTCGTGCCGCATTCAGGGAAGTGGAATGAAATAAATATTCCAAGAATTGCAGAGGAATTCATTGCACCTGCACCGGCTATCTACCAGGGTATACATGAGGGAGTACTTGCCGCTTCTGGCTCCTTTCTGTCGGTTAGTGCTGATAATGTTATAGTCAGCGCTGTAAAGAAGTCAGAATCAGGCAATAATATTGTTGTGAGATGTGTCGAAATGCTGGGTAAGGATTCTATAGCAATGCTTGACCTGAGATTTGCCGGAGCGACTTATGAATGCCGTTTTTCGCCTTATGAGATAAAAACATTACTTGTTGACGGAAAAACACGAAAAGTATCTGAGCTTAACCTTCTGGAGGAAATTGTCTGAATAATTTCCACGGATTATCATAAAAAGTGAATATTGATTCTGGTACTCTGAAAAGGATTCTTGCCGACACTCCCATCAAACGGTGCTGGTATAATTCACGACCGGAATTTGCTTTTCCAGTGGAATCGAGTGAGGATATCAGGGAAGATTTAGCCGCAGGGCAATTAGGATTATGTCATGGGACAGACTTTTATATCAATCGTGCAATTATCTTTTGAATATGTAGCCTGTAGACCTTCCGCCCTCCGCCCTCCGCCTTTAAAAGAACATATTCATCGCATACTCAAGCTCAAAGTCTTCATCGGATGCAAGCTCTACATGTCTTGTTTTTGAAAGAAGTTTTTTAACGATCTCATCGAACTTAACCGATTTAAGGGCCAGTATTGCTCCGGTACCCGAGGTGTTCCCGAGAGTAATGATTTTATCTTTCATTTTTTCAGGCAACAATCCGATTCTGATTGCACTTCCTGTATTTATGTAATTTCCGAAACCACCTGCAAGAAACAATGCATCAAGTTCTTCAAAAGACATTCCGGCCTGCTTAAGCAATATCCTGAGACCTGAGGCTATCGCTGATTTTGCCAGCTGAACCTCACGGATATCATTCTGTGTTATAGTAATTGCAGTTCCGTTTCCTGATTTATTTTCAGGAACAACAACAAAGTCTTCTTTCAGCTGACCTTCGTTATTGAGCTTATTGCTCCCGAGCAGCCAGGCTACAATGTCGATCAGTCCCGAACCACAGATCCCGGTGGGTTTTTCATCTCCGATCACTGTTAATCCATTATCCCCGAAGGCCGAGATTGCTCCTGTAACCGCGCCCATTCCACATGAGATCTTTGCTCCCTCAAAGGCAGGGCCTGCTGCTGTTGAGCAGCACAGTACCTCATTCTCAGTGATAAGTGCCAG
>CAZEYY010000026.1:9394-35191 GCA_964516485.1 uncultured Rikenellaceae bacterium
GTGTTTCCGGCAAATACAAATCTCACAAGTTCATTTTCAGAAATATCTGCAACCCTGGTCATGGCTTTTAATTCCTTGTTAATAGCATCTATCAGCTCATTGTGAAGGATTTCAAGGCCATTGGGATGTGAAGCAGAGAATTGTATCCTGGTAATTACGTCTGCACCATATTTCGCCTGATGATTGAGAATAGCCCTTGTATCTGTGATTACACCAGTAACAAGATTAACAAGGTAAAGTACAATCGTAGTTGTTCCTATATCGGCAGCAACACCATGAGGATATACTGAAAGTGATGATGAATTGCCTGGCATCAGCGGGAGGACTACTGTATGCCGGTGCTGTTCAACAAGGACCTTTGCTTCTCTTTTATCCGGTAGTATGATTTCTATGTCCTCCTTTATAAAATACGAGCAGGAAGGCACCAGTCCGGTACCCTTTACCATAACATTGCATTTACCGCATCTTCCGTTTCCTCCGCAGGGAGAGTATACCTCAATCCCGTTGGTTCGTAAAGTGTTTAGCAGTGTTGAGTCTGGCTCTGCTTTAAGGTCAGTTATAATACCATTATTATGTATTGTGACTGTTATCATCTTAAGTTGAAAATATGTATCAAAGAAAGGGAAAATGAAACAAACAAAAAAAGCAGCATTCAATAAAATGCTGCTTCTGGTGATCCTCACAGTACGATTATCGAACCAATTAATTGAGAGTTTTAATCGAATCTGTAATGATTGGATTGACCGGAGGACATATATTCTCTTTTAAATGTTCAGGAAAAATAGTTCGGTAATTAAAATAAAATATTGATTATTAATTACATACCTTACATTCGACTTCAAAATTCCTAACTCATATCGTAATAGTTGCGCTAAAATGAGGATATTTGCACGCGTTTTTTAGTATTATGATTTTATGGCAAGCAAAAGCAATCCTCATAATTTAGGGACAGAAGGAGTTGGGAAATTGCTATTACAATATTCGGTTCCCGCTATAATTGCAACATCGGCAGCCTCTTTATACAATATTATCGATCGAATTTTTATTGGGCAGGGAGTTGGTCCCCTGGCAATTTCAGGCCTCGCCCTTACATTCCCATTAATGAATATTACTGCAGCTTTTGGTGCTATGGTTGGAATTGGTGCAAGCACTATGGTCTCCATCAGGCTGGGAGAACACGATAGAAAAGGAGCAACTATGATTCTTGGCAATGCTGTAATGTTGAATATTATACTCGGTATTGTTGTTGCGCTTGCTGCCTTTATTTTTATAGAGCCTATTCTCTATGCTCTTGGAGCAAGCAAGGATACCTTGCCTTATGCCAAAGAATTTATGCAGATTATTTTGGCAGGTAATGTTTTTACTCATCTTTATCTTGGTATGAACAGTATAATGAGGGCATCTGGATACCCTAATAAGGCAATGACAACAACACTCACTACTGTAATAGTCAACCTTGCTCTGGCTCCGGTATTTATCTTTGTTTTTAAATGTGGCATCAGAGGAGCAGCATTAGCCACTGTTATTGCTCAATTTATTGGAACTGCATCAACAGTTATTCACTTTTCAAAAATTAATAGTTTCGTGCATTTTCTTCCTGGATACATGAGGTTGAAAAGGGTAATAATCCGGGATATCGTTTCAATTGGAATGTCGAACTTTTTCATTCTTATAAGTGGTAGCGCTGTTTTTTTAATAATGAACCTTAGTCTTAAAAAGTATGGTGGAGACTATGCAATTGGTGCTTTTGGAATCATTGGCAGTATTGCAAATCTGGTGGCTATGATAGTAATGGGCTTTAACCAGGGAATGCAACCAATAGTAGGATATAATTTTGGCGCACGAAAAATCCCTCGTGTTATAAAGGCCTTTAAACTGACCATTCTTGCTGCAACATGTGTTACCAGCTTTGGATTTTTGCTTGCAGAAATCTTCCCAAAACTCATTGCAACAGCCTTTAATAATAATAGCGAACTTATTAATCTGTCAGTCACAGGTATGAGGCTAAACCTTATGATGTTCCCTGTTGTTGGCTTTCAAATAGTAACATCAAGTTTCTTCCAATCAATTGGTAAAGCAAAAATCTCTATTTTTCTTTCACTTACAAGACAAGTTTTGTTTCTTATCCCAGCAATCTTAATTCTTCCTCATTTATGGGGATTGAAAGGCGTTTGGCTCGGTGGCCCGGTTGCCGATTTTACTTCATCGCTATTGACTTTATTTGTTCTTCAATGGCAAATAAAAAAATTACATAAGACGGCTAACTTCATGTAAATTAAGAATAAAAAAGAGGGTGTCTCAAAAGGGCACCCTTCTTCTTTTCTCAAAACAATTAATTTATTTGGTTTATTATGATACTTTCTTTTGCTCCTACAAAAGAAAGTATCCAAAGAAAAGTAGGCCGGAAAAGACAACTTCAGCCTTTTTTGGCAAAATGCCTTAGGCCTCACCCACCCAAAAAAGGCTGAAGTTCGCACCTTTTCCGGTTTGCCCTCGCACCTATATAACTAGAGTGCTACTATTTTGATATGTATTTGTCTGGTTGTGAGATTGTTGATAACTAATGAAAAGAAGGGGGATGCCTCCCCCTTCCAAAAACCTCAGGTTATGTAACTTGAGGTATGCAAAACGTTAGAACAAAGGTAGTCTTTAAAGATTACAGTCCCAACCAAATTTTACTACTTCCGCCATCTCTGGAAGAGATGATAGATCCCAACCATCCGGTTAGAGTTGTAAATCAAGTCATTGATAGTCTTGATATAGATTTATTGATAAAGAAATTTAAGGGAGGAGGATGTTCGAGTTACCATCCTCGACTTCTTCTTAAACTTCTGGTATACGGCTACCTTTCTAACCAATACTCCAGCAGGAAAATAGAACAGGCAGCAAAGCAGAATATACATTTTATGTGGCTCAGTGCAATGAGCTATCCTGATCATAACACAATCAACCGCTTTCGCAGTGACAGGCTTAAAGGGGTATTGAGAGAGATCTTCAACCAGGTTGTTTTATTGCTGGTTGATAAGGGAATAATAACATTGAAGGAAGCTTATCTTGATGGTACAAAGATCGAGGCCAATGCCAACCGCTACACTTTTGTATGGGGACACAGCATAAGTAAGAGCAAGGAGAGGATAAAGAAACAACTGGATGAATTATGGAACTATGCAGAATCTGTAGCCAGGGAAGAGCTTGAGAATAATGAACCTGACAGCTTTGAAAAGATCGATCAGGAATCCGTTAGGAAGACAATAGAAAGTATAGATAAAGCCCTCAAGGGGAAACAAGTAGATAAGAAAGTAAAGCAGAAGCTTGACTATGCCCGCAAGAACTGGCCTGAAAATCTTAAAAAATATGAGCAACAGGAAAAAACCCTGGGTAAACGTAACAGCTATTCAAAAACCGATCCTGATGCTACCTTCATGAGGATGAAAGAGGATCACATGCTTAATGGCCAGTTAAAACCCGGGTATAACTGGCAGATAAGCACTGAAAATCAGTATATTTTAGGATATACTATCCATCAAACTACCAATGACACTACCACGCTTCAAGCCCACATGGAATGTTTAAAAGAGAGTCTGGGTAAGATGCCTGACACGCTTGTAGCAGATGCCGGATATGGATCAGAGGAGAACTATGAATATCTGGAAAACAATGATGTAGAGGCTTTCGTAAAATATCAGTACTTCCATAGAGAACAGAGTAAAAAGTGGAGAGAAGATCCATACAGAACTGAGAATTTACCGTATGATGAGAACGATGACAGTTTTACATGCCCAATGGGTTATAAGATGAACTTTATTGGAGAAAGAGTCAGAATATCAGATAATGGGTTCAGGCAGGTCAACAGGCTATACCAGGCACAAGACTGCAGGGGATGTCCGGTGAGAGAAGCATGTAATAAAAGTAAAGGCAACAAGAGAATAGAAATTAATCCAAGATTAAATCATTATAAATCAATTATACGGGAAAGGTTAACGAGCGAAAGAGGTAGAAAATATCGAAGTCAGCGTCCTGTTGATGTTGAAGCTGTTTTTGGAATAATAAAGGGGAATCGCAACTATAGGAAATTTTTGCTCAGAGGTCTTGAAAAGGTAGAAATAGAGGTTGGACTTCTGGCTTTATCACACAACCTGAGTAAAATAGCATCAAGCAATTAGCAGAAAATCATTGTTTTAATCTGGGATCCGATTAAAATCCCACCAAAACAAACTAAATTAAGAATCATCAGAAAAACTCAAATAAAAAAGCCGTCTCAATTATCTTATGAGACGGCCTCTTCAAGTTACAAATTCATATCAGAAAATATACCGTATTGATAATGCAAATGCCGGCTTGAATCCTGAATCGCCTATTAAATTTAAATAAGGATTAAAATCCAGACCAATATTTATTGGCGCTTCAGTAAATGAATACTCAATTCCCAGAATACCATCTGCACCAAGAACCATGTCATTTGACTCACCTGCATCATAAGACCCTATATGAGCGCCAAATCCTATGTACCAGTTAAGCCTGTCAACATCAAAAGCCTGATTATGATATTCGTACAAACCTGTAAGTGTGAATCCATGACCATAGGAATAAATAAGACCTTCCACAGCATTCTTGCCGCTTACAAAATGCTTGATTGAAAGTCCCCATGCCGCATCTGATGAAGAATTTCCTCCTCTCAGACCAATCCCTGTTTTATAATCCTGAGCACTTGCTGCAATAGTGAACCCGATAAAAAGTGTTAATGCGAATAAGATCTTTTTCATAATTTCTATTTTTCTAATTAAACCGCAAATTTAATTTTTTTAATGCAAAGCATAAAGCTTATTGCATAAGAGGTAAACTCAGAATTAATATGTTTTATTATTTTATTAGTTTTGAATCCTTAAGTTTTGCCGGCAAAAGAATAAAAAAAACAATTTTAATAAAATGAAAAACATTCTGAATCTGATAATTGCCATGACTCTTTTAAGCGCATGCAGCGGACCTTCAAGTAAGAAAATTGAATATCCGGAATCAAAAAAGACCGATGTAAAAGATAACTATTTCGGTACAGAAGTACCAGATCCTTACCGCTGGATGGAAGATGACAGGTCAGAGGAAACTGCAGCATGGGTGACTGAACAGAACAAGGTTACATTCGCTTACCTTGCCTCGATTCCATACAGGGAAGAGATAAAGACTAGACTTGAAAAGATTTGGAACTATGAGAAATATTCCGCCCCGTTCAGAAAGGGGGATTATACTTATTTCTCAAAGAATGACGGATTACAGAACCAGTTTGTAGTCTACAGGCAGAAGGATGACGGGGAACCTGAAGTCTTCCTCGATCCCAACAAATTTTCCGCAGACGGAACAACTTCTCTCGATATACTTGAGTTCTCAGAGGACGGAAGCAAGGCCTCATACTCTGTTTCAGAAGGAGGATCGGACTGGAGAAAAGTTATTGTTATTGACACGAAAACAATGCAGGTTATCGGCGATACCCTTAAGGATGTAAAATTCAGTGGCCTCTCATGGCAGGGGAATGATGGTTTCTACTATTCCAGCTACGACAAACCTGAAGGCTCACAGTTGACTGCAAAAACCGATCATCACAAGCTGTATTATCACAAACTCGGAACTCAGCAGAGCGAAGATAAGGTAGTCTTCGGAGCTGATATTAAAAGGAGGTATGTTGATGGTACTGTTAGTGAGGATGGCCGTTACCTTGTTGTGACAGCAGCAGTTTCAACTACCGGTAATGAACTGTATATAAAAGACCTGTCAGAAAAAGACAGCAAATTCATAACAATAGCAGGCAATTTTGAGAATGACCATACGGTTATTGACAACGAAGGTACTAAGCTCTATATAAAAACCAACCTGAATGCACCCAACACCAAAGTGATAACAGTGGATGCATCATCTCCCGGAGTTGAAAACTGGAAAGACCTTATTCCCGAGACCGAGAATGTCCTGACACCATCAACAGGCTCAGGATATATTTTTGCAAAATACATGGTTGATGCTATATCAAAGGTTTACCAGTATGACATGAATGGTAAGCTTATCAGGGAGATAACTTTGCCAGGTGCAGGAACAGCCTCAGGTTTCGGCTCACGCAGGAAGGACAGGGAAGTTTATTTTTCCTTTACAAATTATATAATACCATCGACAATTTATAAGCTCGATCCCGAAACAGGCAATGCTGATGTTTACAAAAAACCTGCAGTGCAGTTTAACAGTGACGATTATGAATCTGTCCAGGTATTCTATAACAGCATCAATGACGGGACAAAGATACCAATGATAATAAGCTACAGGAAGGGTACAGCACTCGACGGAAAGAATCCGACTATTCTTTATGGTTATGGAGGCTTCAATATAAGCCAGACCCCTGCATTCAGTCCGGCAAATGCTCTCTGGATGGAGATGGGTGGAGTTTATGCCGTTCCGAATATCAGGGGCGGAGGTGAATATGGTGAAAAATGGCATCTTGCAGGCACTAAACTTAACAAACAGAATGTATTCGACGACTTCTACAGCGCTGCAAAATGGCTTATTTCAGAAAATTATACCTCTCCTGGTCACCTTGCTTTAAGAGGAGGATCAAACGGAGGACTGCTTGTCGGAGCAGTCATGACACAACATCCTGAGATCTGCAGGGTGGCACTTCCGGCAGTTGGAGTAATGGACATGCTCAGATATCACAAGTTCACGGCAGGTGCAGGGTGGGCCTATGACTACGGAACTTCAGAAGACAGCAAGGAAATGTTCGGGTATATCTATAAGTATTCTCCTGTTCATAACGTAAAAGCAGGCACAGAATACCCTGCCACACTTGTCACCACCGGCGATCATGACGACAGGGTTGTCCCCGCACATTCATTTAAATTCGCCGCCAACCTCCAGGAGAAGCATAAAGGCAATAATCCTGTACTTATAAGGATAGAGACAAAAGCCGGACACGGAGCAGGAACACCTGTAAGCAAGACTATTGAGCAATATGCTGACATATTCGGTTTTTCACTGTGGAACATGGGTATAAGAGAACTGAAATGACGCCATGCGTTTAAGGTTTTCCATTCCCCATAACCTTGTCATAGTATTCAGCATAATAATTTTTGCTGCAATGCTCACCTGGATTATTCCCGGTGGCAGCTATGAAAGACAGACTGTAAGTGTGAATGGTGTTGAACGAAGCGTGATTGTAAACGGTTCGTTCAAATATGTTGACAGCCAGCCGCAAACCTGGCAGATATTCTCCGCCTTTTACAAGGGCTTCATTAATATGTCACACATTATAGTCTTTGTTCTCATGATCGGAGGCGCATTCTGGATCATGAATGACACAAAGGCAATTGATGTGGGAATCTTCTCCTTTCTTGGCTATACAAGGAGGATGGAGAAGTTTAAACCAGTAAGATTTCTCGGAGTAAACAACATTATAATTACACTTATAATGTTACTGTTCAGCCTGTTCGGGGCTATTTTCGGAATGTCGGAAGAAACAATTGCCTTTACTGTGGTTTTTGTTCCTCTTGCAATCTCAATGGGATATGATTCAATTACTGGCGTTGCCCTATGCTATTTCGGGGCTCATATCGGTTTTGCAGGAGCTATTCTGAATCCTTTTACTGTAGGTATAGCCCAGGGACTCGCCAGTGTACCCCTCTTTACAGGTATCGAGTACAGGATTGTTGCCTGGATGGTGATAACAGCAACAGGTATTGCAGCTGTTCTGTTTTATGCTTCCCGGATAAAAAAGAATCCCGCAAAAAGCATAATGTACGAAGCAGATTCATACTGGAGAGATAAAGGAAGCTCACATATTGATGACATAAAATATCACACCCCTGTTTCAGCATGGTTAACAGCCCTGGCAACAGGCATAGTACTGGTAGCTTTTGCCATAAAATACCCTGTCACAACAATGCAGGTTGGCTTATCTCAGGTCTCTGCTCCCCTGCTGCAGATAACAGCAGCACTTTATTTTATAACAAGCTATTTCACACTACGCAAATCACTTCATTTTTTCATACTTAACATACTGGCTTTCACAATGATATATCTTGTGATTGGTGTTCTTGGCTTTGAATGGTATATAATGGAGATAGCTGCCCTGTTTTTAGCTATGGGAATTGTTACAGGTTTCGCGTCAGCAAAGAAGCCGGGAGAAATAACAAAACTATTTATTGAGGGAGTCAGGGACATAGTATCTGCATCGCTTGTTGTGGGATTTGCCGGAGGTATAATAGCAATCCTTTCCGACGGACAGATAATTGACACAGTACTTCATTCCCTGTCTGGAGCCCTTCAGGGAACCGGCAAACTGACTGCAGTTACAATAATGTATGTCTTTCAGTCGCTGCTTAACCTTATAATCACATCAGGTTCTGCAAAGGCTGCCCTTACTATCCCTATAATGGCTGAGTTTTCAGATATTATCGGACTTTCCCGTCAGGCCACGATAGTTGCTTTCCAGTTCGGTGCAGGCTTCACCGATATGATAGCTCCTACATCCGGGGTTCTTATTGGTGTGCTGGGAATGGCCAGGATACCTTATGTCAAATGGCTAAAATGGATATTGCCGATACTGGCAATTCTTGTACTGATCGGATTTTTACTTCTTATACCTGCAGTTACAATGGATCTTAACGGATTCTGATACTGAAGCGGAATTAAAGGAGTACTGCAGATTAAGAACTTCTCCACTTATGGTAAATAAAAAATCCCGGAACAAGCCGGGATTTTTTGTAAACATCTTATTATTACCTTCTTTTTGAGTCTTCCTTTTTACTATCGCTCTTTGAAGCAGCCGGTTTTGAGCGTGATGCTGATTCACTTTTTGCTGCCGGTTTCTGTTCTCTTCTTTCAGGTGCAGATGCCCTCGGCGCTGCTTCTCTTCGCTCCTGTGCTGCAGGTCTTGCAGCCGACTGACCCGACCTCTGTTCTGTAGACCTGACCTGAGTTGCCGGTCTGCTTTCAGCCTGTCTTACTGAAGAGCTTTTGCTTTCCGAAGACCTTACCTGGGTACTTCTACCTTCAGCCGGTCTTGCCTGAGATGGACTTCTGCCTTCAGAAGATCTTGCCTGTGAAGGACTTCTGCCTTCAGAAGATTTTACCTGTGATGAAGTCCTGTTTCTGCTTTCAGTTCTTGTTGTTGTACTTCCTTCACCCCTTCTGGAAGAATTTGTATTACCCGATGCCCTGTTTTCTCCTGATGTCTTTGAAGAAGTTCTCCTGTTCTGGTCAGCTACCCTTACGCTTTCAGTTCTCCTGTTTGGGCTGTCGCGGTGGGTGGAAGTATACAGTGCTTCACCTTTTACCCTTTCTTCCGGACGGGAGTATGTATCCCTGTAATGGCCGTTATTTACATATACATTGACTGTTTTTGAATGTACGCGGTGCGGACCGTAGTAATATTCATGCCAGTAATCGTGACGGTGATGATGCCATGGTCTGTAGTACGAATAGTAGTGATCGTACCAGTTGTAGTGGTATCCGTAGTAATAGTGCCAGTAGTAAGGCCTCCATGGTCTCCAGTATGAAGGGTAATAGCCCCAGTACCACGATGATCTCCATACTACATATCCGGGATCGTATATGTAAGTAATGAGTGGCCAGCTTGCAACCTCAACATAGGTTGTACGGACTACTGTTACTTTTCTCCCGTTTACGCTTGAGGCATTGCCTGTATAACCCGGATTAGGAGTCTCTTCAGCAACAGCGTCATCATAATTTGGTTCTATTATATAATTCTGTCCGTATAGTTCCTCATCACCTGTAAGCTGGATAATTACATTTCCTTTTTTATCACGCTCAACAGTAAATACTGCCACATCTTGTCTCTCCTTATTATCAATTGCAACCTGCAGAACAATATTGTGAACATTGCCATTTACATTGTCAAATACATTTATATAATCAATCATGTTATCCCCGTTCAGGTCGAGGTTGTTTATTCTTGAGTTTTCTTCATTCAGATTTCTTTCAAACTCTTCAAGTGTCTTTGACTCCTGGAAAAGTTTCATGACAGCAAAAAGGTTAAGGTTGTCACCGGGGAGACCTAAATAGTCTTCCTTCTGGTCCTGCGCCATCACTGCGACGCCCGAAATCAGGAGGGCTGTCATTACGGATGCTGCAAATAACGTTTTCATTTTTCTGGGGTATTAAGTGTTTATCTGTAATACATAATGCAAATGGTGTACCAATTCATTTGAGGATTGGAGATGGGGAGATTGAAAGTAAGGGGGATCGTATTAATAATGAAGTATTTAAAGTATATTAAAGAAATATAATTTATCGCATATAAAAATAGGAATTATTTATAATTCTGTATAAGTTTGATGTAAGTAATGTAACTTATTACAACATACCTCAAGCTCTCCTCAAAATGAAAATCAAACCTATTCCAGCTCTGGCGAAACAAAAAACAGCGTTGTCAATTTTCCTGTTGCAGCTTTTTACAATTACAGGAATACTTGCACAATACCAGGGAATTGACCACGATATCGCAAAACTCCGTAAGGGAGAACTTATTGTTAAAACCAAACCAGGTTCAATTGTTACAATAGAACAGTCAAGCCATGAATTCTGGTTCGGATGTGCAATTACAAACGGATTTGTCAGTGAAAGAATGCCTGCTGAGGACAAGAAGCAGTATAAGGAAAAATTCCTTGAAAACTTCAATTCTGCCGTTACTGAAAATGCAGTTAAATGGCTTGACATGGAAAAAAAACAGGGAGAGGTAAAATATGATGCTGTAGATGGGATTCTTGCATGGACAGAAGAAAACAATATACCACTCCGAGGTCACAATATCTTCTGGGGAATACCCAACCGGGTACAGCCATGGCTCAAGGAGATGAATGATGAGGAACTCACCATGGCTCTTAAAAACAGAGCAGAAACTCTCGCAACAAGGTATAAGGGCAGGTTTGCCGAATATGACCTTAATAATGAAATGGTACACGGAAACTATTATGAAGACAGGCTCGGAAAGGATATTACAAAGAAAATGGCTGAATGGTTTCATAATGGTGACCCCGACGCCAAACTCTATCTTAATGACTATGATATACTTACCGGAAACAAACTGAATGAGTACATGGCCCAGATAAGGTTCTTCCTGAAACAGGGCGTTCCGTTAGCCGGCATTGGTGTACAGGGGCACC
This sequence comes from uncultured Rikenellaceae bacterium, assembly GCA_964516485.1. Lineage (GTDB taxonomy): Bacteria > Bacteroidota > Bacteroidia > Bacteroidales > VadinHA17 > LD21. The sequence goes on from CAZEYY010000026.1 coordinate 20,551, forward strand.
TGCACGGAGAATCCTTCGACAGGAACGAGCTGAGAAGGGCACTTGATTCCCTCTCCATTTTCAAACTGCCTATTCGCGTTACCGAATTTAACCTGCCGGGTCAGCGCTCAAAATTCCTGAAAGATACTAAGCTTGAGATGACACCTGAAGAAGAAGCACAGAAAGCAAAAGACATTGTTGACTACTATAAGATCTGTTTTGCACACCCGTATGTTGAGGGAATGATAATGTGGGGCTTCTGGGCAGGAGCAAACTGGATACCTGCATCATCGCTCTACAGGCGCGACTGGACTCCGACACCTGCTGCCGATGCTTACAAGAAACTTATTTTCAATGAGTGGTGGACTAAAGTATCAGGCACTGCCGATAAAAAAGGAAATTACACCACTTCAGCATTCTATGGCACTTATAAGATTACTGCAAATGGTGTTACAAAAGAAGTTAGCCTGAAAAAGGTTGATGGCAGGATAATAGTGGATTTTACTGAATAATTTTAATATGTCCATTTCAGTCTTAGACTGTTGCTGACCACACTTACACTGCTGAGCGCCATGGCAGCACCGGCAATCATCGGATTTATAAGGAAGCCGTTTACCGGATAAAGGACTCCGGCAGCAAGGGGTATTCCGATTATATTGTAAATGAAGGCCCAGAAAAGATTCTGCCTTATTGTCCTTACTGTATTACGGCTCAGCCTGATAGCGTTTGGAATGAATGCCAGATCGCTGCTTATTATTGTCATTTTTGCTGCATCTATTGCTATATCGGACCCCTTGCCCATAGCAATGCTTATATCGGCTGTTGCAAGCGCCTGACTGTCGTTTATGCCATCACCAACCATGCCTGTCACCTTGCCGGATTTCTGAATCGATTTGACAAAGTCAGCCTTTTCAGAAGGCAGCATATCAGCCTTATAATCAGTCACTCCTGTTATACGGGCTACCGCCCCGGCGGTTCTGGCATTATCACCGGTGATCATGTAAACTTCAATGCCCATTTCCCTTAAAAGCTTTATAGTGGAAGCAGAATTTACCTTAACCGGATCTGTTACCGAGATAACAGCAAGAGCATTAGTGCTATTGGCGAAAAATATTATTGACTTTGCCTCTTCTTCCCATTCGGAAGCATGTTCCCCGAGTTCTTGAGGTATGCTGATTTTGTTTTCCTGCATCAGGCGGCTTCCTCCGGCAAAATACAATTGACCCTCGTGCCTGCACTGTATCCCTTTCCCGGTAATACTCTGAATATCTTCAAGATGCAGCGGAGATGCCTTGGCCTTTAAAAATGACACAACAGAATCGGCCAGCGGATGCTCAGATGCTTTTTCGAGATTATACAGGATATTTATGTACTTATCCTTTTCTGCATCACTTGTCCATGCAATATCAGCAACAACAGGTTTTCCCTCTGTTATAGTACCAGTTTTATCAAGGACAAGGGCATTCATCTTATATGCAAGCTCAAGCGCTTCTGCATCACGTATAAGAATATTGTTTTCTGCTCCCTTTCCTATTCCGACCATTATAGCTGTTGGTGTTGCCAGTCCCAGAGCACAGGGGCAGGCTATCACAAGCACTGTAACCATAGACATAACACCCTGGATAAGTGCATTTTCCCCTCCGAACAAGATCCAGAGAGCAAGAGTTAACAATGATATTCCAAATACAACAGGTACGAAGATCCTTGCAATCCTGTCAACCAGCTTCTGAACAGGAGCCTTACTTCCCTGGGCTTCCTGAACCATCCTGATTATCCCACTCAGAAGTGTATCTGCACCAACCTTTTCGGCTCTGAACTGAAAACTTCCCTTCTGGTTTATTGTACCAGCGAATACAGCAGTTCCTGTTTCCTTGAGAACCGGGACAGGTTCTCCGGTGATAAGGCTCTCATCAACGTAACTGCTTCCGGTGGTAACAAGCCCGTCAACAGGGATTTTTTCTCCTGGTTTTATAAATATAATGTCTCCGGTTTTAACTTTGGATATCAGAAATTCCTTAGTTGATCCGTCCGCCGCAACTTTTATAACAGTCTTAGGCTGAAGACCGATAAGCTTCTTAAGGGCGGATGAAGTGTTCGCCTTTGCACCCTCTTCAAGCAGCTTTCCTACAAGAATAAGAGCGATGACAACTCCTGCAGCTTCGAAATAAACATGTGCATGGATTCCTCTCCTGTGCCAGAACTCAGGAAAAAGTGTATTAAATACACTAAATAAGTAGGCAATCCCGGTACTAAGTGCAACAAGAGTATCCATGTTTGCGCTTCCGTGCATCAGTTGTTTCCACCCGTTTATAAAGAAGCTCCTGCCCATCCAGACTACTACAGGTGTGGCTATTACCCACATGATATAGTTTGCATAAGGCATATCCATGAAAAACATGCTGATGACAACAAGGGGCACGGACAAGACAAGCGAATAAACTGTTCTTTTCCTGAGTGATCTTATTTTCCTTTGCTGAAGGTTTTCAAGTTCCTCCCTGGCATTTGCTGAATCATCAATTATCAGGTCATAACCTATTGATACTATTGACTGCTTCAGATCCTCGGGCCTGAGCTGAGATGGAAGGTATTCCACAGTTGCAATCTGTGAAGCAAGATTAACGGCAGCACTAAGCACTCCGGGCTGGCCGGCCAGTTTATTCTCCACATTGCTTGCACATGAAGCACAAGACAGGCCAGTTACCGGAAATTGTTTCTTAACTGCATTTTCTGACATGAACTTATTATGAGTTACAATTTGTTAAAACAATTGATGACATCTTTTGTTCTCTCAGAACATTTTTGAATGGCATTCAAAATTACACTAATAGTTTATCTGATGTCAAACAGATGCTTTTTATTGACAAGGACTTAGTACATTTTGATGAATTTCCCTATTAATCTGAATAGTTTTTCCGAACTTTAATAGGATATCAGACAGAAAATTTCAAAAATTCAGAAATGACAGAGCTCAAACACATTATAATTGAAGGAGATGCGAAATCCCCGCATGTGGATTTCAATAATCTTTCAGGAGACCTCATCCTGTCGGGCAGATCGATACCGGAAAATGCTGCTAAAGTTTACGATCCCCTCATTGAGTGGATCAATGAATATATTAAAACGCCGCGGAAAACAACAAACTTCAGGCTGCATCTTGAGTATTACAACAGCGCCAGCACTATATGGATTGCCAAGCTTGTGAACTCACTTGGAAAAATCCAGAACAAAGATTGTGTTCTGATGATCCATTTTTACTTTGATGCTGAGGATTATGAGGAGATGAGTGATACTGAAATAAGGCACTATGTTGGCACTCTGATAGATAACATAGGTGAAATAAGCATAAGCGTAGCAGTTAAGATCTATGCAACCCAGTCTGACGGAAAAATACTCAAGGAATCTACAATACTAATCTGAATTAATGAAAAGACATATCTATTCAACTTCCCGGCGCAGATTCATTCAGCTGGCTGCGGTATCAGCTGTTGCTGCTCCATTCATCCTTAAATGTAAATCTGAAAAGAAAGCTCCCGGCAGCAGGCTCAACCATGCCTGTATAGGTGTAGGCGGAATGGGCTGGGGCGATCTTCATAAGTTCCTTGAAGACCCTAATGTCCAGATAGTTGCAATATGTGATGTTGATGCAGAAAATCTCAAAAAAGCATCAGAGGCAGTGCCAGGTGCAAGAACATATTCCGACTGGAGGGAACTTCTTTCAAAAGAGGGTGATAATATTGATTCTGTTAATGTCACTGTACCCGATCACATGCATTTCCCTGTTGCATACTCGGCAATTATGGCAGGGAAACATGTCTATTGCCAGAAACCAATGTGCCATGATGTAGCAGAAGTAAGACTCCTTACAGAAGCTGCCGTAAAGAAAGGTGTTGTAACACAGCTCGGGACTCAGTTTGCAGCAAGACCTGGCGATCAGGCTGCTGTTCAGATTCTTAAGAATGGCACCCTCGGGAAAATCAAACATACCTACCTCTGTTCCAACCGTCCGGGAGCTGTTGAGAGTTACCGGCTTGTCGGGCCACGTCCTGCTACAGGGCAGCCTGCTCCAGCTTCTCTCAACTGGGACCTTTGGCTTGGTACAGCGCCGGTAAGGGATTTTGCCCCGGAGATCTACCATCCAATGAAATGGAGAGCATGGCAGGATTTCGGAACCGGCTGGTCAGGTGATATAGGTTGTCATATCTTCGATGCCGTCTGGAAAGGACTTGGGATAAAACCGGCCCTCTCAGTAAGCTCGGAGGTGCAGAAATCATGGAAAGAATCACCTGAGCGCCGTGCTGACACCTGGCCTCAGGGAGATCATATCAGATGGACTTTCCCGGGAAATGAAAAAACTGAATCAGCCACGATTGAATTTGAATGGTTCGATGGTGAATTCTATCCTCCGCAGGAAATAAGAAACCTCTATAAGGGGCAGGAATACCCGGCCGAATCAGCCATGGTTGTCGGGACAGAAGGGTCAATGCTTCTTCCTCACCAGGAAATGCCAATTCTTTATCCGGAAGATAAATTCGCATCTTACAAAATACCTTCATTTGAAGCCGGAAATCATTATCATGAATTTGTGGTAGCCTGCATAGGGGGGCCGAAAACAACATCCCATTTTGTTCAGACCGGTCCCATGACTGAGGCAATTCTACTGGGAACAATAGCTAACCGTGTTCCCGATAAGCTGCTTGAATGGAACCATGAGAAAATGGAATTTACAAATTCTCCGGAGGCAAATAAGCTGCTCAGGCGTTCTTACAGGGATGGATGGAAAATTGCTGAATTTTAGAGCATTCTGAGACCATTACCCGTATGCACTGGCCAAAGGCCTGACTGCACTTCACCTATATGACGCTTCCTCAGAAGGAACATGCAAAGGCGTGACTGGCCAATGCCGCCTCCTATGCTGAGCGGCAGCTGATTACTGAGAAGCATGCTGTGAAAAAGAAGTTTCTTCCTGTCTTCACATTTTTTTATTTCAAGCTGCCTGTTCATTGCATCAATATCTACCCTGATTCCCATTGATGATACCTCAAAAGCCCTCTCAAGAACAGGGTTCCAGAGAATTATGTCACCATTCAATCCGTAGTATCCGGCTTCATTAACAGTACTCCAGTCATCATAATCGGGAGCACGTCCGTCATGTGGTTCACCATTGCTCAGGCTTGCACCTATACCTATAATAAATACGGCTCCAAACACCTTCGCTATTTCATTCTCACGCTCCTTGGGAGTAAGCGCCGGATATTCCCTGAGAAGTTCCTCGGCATGAATGAAATAAATTTTCTCAGGAAGAATTGGTTCATACTCGGGATGCTTTTCAAAGAGATCCTTCTCAGTTGCCTTTATGGCAGCATAAATCAGTTCCACTGTCTGCTTCAGGTAATTCAGGTTTCTCTGTCCTCGCAGTATATGCTTTTCCCAGTCCCACTGGTCTACATATATAGAATGTATAGGACTAAGATCCTCATCGGGCCTCAGTGCACGCATGTCGGTAAGGAGACCTCTTCCAGCCTCGAAATTGAATTCCTTAAGCCTTACTCTCTTCCATTTTGCAAGAGACTGAACAATTACTGCTTTGCTGTCATTCAATCCTTTAACCGGAAATGACACCGGCCGCTCAATCCCGTTGAGATCATCATTTATGCCTGTGCCGTCAAGCACTGCAATGGGGGCTGACACATTCACAAGATTAAGATTTCCTGCAAGCCTCTTTCTGAAAGATTCTTTTATAAAATGTATCGATTCCTCAGTTTTCAGAATCTCATGGCAGTCGAAATTAACAGCCTGATCAAGAAGCGGAAGTATCTCAGAATTCAGTTTCATAAATCTGTCTTGAATAAAAAAGGTTTTGATTAACAAAACCTTTTATTATGAAGAAAAACCAAACAAACAACAATGCAAATATAACAATTGATTTTAATATTTCAAACTTTTTAATGATTTTTTATTTACATTTTTGACTATACATGATTCATATCTTAATATTTTTTATAAAAATAGCTTCCAGCTTACAATTTATAATATAAATACCATCCCTCTCCCTAAATAGTAGTTCAAGGGTGGAAAGCGAATAAATCCTGAAAAATCAGTTCAGGTCTTCCGGTCTGATTGAAGAGTGTTTACGTGTAAGAAGGTGAATAAGCAGCCAGGCTGTAAGATATGTAAGTCCGCAGATTGTAAACAGAATATTATATCCGGCAGTGATATTTCCTGCTGCCTTGTAGGTGTCGAGCAGGAAACCTACGATAATGGGAAACAGAATGCCGCCAACAGCTCCGGCCATGCCTGCTATGCCAACAGCAGAACCGACTGCCTCTGACGGGAACATATCTGAAGCCATTGTGAACACATTGGTTGCCCAGGCCTGGTGAACAGCAACTGCAAGGCTTATTATTGCCACGGCCATCCATGCGGCAGTTGTGTATTGTGCAAGTATTATTGAAAGTTCAGCTATTGCGAAGATGAGCAGGGCAGTTTTCCGTGCTTTAATAACACTCCAGCCTTTTCTTATCAAAACTGATGAGAAGTACCCTCCCAGCACACTTCCGGCCGTAGTGGCGGAATAGATAATAATAAGCTCAATACTGGGCCTCGTCAGATCAAGAGAATATGCTGATGAAAAATAAGAAGGCAGCCAGAAGAGGAAAAACCAGAAAATGGGATCAATAAGTCCCTTGCCTGTAATTAACGCCCATGTTTGCGGAAAGGCAAAAAGCCTGTACCATTTTATTCTGGCCGTGGCATCATTTGCACTAGTATTCTCTTTGGCTGCAACTGAACCAGTCAGTTTCCCGGGTGTCTGGAAAAAAAGCAGCCAGAAAATGAGCCATACAAAGCCCAGGGCTCCGGTTATCCAGAATACCTCATGCCAGGAATAGCTGCTGAGTATCCATGGAACAATAAGCAGAGCCAAAACTACTCCGACACTGGGACCAGAATTAAAAATACCTGTTGCAATTCCCCTTTCCTTCTCAGGGAACCATTCAGAGATTGCCTTCATTCCTGCAGGGAAATTCCCGGCTTCACCAATGCCCAGTCCAAATCGTGCAAGCATAAACTGAGAAGCATTCCTGGCAAGGGCATGAAGCATTCCTGCAATGCTCCATAAAGTAATAATGAGCGTATAACCGGCTTTTGTTCCGATCTTATCAATAAGCCTGCCCATAAGGAGCAGACCCAGGGCATAAGCTGCTGTAAACGCCATTACAATATGGGCAAAATCACTCTCCGACCAGTTGAATTCAGCCTCCAGTACCGGTTTCAGCAAACCGATTACCTGACGGTCTATGTAATTAATTGTGGTGGCAAAAAATATCAGTGTTACAATAAGCCACCGGTAGTTTTTTATTATCATGAATGAATTGTAAGGAGATTGCTTCTGGATGCTTAATCCGGTTACCGGCCTACGGCTACCGGCAGCCGGTTGCCTATAGCCGGTCACCGTTTGCCTGTTGCCGGACCTACCAGTCCACAACAGAACCGTCATCCGGATCATATTGTACACGGTAGGGTTTCGGCTCTCCAACCTGTGCCTTAAGTTTATCCTCATCAATAGTAATTCCAAGTCCGGGATCTGTGAGTATGGGCCTGTGACCATTTGTGATTGGTGGAAGAGGCTTGGCAAGGAGATCAGCATATTCATTATCACCGCGTTCCTGTATTAGGAAATTTGGTATTGAGGCTGCCACCTGGTAACTTGCTGCAAGTGAGCATGGTCCCTGCGGATTATGAGGAGCCACAGGGGTGTAATATGCTTCTGCCATACCTGCTATCAGTCTCAGTTCTGTAATTCCTCCGGCATAACATACATCGGGCTGGATAATTGTAGCTGCCCTTTTTTCGAGTATTTCCCTGAATCCCCATTTTGTAAATATCCGTTCTCCGGTTGCAAGAGGAATATGAGTCTTCTTTGCAAGTTCAGCCATGACATCCACATTCAGAGCCTGAACAACCTCTTCATAGAACCATGGATTGAATTGTTCAAGGGCTTTTATGAGAATAGCAGCTGTGGGAGGCTGTACTGCACCATGAAAATCGACTCCGATATCCACTCCGTCACCCACTTTCTCGCGTAAGGCCTTAAAACGTTCAACAACCTCATCAACATATTTCTGTCCTTCAACATATTTAACAGGCTGCCTCATACCCATATTAGGTCCGACCTTCATGGCATTAATCCCCTTTTCAGGATTAAGTGTACCATATACACGTATTCTGTCACGGGTAGGGCCTCCAAACAACCTGTAAACCGGAACTCCGTATATTTTTCCGGTTATATCCCAGAGTGCCTGGTCAATCCCACTGAGTATGGCTGTCTTAACCGGCCCTCCCCTGTAGAAAGCTCCCCTGTGGATAGCCTGCCAGTGATGCGTGACCCTTGTGGGATCCTTTCCCAGCAGATAATCCTTTACCTCAAGGGCTCCGGCTGCACAGGCTTTTGCATCATCCTTCAGCATCTCACCCCAACCTGTTATTCCGGCATCAGTTGAAATCTTGACAAAAACCCAGGTATTTTTGAGTACAAAGGTTTCTATGTTTGTGACTTTTATATTGTCTTTTGGTCCGGCAAGAGCCTTATCGCTTCTCGCAACGTTTGAAAATTCCGGATTTACAGGCTCCCTGACCTGTATATATGGGATCGCAGTACCTGCTATTGCTGAAGCTGCAACTGCCTGACCTGTTGTCTTGAAAAAGTCACGCCGCGATTTAAGATTCTCTCCTGATCCTGGTCCGGTCTCATTTGCCATAATGAAAATTTTTGATTTGTACCGCAAAAAATCATCATTTCAGTAAATGTACAAAATATTGAAACCAGAAATCAACAGGTATACATTTTAATTTACAAGAGCCTTCTGGTATATGCGGAAGCGCTTGATCACCTTACCTCCGATCCTTTCAGCCTCAGCCCTCATTCTGGTATTTTTCTCAAGTATGAGATGAAGATCTATAAGTTCCATTTTAAAATCCATGCATGACTGAAGAACCTTAACAGCCATAAGCACATCAAGCCCCTTGTTCCTGTAATCTTTTCTTACTCCGCCAAGAAGCATGAGCAATTTCTTTGAAGTTCTAAGTGCATAAAGAATCCTGAGAAAGCCGAATGGGAAAAGCCTTCCTCCTGATTTTCTTACAGCTTCACTTATATCAGGAATTCCTACAGCAAATCCTACTATGCCATCCCCTGCTTCAACAACCTTTACAAATCTGGGATTAAGGATCATCATATAGCGTGAAGCTATCTCCAGCTTCTCATTGTCCTCGAGGGGAACAAAGCCATAGATCTCGGCAAAGGTCTGGTTCATAAGCTCAAGTACAGGGATAATATATTTATTAAGCTCCCTTTTTGAACTAAATTCAACGATCCTGTATCCATTGTTCTGTGAAACCCGTGAAAGTATTTTCTGATAAACTTCAGGCATTTCATCCGGAATGGCTGATATGTAATTAACAAGATCCTCCTCTTTTACATAGCCCTCCTTCTCTATCATCTCCGGAAGATATTTGTCATTTGTAGGGCATACGATGAATTTCTGATATTCAAAACCTTCTATCTGAAAACCTTGCGGGTCCTTATCAGAAAAACCAAGCGGACCGACAATCTTCACCATGCCTCTCTCCCTGGCCCATTGTTCCACTTTTTCTATAAGAGCATGTACAACCTCCTGATCTTCATAAGCTTCCATAAAACAGAAACGTCCGTTCTGTTCATTATGAATTTCATTGTAACGCTTATTTATAATGCCCATTATACGGCCTGCAGGCTTTCCATCCTTATATGCAATATATAGTACCGTATCGGCATAATGGTACGATTTGTTGTTCTTCTCATCAAACAACGACCATTCATCTGAATAAAGCGGGGGAAGCCATTTTGGATTATTCCTGTGTATCTTTTCCGGCAGGTAGATGAAAACTTTCTTTTCCTTTTTTGTTTTAACCTGCTTAACAACAACCTCTCCCATAAATATCAGCTAGTCTAAAAAATCTTGTTACCTTTCTCTCTGCCTGCTTCTCGCCTACTCCCTCCCGAAAACTATCGGAACTCCTCTTATCCTGTTCTGCCTTTCCACTAAATTATTCCCCATTTGCTAAGGAATCCGAAATGCCAGAGGATGAAAAAGGCAGCTGCAAGTATAAGAACAATTATTATAACCGGCACCCAGGGATTTCTTTTTTTCGCGAAAGGATCAACAAGGTTAAGCCTGGAATTTGCAGGAAGTTTTGCAAGGTGCGTAAGAGTCGCTCCAAATGCAATGTTTATTGTGGCACGGGCGTTGACTGCCCATCCGTTGGCATCAAGAAGCGGAGCCAGATTCCTCTTTCTCAGCTTGAGCCAGGCAATAATCATCGAAGGTCCTGATATTACAAGCATTACTCCAAGAAGAGCCAGAGGCATCTTCCACCATGTAAGACTGAAAAAGCCTGTGAATACTGAAGTCAGTGCGGAACCAATTGCACCAAGAGCAAGGCTTAAAGCTGCGAAGATCCCTACAAATTTACCTATATCAAAAGGTTGTGGCGGAGCAGCAGCAGGTGCAGATGCCGGAGTCGATTTTATTGATTCCTTCAAGGTTGTATCAATTTTTCCTGATGCTTTTTCAACCCCTGATGCAGCCATTGTATCTACTTCTTTTTCCTTGGCAGATGCAAATTTCTCAATCTGGCTGTTTATGAATTTCGAAAGTTTTCTGTAGGGCGACCAGAAGGCTTGCCGTATACTTATCGGATTATCAACAACTTTCACAATAGTTGCATCCCAGTCATTGCCTTTCCTGTCATAGAAAATACCATTTCTGCCAACATCAATATTATCAAAATCACCATCAGTGAGAGCAGCAACAATAAGTTTCTTCTCATTACCTTTCTTTGATGTACATTCACAATAAATAAGACAAAGTCCGCTTGTTCTTGCCAGGGTGTTATGCTTTCCCATGTCTTTCACTTCCATGCAGAGTTCACAGCATCGCTGGTCAAAATACAGCTGCCCTGCCTGGAAGATGGCTTTTTCCTCAGGCGAGTAGAAATCGAAGAAGGTGACATAGTTTTTAAGAAGGGTGAAAAGATCCCTGTGATAGCGAACCAGTTTATCAACAAGAATTATATTGTTTGCATTTCCTTCAAGTGCCTTATCCTGATCGATAAGTGATATAAGTGAAGCCTTTTCGTTTCCTGACAGAATTTCCCTTATTCTCTGCAGACCAAGCTTTTCCACCGCAGCTCCTGCCTTTTCCGACTGCCATGATATATAGCTTTCGAACCTTGCTTTTATTTCGGCCATGTCCTTCTCAGCAATGCTGTCTTTCCCAGGGAACATGACTTCAGTTACAAGTTTTCTGAATGAAGCAATTGCATCCTCCCAGGCAGGATTAATTCCCCTGACAAGAGACAGAGAGGTACCTTTTTCAACACTGGCAATCGGGAAGGAAGAAATCTCATCCAGACAATCAGAAAGGTTTTTTGAATTTATCCCTTCATACCTTGATTTAAGGGAGTTAAGCACTTCAACAGAATCCGGATCAAACTCAGAGAGTCTGAGCCGCAGGAAGTAATCATTTATTTTGCTTTTTACTGCATTATAGGCAGCCAGAGCTTCTGCAGTCTTATCCCCAAAGGGCAGAACAGCCTTAAGATCTGCCTCAGCTTTTGAATACCAGCCGGAATAATCAGCACAGAGTTTATAAAAATCTTCAATATGATTAAGAGAAATGCCAGGTTTCCCGTTTCTGTCGGTTGATGATCCGGCACATGCAATAATCTCAGATATAAGCTTTTTGATCTTCTCATCATCTGGAGAATCTTCAGTAATAATTCCGTCACCGTTGAATTTTGTTCCGGCAAAGATTCTGACAGTATCAGAGGTTTCCTCAACAGTAAGCCTGTCGGCATCCTGCTTTCCCAGGTTCTTAAGTATCTGTCGTGCAGACTCAAGCAGGTTTTTACCTTCTTCTGAAGAGTCATTTATTGAACTTAACAGCAGGTACTTGTTTTCCCGTAAAAGTTCATCGGGATTTTTTATGAGTGAAGTCAGCCATTTTGCAGCAGCTACTATTTCCGGCACTCTTATTCGCCCATCGTTATCTGTATCAATCAGCTCAAGCGTTCCCGAATCAAATTCAAGTCCGTGAACAGGACAGCTTAGTGCTGTCCAGAGTTTCTGATCAAGATGCTCAAGTGCAAGCAGATCTTTACCTGTTTCAAGATTTACCCTGTTTACACCACCCACCCTGGAAAAACTCCAGATATGGCCATTCCTGTCTAAGTTTCCGCTAATAATATTTTTCATTCCAATTAGGATTAGGTAATACCTTAAGCACAAATATACTAAAGTAAATCACATTCCGGAATAAAGTCTGTCCCTTCCGCAATCAGCTCCGGCACTATTTTTTTTCTATCTTTGCTGCCTGTTTCAAATTGTCAGTTCATATACATGCCGGGTAGATTTTTCAGAAGGGTCCTGCTGACAGCGATTTCAATAACAATTACTGTTTGCAATTTTTTGTCATTCTCACAGGCAGGCCAGAAGACAATAATAACCGGAAGAACAATTGATGAGCTGACTGGTGATCCCCTTCCATTTGTTTCGGTAATATTAAAAGGAACCACAACCGGTACTGTCTCCGATCAGGCAGGGAAATATCGTATTGAAACAGCTGTGAAGGCAGGAGAAGCTGTTTACTCATTCATTGGCTATGAGACAGAGTCGAGAACAATAGCACCGGGCAGGCAGCAGACAATAGATGTAAAGATGAAACTCTCATCAATAAACCTTGATGAAGTAATTGTTACCTACGAGAGAAAATCATACAGGAACAAAGGCAATCCGGCCGTTGAACTCATCCAGCATGTTATTGACAACAAAGAAGTTAACAGGATTGAGTCCTTTGATTACCTTAGATACAGGAAGTATGAAAAGATCCAGTTCGCATTCAGCAACATTAATGAAAATCTCAGGCAGACCGGTGTATTAAAGAAGTTTGACTTTGTTTTCGACAATCTCGATACTACAAAAAGGATCGGTAACGCCATACTGCCAGTGTTCATTAAAGAAACTCTTGCTGATCACTATTACCGGAAAAATCCTGAAGCTGCAAAGGAGATTGTACTGGCAGAAAAAACCCTTGACCTTGAAAGGTATATTAATAACAGGGGTGCCGGCAACTTCCTGAATTATCTTTATCAGGATATAAATATTTATGACAACGAAATCCTTTTTCTCACCAATAAATTTCTCAGCCCGATAGCCGGCACTGCTCCTGCTTTCTATAAATTTTATATTGATGACACACTTACAGTCAATGAAATACCATGTGTAAGAATGTTCTTTGCTCCGAGGAACAAGACTGATTTCCTGTTTCATGGTTACCTGTATATTACTCTTGATGGAAACTATGCGGTCAGGAAAATTGACATGGGTATAAACAAAGATATCAATATCGACTGGGTGCAGAATATGAGTATAGTCCAGGATTTTGAACAGGGAAGCGACAAAAAATGGATAATCTCGAAAGATGAGATTTCAATTGATTTCGGGATAGTGAAAAACACCACAGGACTCTATGGTCAGAGAACGATTTCCTATAAAGATTACAAGCTGAATGAGCCGTTAGATGACACTCTGTTTACGGGGCCCGAAAAATCATTCCGTATCGACAGCGCATCAAATGAACACGATTACTGGGAAGCGAACAGGCAGGTCCCCTTAACCAAAACTGAAAAACAAATCTACTCCACAGTTGACAGCCTGAACAAAATGAAAGAGTTCAGGAGGAGAATGGATATTGTTAATGCGGTAATTTCAGGCTTTCTGAACCTTGGAGATATAGAGATAGGCACAATAAGCAGCTTTTACAGTTACAATCCGGTTGAAGGATCAAGAATAAGGTTTGGAGGCCGCACTTCAACTGATTTCAGCAAGAAAGTGACGCTGGACGGATACATGGCTTATGGCACTAAGGATCATACAATTAAGTACAACACCGGAATTACATATTCATTAACACCCAGGTCAATTTACCAGTTTCCTGTCAGGTATATAAAGGCAAGCTATCAGAAAGATGTAAAAATACCCGGACAGGACATACAATACTGGCAGGTTGACAATATCCTCCTTTCATTCAAGCGGGGGATAAATGACAAGCTGTTTATGAACAACCAGTTCAAACTTGAATATCTGCAGGAATATGAGAACCATGTCTCATATCATGCAGGCTACCAGTATAACAGGCAGTACACACACGGTAACCTTACTTATTATACATCACTTCCGGAATCTGATCCTCAGACAATAAGTCACATAAACATATCTGAACTATTTCTGAATCTGAGAATTGCGCCCAATGAGTCATTCTACCAGGGGAAAATGTACAGGACCACATTCCCGAACAGGAATCCGATAATTCAGATCAGGATGACAGGCGGATCTTCCCTGATAGGCAATGATTATGATTATCTCAGGCTTCAGTTCGGAGTCAGCAGACGATATTACCTGTCAATTTTGGGGTACACCGATATTTCATTTGATGCCGGAAAAGTATTTGGCAAGGTACCTTATCCGCTGTTGTTCCTGCATCCGGCGAACCAGACCTATTCATATCAGAAATATTCGTATAACCTGATGAATTTCCTTGAGTTTGTCAGTGACCAGTATGTATCG
>CAZEYY010000027.1:0-34082 GCA_964516485.1 uncultured Rikenellaceae bacterium
CTGAAGCAGATATCTGAAAAGGGAGGGATTTTTGTAATTATAGATGAGGTGGGCCTGCTGGAGCTTGAAGGAGGAGGCTGGTCGGAATACGTTACCAGGATACTGGATAACAGGAAATGCAGGCTGCTTATGACTGTCAGGACAGCTTTTTTAGATGATATTAAGGCCAAATGGAACCTTGACGGCTGTGAAATTATCGATGTTAAGACCGACTTTGATTCAAATATAAATGCAATATTGTCCCTGCTTCGAAACTATGATGATGAGGTAAGTTAAAGCAGATGGAGTTGCCTGTTTTTTTAAAACAGTTATCTGGTAAGATCTGTCGATGTTGTGATGCGGATATAGAAGATGCCTTTGATCGCGTCAATGTTTGTATGAAATAATGCAAGAATTTTTTCTAATCAAGGAGCCTGTAAAATTCGAGGGATACTTTATCCCTTAGTGATATTGCATCCCTGTCTTTTCTTATGAAATTATTCCAGACAAGTAAGGAAGCAATAGATATAACTACTGTAACAACAGCTACTTTCACCAGATAGGGCACAATACTTATCAGCTGCTTAATTCTCTGGTTAAGCTTGAACAGGAATCGGTTTGAGTGGTTTTCAGGCGGATTGTAATCTCCGAACTTATCCCTGTTCTCGGAGATGAATCTTTCAAGTGTGTCCTGATTCAGAGTTCCCATGGCCTTTTTTCTTAAAGACCAGTCATTACCTTAGTTGCTGCATGAAGCAGCAAAAAAAATATCAGCTGCCAAACCGGTATCCAATGCCTGATTCTGTTATAAGGAGCTCTGGTTTTGCCGGATCATTCTCAATTTTTTTTCTCAGTGCGGCAATGAAAACCCTCAGATATTGTGTTTGTTCCAGGTAACTGTATCCCCAAACCTCCTTCAGAAGAAACTGGTGGGTAAGTACTCTGCCCTGGTTCCGGGCAAGAAGTGCAAGCAATGAAAACTCTGTGGCAGTAAGCTTTACAATTTCATTATTTTTCCTGACAATATGGTTTGTAAGGTCAATTGCAAGGGAGCCCAGCTCAAAAACTGATGTTTCTGACTTCCCGGTAGCGAGCCTTATTGCACTGCGGATCCTGGCAAGCAGTTCTCCGCTTCTGAAAGGTTTTGTCAGATAATCGTTTGCCCCCTTGTCGAGGGCGGCAATAATATCATCTTCAGAGTTTCTGACCGACAAGATAATAACTGGCCTGACATACCATTCCCTGAGCTTCACAAGCAGGTTTATTCCATCGATATCGGGTAAGCCCAGATCGAGCAGAATAAGTGAAGGATGATAAGTCGCTGCAGCTGTCAGTCCCTCTCTTCCGTCAGCAGCAAAGATTGTATTGTACCCGTTTGAGCCAAGTGTTATTTCAAGTAATCGCCTTATCTGGATCTCATCATCAATTATCAATATAGGATCACTTTCATTCATCATTGCTTTTTATAGAGTTTATATCTGCTGTTTCAGTCGGAATAGTGATAGTGAACATTGCACCGGAGGGAGCTGTATTCTCAAGCTTAACCCTGCCTTTGTGGGCTTCTGTAAATCCTTTTACAATTGAGAGGCCTAAGCCCAGCCCTCCTGTTTTTGTTGTGTTGACCTTAAAAAATTTATCGAATGCATTCTCAATAAGATCATCAGGAAAGCCAGGTCCGTTATCCTTTATTGTTATTATCAGGTTTCCGTCATTGTAACATGCTTCCATGCTTATTGTTGTACCTGGTGCAGCATATTGGCTTGAATTCAGAAGAAGATTGTAAAAAACCTGTTCCATAAGTCCGAAATCAAGTCTTACAAGAGGGAAATCGGCAGATATCACAATTTCAAGTTTAAATTGTTCAAGCTCATTTTCAAGAAGTTTTGACACTCTGTTTATCAGGTCATTAAGGTCACACCAGTCAGTTTTTGCCGATATTTTGCCGTTTTCCAGCCGCGACATGTTAAGAAGGTTTTCGACAAGGTGATTTAAACGTGCTGATGCTTTAGATATTTCCTTCAGCAGTTCATACCAATCAGAGTCGGATGATTTTGCAAGCATCAGAGTATCAGATGCTCCCATAATTGTGGCAATGGGAATCCGGAATTCATGAGAGATGGATGTAAAAAGTGTTTTATACAGCTTATCTGATTCTCCAAGAAGCCGGGCCTTCAGAGCAAGTTCGCTAAGATGTTCCCGCTCAAGGGCATTTGATATCTGGGTCAGGTATCCGTTCCAGAACGCTTTCAGGTCATCATTCATAGCTTTTTCAAATTCAATGGCCACAACACCGGGATTAACACTTTTACCTGAAAGCGGATAATATGTAAGTGTTGTGTCCTCATAGAACTCTGTAAAACGCCCTGCAATTGCTGAGTTCCTGTTAACCCATCTGGCAATATCAAAATTAACCTCCGATAGCCGCTCCTCCTGCAGCCTTCTTTCAAATAATTCCAGTGTATTATTTCTTTCCCTGATGAAGAAAACCGAGCGTGCATTGAAATACTTCTTAAGGTCATCACAGGCCACATCAAGGATCTCATCAATACCGTTTGCATTCGATAACTCTCTAGTAAGCTCAAAGATTGCATTGGTCCTTTCTTCCCTGTCAAGGGCAAGGTGTTCCTGCCTTCTTATCCTGATAGTCAGTGCCCCGTTGATCATTGCGATAATGAAGAAAGAAACAAACATCAGCTTGTCTTCGGTTTTCTCAATATGAAGAGCAAAATACGGGGGGATGAAAAAGAAGTTCCATAGCAGGGCGCTCAATGATGAAGCCAACAGTATCGGACCGATACTTAGAAATACAGCCATTATCGAAATTGTGAACAGCAAAACAAATGAAACTATATGGTAACCCTGCTGATTTGCAAGCGGTCTGCAGGCCAGCGCTGTTAATGAAATAACAATAATTACAGTGAGATACTGTTTAAGTAGTGAATAATTAACCTTGTCCTGCATGCCACATCCGCTTTTTTAAGGATCATTGAACCTTCTGTTCGGTGGAGATTAATAGCAGGGCAAAATTACTCATTAAAAAATGGATTGATCTAAAAGACTTTCTCAATTATTTTCGATATGAAGTAACCTGCCACAAAAAAGAGTCCAAGTGAAACCAGGAATAATAATGTCAATAAAATGATTTTCATCTGATACAATGATCTGGCTGCAATGATACCTATGAAGGAATTAATAACTTATAAAAAAGTATGCCGGATTTATAAAGAAAGAATAAATGCAGGATATTCAATATTTTACAGGATCATTCTTTATAAAATCTTTATAACCCTGTTCCTATTTTTGCCGGATTTTTGTTTTGATGCTCATTAGAATTATTCCCGGAGGGAAATAAAATGGTAAAACATCCTGATCTTAAAAAGCTTACTCTTGCAGGAGTGGTTGTTACTCTTGGAATCGTTTTCGGCGACCTGGGTACAAGTCCCCTTTATGTGATGAAGGCTATAGTCGGTGGTGGCAGTGAGTTCAATGAGCTCCTCATCTATGGCTCGATGTCATGTATTTTCTGGACTCTCACCTTGCAGACTACAATTAAGTACGTCCTGATTACTATGAGGGCTGACAACAAGGGCGAGGGCGGTATCTTTGCCCTTTTTGCCCTACTGAAACGTAAGCCATCGTGGGCGGCAATTCTTACAATGGTGGGAGCAAGCGCTCTTCTGGCTGACGGTGTTATAACGCCTGCAATAACAGTAACTTCCTCTATTGAAGGATTGAAACTATACAGCCCCGATATTCCGGTAATAGCCATTGTTCTGCTGATATTTGCACTTCTTTTCTTCATGCAGCAATACGGGACCCACTTTGTGGGCGTTTCATTCGGCCCGATGATGGTTATTTGGTTCCTGATGCTTTTTGTGCTGGGACTTGCAAAGATACTTCCGCATCCTGAAGTCTTCAAAGCACTCAGCCCTGTTTATGCAGCAGAGTTTCTGAAGAATTATCCCGGAGGATTTATTTTGCTTGGTGCAGTGTTTCTTGCCACAACCGGTGCTGAAGCCCTGTATTCTGACCTTGGACATTGCGGGCTGAAGAATATAAGGATTTCATGGATATTTGTAAAAGTGTCACTTGTAATCAATTATCTCGGGCAATGTGCGTGGATATTACACTCAGGAGAAGCTCAGGCCGGGATGAACCCGTTCTATGCCATAATGCCAACATGGTTTCTGATTCCCGGTATTTTTATTGCAACTGCAGCAGCTATAATTGCCAGCCAGGCCCTAATATCAGGCTCCTTCACACTGATAAGTGAGGCTATCTCCCTGAACTTCTGGCCGAAATTCAGGGTGCTCAATCCCACTCTTCTGAAAGGGCAGGTCTATGTTCCTTATGTAAACTGGTTCCTTTGGATCGCATGCAGTCTTGTTGTTATAGTGTTCAGGGAATCTTCAAACATGGAAGCTGCTTACGGACTGTCAATTACACTTACAATGATAATGACAACCCTGTTGCTTTCATTCTATTTATACCAGAAGAACATTGATTACAGACTCATAATTTTCCTGCTAATCATCTTTCTAACAATTGAAGGCAGTTTCCTTGTAGCTAATCTCAATAAATTTGCCCATGGAGGCTGGTTCACAATAATGCTTGCATCTTTTTTCTTCCTTATCATGTTCGGTTGGTATTTTGGCAGAAAACTGAAGAACAGGTATGTAACCTTCATTCGCCTCGACAAATACCTCGATCTTTTCAAAACACTTGTGGCTGATGATACTGTTCCAAGAATGGCTACCAATATTGTTTATGTTATAAAAGCCAATTATACCGATCAGGTCGAATCGAAAGTGATGCAGTCAATCTTTCATAAACTTCCCAAGCGTGCCAAAACATACTGGTTTATACATATTGACAGGAAGGATGAGCCGGATACTTTTGAATATTCTGTGACACACATTATTCCTGGGGTCCTAATCAGAGTTGATTTCCGCCTTGGCTTCAAGGTTGAACCCAAAGTCAATCTTTATTTCAGAGAGGTTCTTGAAGATTTGTCTAGAGCAGGGGAGGTTAAACTGGAAAGCAGCTTTACTTCCATGAAAAAACACTCCTTTCCTGCTGATTTTATTTTTATACTTATTGACAGGGTGATGTCAAAGGATTATCAGCTGACAAAAAGTGAGAATATTATACTGGGCCTGCACAATATCTCAAGGATGATCTGTATTTCTGATATAAAGGCGCTGCAGCTTGACGAGACAAATACAATAGAAGAGAAGGTCCCGATTACAATAAACCAGTCAGTTTCAGAAAGGATACTGAGGAAAGAGAACTAAAAAGAGTACTATTTTTCTGCTTTCTTGTAACTGATAAGCATTCCTCCGCCATCATTGTTCAGAGAGGTCTCATAATTCTTAAATCCCAGTACAAAATCATAGTAGGATACCTGTCCGTAGCCGGCATAACTGTTTTTTCCCCTTATGTTATGTGTTGCATAGCACCCCCCTACAACCAGCTTCGGATCAAGGTCCCTGAAGTAATTCTTGAGCCAGCCCTTATCAGCATCACTGAAAACAAAATCAAAGGGTCCCTGCAGTTCCTTTACAAGTGCATGAGCATCAGCAAGACGTGCATCGATATATTCCGAAAGGCCTGCCTTTTTGAAATTCTCAACGGCTGCCTTATGTCTTTCTTCATTTATCTCAATTGTAATAAGCTTTCCACCTGTTTTGCTCAAGGCCCAGGCAATGTAAATGCCTGAATATCCAGTAGATGTCCCGATTTCAAGGGCATTTTTGTATTTCCCTTTGATAATCAGGTCATAAAGTAGCCTGGCATCCGATTCAGGCACGTTCAGGTCGTACCACAGGCCTTCATGTTCCCTGAGAAACTTTTCAACTTTTCTGTCGAGTTCGGAACCTGTTGCTTTGGGCTGACAGTCAAGTTTATACTGTGAAATGATTAACAGCAGAAAAATCATCAGGATGTAAGCTCCGGACTTTCTCATCATTCTGGTTTCTTGTCAATAATTATTTATCTCTGCCGGTATGCCTGTCAAATGAAGTTTAAAAATCATGATGTCAGGCTGCCGGCCCTGTAAAGTTATAAAAAATCATTGTATGAGATCCGGTTTGTTGTAACTGCTTAACATTCCCTTATTTATGGACTATTTCTTCTTCCAGGGTTTATATGACATCCAGTCGATTTCGAGCTCATACCTGTCAAGGGGTTTTTCTATTGAAGCGGGATTTCCTTCCACAGGCCAGTTGTTAGTATGCCAGAAATTAAGTCTGTACTGTGTATGATTCTGTGGTATACCAAGCTGACTTCCCTGGTAATCCCACAGTACAATTGTGTCAGCTGTTTGGGGATGAATCATCCACCATCTGATCCTTTCTGGATACCAGTCGAATCCATAGGTGTAGAATTGTTTCGAAGCATTGTATCCTTCAAGCGCAGGTATTGTTACAGGCTGATTCTGAAGGCCTTCAAGGTTTTTCTTCTCTCCGCTTCCTGTAGCCCTGTATGAGGTATTGAAGATCTCGCCTGTTGCCAGGTTTAGTGTACGCCCAATCCTCTGCAGATTTCCTCTCTGACCGGTCCATGTTCCGATGTAAATTATCTCAGGATCCGCTATCAGCCATTCCCAGTCAATTTCACTTAATCCCGGAACACTGTCCATGTGGTAGGTGAAATATCCGACTACGGCTCCTGTATTAGGTTGTGTCTTTGTGATATCAGGCACTTTCAGCCTTGCCGCATAAGTACCGAAGTGGGTAAAATCCTTAGAGATGATCTCTGGTCCGCGGCCGGCTCCGGCAGGATCGTCCGGATCAATTTTGTACAGGGCAATCTTTGTTCCTGGTTCACTTTTTGACTCTGAACCAAATACATACCTGTCGTCAGCTCCGCTTTTTCTGAAATTGACAGTGAAATATTTCGGAAGTGTTTTTTTAAAGTCCTCAGTGAATTTCCCGTGATGTTTCTCCTTTTTTGTAGCCGCCATCAGGATTATAGCGATCAGGACAGCAGGGATAATGAGTTTTTTCATTTTGTCGTGTTTTTTGATATTATCAGTCAATATATGCAATACAGTCAATTTGTACAAGCACTCCGTCGCGGCCCATCAGATCAGCAGAGGTTCCTGAAAATGATCTTACCGGTTTAGGATCGGGAAAGAAGCCTCCATAAACCTCATTAAGAGGTGCAAGATTTTTGTTCGGATCAACAAGGGTCATGTGTACTTTAAGAACATTTGCCATTGAAGTGCCGGCTTTTTCGAGCTGATTTTTCATATCGGTAAGAGCACCATGAATCTGCACTTTAATATCACCGGGTTCCTTTCTTCTGCTCGGGTACCAGCCACCGATACCACTAAGAAAGACCAGGTGCCCGGAACGGATGCAGAGGTTAAGCGGACTGGTTGTGGGATATTCTCCCGGTATAGCTTCTTTTTTTGGCAGCCAGTCACCCTTTTCACCGGTTTTGTTTTTAAGCGGGAACTCACTGCCGGCAATTCCTGCAAGTGGAACAACCGCAATGTTTTTTAATACCTCTCTTCTCTTCATGATTCCTGATACTTATATTATTTTAAAAAAGGGAAATTACAAATAATACGGGAATCAGTGTGATATATTTTTTTCGTAAATTCCATGTTGTATCCACAATTAATCTTTTTTAAGAAATGACGAATAAAATCATAAAGACTTCATTGTGTTCATTTATCTCTGCAGCAATTATTTTCAGCATTTTTTTACAGGGATGTTCTGAGGATAAGTCAACAGGGATATATGGTCGTAAGGGTGAAATCAGTTCAGGTGTGAATATTCACTTCACAACAGGCCATGAGAAAGACCTCGATATGATAAGGGATGCCGGTATAAGGTTTATCAGGATGGACTTTGTATGGCATGATATTGAAAAAGAAAGGGAGAATTACGACTGGTCGGCCTATGATGAACTTACTTCAAATCTGAAGAAACGCGGACTGAAAGCTCTTTTTATACTAGATTATTCAAATCCTCTTTATGAACCGGAAGTTGAATCGAAGGATCCGCTGACAGGTGAGTCCCAGAGAGGAATAGCTGCTCCCTGTCATCCTGAAAGTGTTGAAGCTTTTTCAAAATGGGCAGCAGCTGCCGCCGCCAGATATAAAGATAATGATATTGTATGGGAGATATGGAATGAGCCGAATATAACATTCTGGCGTCCTGCTCCCGATATAAACAGGTATATTGATCTCGCAATGTCAGTATGCCAGGCTGTTCGCGAGGTTGATCCTGAGGCAGTTATAATAGGTCCTGCCACGTCGCAGATACCTTTTCCCTTCATAGATACCTTTCTTGCATCCGGGATACTACGGCATATTGACGGAGTCAGCGTGCATCCGTATCGCGACTATGCACGATCACCTGAAACTGCAGGAGAGGACTTTGACAAGATCCGTGAGCTTATAAGTAAATACATGCCTGAAGACAGACAAGAGGTTTCTGTAATAAGCAGTGAATGGGGCTATGCTTCTGCAACAAAGGGAGTAAGTGTTGAGACACAGGCAGCCTATGCAGTAAGGATGCAGCTGGCAAACCTGTATCACGGGGTGCCGCTTTCAGTATGGTATGACTGGAAGAATGACGGTACTCAACCGGGAAATTTTGAGCATAATTGCGGTACTGTTACCTATGATCTTGTTCCAAAACCTGCATATATTGCAATTAAGACAATGAATGAACAGCTGAAGGGATTTCGTTTTGTGAACAGGATCGAATCAGAATACAGCACTGATTTTATACTGATGTTTAAGAATGATCAGGGACAGCTGAAACATGTAATCTGGACAAGCGAAATGCCACATCAGGTTTTGATTAAGGGCTATATTCCTGAAGGTTCTGAACTGAAAGCTGTCGACTGGGATGGGAAAGAGCTTCCCATGAGTCATCAAAACAAGTCTTATACTTTGGAAGTAAGAGATTTACCTCAGTATGTCATTTTACCTGCAGGCAGTAATTTTTGATTGCTGCATTTGCATTGGCATAACCTGCTTCGGCTGATTTTTTCAAATCCTGGCAGCCTTCATCAGCCAGTCCGCCTGAAAAAACCTTTGCCAGACCACGCCAGAAGTATGTTTCAGGCAAAATGCCTTTAGGGGCCGTTTCCGAATTTATTACAGCATTACAGTCGGAGATACTACCAGCATAATCTCCCAGGAAATATTTCGCACTGGCCCTGATTACAAAGAACCGTATCTCCCTGCCTCCACTTTGTTTAATAGCCAGGTTAATGTCTTCAACTGCACCCTGGTAGTCCTTTAATGCGATCTTTGTAAGCCCCCTGCTGCTGCAGAGTGAGGGACTTGGTTTATCTTCCGAAAGTTCCATAGCTTTATCCAGATCAGCCAGTGCTCCGCTGAAATCATTCAGATTGAATTTCGAAATGCCTCTGCTCTCCCAGGCCTGTTCAATTGATGGATCGGTTTCAAGCGCTTTTGTGAAATACCCGATTGCACCATTATAATTCCTCATGTTGAAAAGGCTGTATCCCTTGTCGTAAAGCTCTTTGGCTGACTGACCGGCCAGAGAAAAAGAGATCAAAACGAAAAATATGAAAACAGATTTCTTTTTCATGATAATCACTTTATCCTTACGCAAAGTTACTAAAATGAATCTGAAGTATTTATCCTTCAATTATTGCCCTGGTCATGTTATTAATTGCAGCAGTCCTTTGTTGTCTTTACTAATCAGTACCTTACCGACTCAATCAAAACCGGTCCGGTAAGGCCTGAAGGCTGAAGCTTATCTCCCGGCCGGGCAGGATTCTCATTAACCCAGGTTGTTCTTTTCTCTGCAGGCAACCGGCTGTCGCCAATAAGCCTGTTTATCCAGTTATTGACTACAAGTATCTCAACTGTGTTCACACCTTCTTTTACGAGACCGGTAATATTTATCTTCCACGGATCAGTCCAGACTCCTCCTGCAGACTGTCCGTTGATCTTTACTTCGGCCATTACATCAGCCTTACCTGTATTTATAAACATCTGCTGATCAGACGGAATAGCTGTAAGTGTGAAGCTGTTTTTATATGAAGCAGTTCCTGAATAATATTTTATCCTTTCATCTGTATTTTTCGTCCAGTCTTCAAGGATTGTCATTGTTACAGGTTCTGCAGGTCCTCCTTTTTTCTGGTCAAAGGTCACTTCCCATGGAGTGTCAATCTTTACAAGAATGTCGGGTTCAGGAAAGTTATTCCCGGGACCTGTATTGTTCTTTGGGTCCTCTCTGAATACAATGAATGCACTACCCTGAGATTCCAGTTCAAGGGGTATTTCAGTTCCGTTTTTATAAATTGAAAAGGCTTTCAGGTCGCGTATGCTGCCATCAAGCGGATCCCATAGTTCAGGCTGTTTGCCTGTGACTCTGAAGGTTGCGTTGAAGTTTATTTTATTATCGCTCTGGTTTGTGATGAAGTATATTTCAGAATTATCTAGTCTTCTGTGTATCCATAGCAGCGGAACATCCCCTGTGAAGACAACATCAGGTTCAACGGCCAGGTTGTCTAATGCATCCTTTAATTCTATATTGTTCATTATCACGCTATTCCTATTTGTTCCAGAATTTCCTGTGTTCCAGAGTTCAGAGGCAAGCTGTTTCACTTTGGTGTCAGCCTCAGGATAATCTTTCATACCTGGTGTTCGGGAAGGAGGAGGTCCGTAAACGGCAGCTCCCTGTTCAACGAGAAGCTTTATTTTCTCTAGAAGTTCCGGTCTCATTGTTTCCAATGGAGGCAGTACAAGCAACCTGTAGCTCATGCCGTCAGGCAGCATAAGTTTTCCGTCAGATACAGAAAGCCGGTTAAGAATCACTTCTGCATTTATATAGTCGAAGGAATATCCTTTGGGAAGTTCAGGGATACGTGTTCCGGTCATTTTCGGAGCATCTTCCCCGATGAAATAGCATACATCATTCACAGGCAAACCTCTTCTGAGCATGAACATGCATCTGCGTTGGTAGTCAATCCAGTTTTTCGACTGTGCGAACCAGGTGTTTTTCCTGTTGAACTCAGTACCAAACCAGGCATTTATTCCGGGATTTTTATCTTCCCAGGGCTGCTGGATATAAAGGTGCAGAATAACCTGGTTTATTCCTTCAGTATAGCTCCAGTCCCCGCGTTTCTTCAGGAAGGCCGGATATCTCTGAAATGCAAGTCCGGCAGAAGTGTACGACTCGGCTGATACAAGCCTTTTGCCATAGGTATGCACTGCCGATGATGCTGCCCTGCATTCAATATTCCCAAGTTCGCCTTCATTCCAGAACTCTCCTGCAATATCATGGCTCTGACCTCCATACATCAGGAATTCTGAGGGGAATCCCCAGTGGCCATAGTTTTCGAGCCATATCTTCAGTCCGTTTTCCTGGCAGATGTCCCTGAATCCGCCAACATAATCATAAGCTATCCTGTCTGCCACAAGTCTGCGGAGGTCCCATAGAAACCTGTCGGACTGGTCAGCTGAGCCGACAATTCTTCCCGAAAGCACCGGCAACCACGGGACAGGATCATAGTCATATTTTTTCCTGAAATCCTCAATCATATCGTCGGTCCAGTTCTGTGAACCCTGTTCATAGCTGTCAAGCACCACATGTTTCAGCGCAGTTCTTTCCTCAGGGGGGATTCGTTTCAGGAGTTCTCCCACATACTGTTCAAAGTGCTTCCTGAGATGTTCCCTGTTCATTTTGTCAACTTCAAGGCCTATTGCATGTGGTGCGGCCTGGGCATTTTGCGTACCGGTAAGTGTGGCCCCAGTTCGCAAAACCAGCCATTTACCTTCAGGCGCATCCCATGTAAGGGTATCTCCGGCAAGTTTGTTGCTGATATCGATAACTCCGGCCGGATCAATATTCATTTCTTCGCTTCCGTTTTCTTTCTGGGTCTTCCATTGATATTCATACCATAGAGGGAATGGAGTCTGGCACATTTTTCCAAGCTGTTTTTCAACATAGCTTTCGAGTCTGGGGGCAGCAGAGATCTCCAGTTCTGCGAGCGCGGCACCGGAAATGCTGCCTGCAGTACCGGAGAAATAATTACTAAGGCTGAAATTACTGAGAATTATCCTGAAGTTTTTTGAAGTAGTTTCAGGAAATGATACAGTAACAGGACCATTGGGCATGGGGCCCACGTTAACTCTTGAATTGCTGCGGTCGTATCTGAATTTTCTCACGCTTTTATATAAGCCATTGTCAGGGATCTGGAGTTCAACATCCGCCGAAAATTCTATTCCGGCAGGGATCATAGTAAGGCTGCGGGCAATAAATAAATCTGCTGATTCATAGTCAATTATAAGCTCATTTGCATTTTCTGCATCCCTGAAAGAGCATATTGATTCTTTATCACCATCAGAAAGTTTTGATGCATCCTTCAGGCGGGGAGTTGTTCTGATTGATGGTTTCAGGGCGGCTAAGGTAAAGCCGTCATTTTCGGGAAGAGGGAAGGCCAGTACCCTTACATCCTGGAATATTTCTGCCGGTTTTACAAGTTTCTGAATGATTGACTTTCCACCTTCAATTATTGTTTCGGAGGAGACCAGGTATCTCATAGCCTGTTCAGGCTTCACCCATGGACCACCTGACTGGCTCCATCCCGGGCTGTTGAACAAACCGATATTCACCCCGGTTCTTTTTCCTTCGTGTACAGCATGTTCTATAAGCTGCCACCATTCTTCGCTAAGTGTTTTTATTTCGCCATAGGGCATGCCTTCGTATCCGATATTGCCTATTAATGCTTCCCCGATGCCAACCTCAGCCATTGCCTCAAGATCCTTTGTAATACCCTCTTTTGTGTTGTTGTCGCTTATCCAGTACCAGTATACCCAGGGCTTAACCGAGTCGGGAGGATTAACAAATCCTTCTGCCAGTTCCTGAGGAGTTACAGGATCGGGATTTTCAGTCAAGGTAGTTTTGCAGCTGGTAAAAACAGCAAGTATTATACAGGACAGTATTATTTTTCTCATGGATATTTGTTTGTAGAGATATATCAAATATAGAAAATTTTAGTTTTTCAGTCCTTGTCTGCTCACCTGCAGTTTCCTGATAATTTATCATATAAAAGCTCTGTGGCTGGAATATTTCTATATTAGCATCTCTGAAAACGAGGATAATAAATTTTTTTCCATGATTGAAGAAATGAAACAAATAGCTAAACGGATCAGGGAGATCCGGGAAATATCTGATATCACAATCGAAAAAATGGCTGAGAACCTTGGTGTGACAACAGAACTGTATGTCCAGTATGAAAGCGGAGATGCCGATATTCCCGTAAGCTTTATCTACAAAGTGGCGCAATGGTTCAATATTGAGCTTCCCGTTCTGATGGGGGGCAATAATCCGAAACTTCATGTTTACGGAGTCGTGCGAAAGGGGAAAGGCCTGAACATAGAACGCAGGGAACATTATAAATATGAGAGCCTGGCTTTCAATTTCAACAATAAGAAAGCTGAACCTTTCATGGTAACAATTGATCCTGAAGAGGGGAAGGAGTCAGATTTCAACTCACATCCCGGGCAGGAGTTCAATTATGTTATTGAAGGAAGCATGCAGATCATTATTGATAATCATGAAATAATCCTCAATGAAGGAGATTCAGTCTATTTCGACTCAGGGTACAAACACAGGATGAAGATACTTAACAATAAAAGAGTAAGGTTTCTGGCAGTAATTATGTAATTATCTCAAATAAAAACATTTATGATACTTGATAAATATCTCCCGCGAACAGACTTCAGCTCTTATGCCGACTTCAGGGAGAATTTCAGAATAAATATCCCTGCAGGTTTCAATTTCGCCTTCGATGTTGTTGATGAGCTGGCCTCTGAATTTCCTGATAAGACTGCAATGGTATGGTGCAATGATAAGGGTGATGAGAGAAATTTCACATTTTGGGAGATGAAGTACCTGAGTGACAAGGCTGCCAACTTCTTTCTGGCAGAAGGTATCAGGAAGGGTGACCCTGTAATGCTTATACTCAAGAGACGCTATGAATACTGGTTCTGCACACTGGCTTTAAATAAGATAGGTGCGATAACAATTCCGGCAACCCATCTGCTTACAGCCAAGGATATCATTTACAGGAACAATGCGGCTGATATTAAGATGATTGTATGTGTGAATGAGGAGACAATACTTCAGAGGGTTGAAGAGTCACAGGAGAAATCACCATCACTGAAGAAGAAGGTTGTCATAGAAACAGACCGCAATGGGTGGCTGAACCTTACATCAGGAGTGGAAGCCAGCTCCGTTGATCTTAATGTACCTCCGGAATGTTCAACATCCAATGAGGATACAATGCTTCTTTATTTCACCTCAGGCACCACAGGAATGCCCAAGATGGTCAGTCATAATTTCATATATCCTCTCGGACATATTGTTACCGCAAAGTACTGGCAGAATGTTGCTGATAACGGACTGCATTTCACAATTGCAGATACTGGCTGGGCAAAATCAGCCTGGGGTAAGATCTATGGTCAGTGGTTGTCAGGCAGTGCTGTAATGACTTATGATTATGATACTTTCGTTCCCAGGGATATACTCAGGATAATTTCAAAATACAAAGTCGTTACTTTCTGTGCCCCTCCCACAATTTACAGGTACCTAATAAAGGAGGATTTCAGTCAATATGATATCGGCAAACTGAAATACTGTGTTGTTGCCGGTGAACCACTCAATCCTGAGGTTTTTAAACAGTTCTATGACAAAACAGGTATAAAGCTGATGGAGGGATACGGACAAACTGAATGTACAGTTGCAGTGGCCACCTATCCATGGATGGATCCAAAACCAGGATCGATGGGAAGACCAACTCCGGGCTATGATATTGCGATTGTTGATGAGGAAGGAAATCAATGTGAGGCAGGTATTGAGGGGGAGATAATTATCAGGACTGACAAAAGTAAACCTATTGGTATGTATAATGGCTATTATCGTGATGATGAGCTTACCAGGAAGGTATGGTCGGGAGGTATTTACAGGACAGGAGATATGGCATGGTATGATGAAGATGGCTACTTCTGGTTTGTCGGACGATCAGATGATGTTATCAAAAGTTCAGGATACCGGATAGGTCCATTTGAGGTTGAAAGTGCGCTTATGGAACATCCTGCTGTTCTCGAATGCGCAATAACAGCCGTTCCCGACCCTGATCGCGGACAGATTGTAAAAGCAACTATCGTATGTGCGAAAAATTACCAGCCTTGTGAAGAACTGGCTAAAGAGCTTCAGGAGCATGTGAAAAAAGTAACAGCCCCATATAAGTATCCAAGGATCATAGAGTTTGTGACTGTTCTGCCCAAAACAATAAGCGGCAAGATAAGACGCGTTCAGATAAGGGAAGACGACAGGAGAGAGTAGCTTAGTGCAGATTGAAATCAGATTCTGAATCCAGGCACTAATCTTATATTATTTAACATTAGACCGGCTAAAAGTGGTCAGGGCTCCCCTCAGTCGCGCTCTCCTTTGGGGCTGGCTTCTCGCCCTGACATCGCAAAATAAAAATGCCGGCTTAAATACCGGCTTTCTTGTTGCTCTGTCAGGGCTCGAACCTGAACTTTTCTGATCCAGAGTCAGACGTGTTGCCAATTACACCACAGAGCAGTTTTTCGGGTGCAAAGTTAGGAAATATGTTTTAATATGCAACTCCCGGGAAAAAATAGTCTTGCGGTCATGCGGTCTTGCGGTCTTGCAGTCCACAATTCTGACAAAACAATTAACTTTAAATACATTAACTAAATAGTGCTAAAATGGGAACAATAAAAAATTTTGAGGAACTTGATATTTGGATCATGTCAAGAGAAATGGTAAACCTTGTTTATAAAGATTTCAGGAAATGCAAAGACTTTACTTTTACCAATCAGATTACCAAAGCTGGAATTTCAGTTATGAATAATATTTCAGAGGGATTCTGCAGAAACAGCGATGCAGAATTCCGACAGTTTTTAAATATATCAAAAGGATCATTGG
This sequence comes from uncultured Rikenellaceae bacterium, assembly GCA_964516485.1. GTDB lineage: Bacteria > Bacteroidota > Bacteroidia > Bacteroidales > VadinHA17 > LD21. The sequence goes on from CAZEYY010000027.1 coordinate 15,936, forward strand.
GTGAAGTGAAAAGCATGTATTACATAGCAGAAGATCTGGCTTTTACTGATAAGGAAACTGCTTCAGACCGTAGACTCAGAAGCCAGCGACTTTTGAATGCAATCAGCAGCTTGATGAAATACCTTAAGTAACCTTACCGCACGACTGCACGACCGCAGGACTGCAAGACCGCAAGACCGCAAGACCCCACGACCTACCTGTTCGCCTTCGCCCAGCTATCCTTCAATCCCACCGTCCTGTTGAAAACAAGATGTTCCGGTTTTGAATCATAGTCTACACAAAAATATCCAATCCTCTGGAACTGAAACTTATCAAGGGGTTTAGAATTTCTCAGTGAAGGCTCAACTTTACAACCTGTAAGCACTTTCAGGGAATCGGGATTCAGGAACTTCCGGTAATCCTCATCCTTCTGCCCGGCAGGATCTTCATGACTGAAAAGCCTGTCATACATCCGTACTTCAGCATCTACGGCATGTTCTGCAGATACCCAGTGCAGTGTGCCTTTAACTTTCTTGTCCGACATCTTGCCTCCGCTCCGGGTATCAGGGTCATAGCTGCAGTAAACTTCTTCAATGGCCCCAGTGTTTTCATTCTTCTTAAAGCCTTCACATTTAACTATATAGGCGCCTTTTAGCCTGACTTCCATTCCCGGAGCAAGTCTGAAAAACTTGTTCGGCGGATTCTCCATGAAATCTTCCTGCTCAATATAGATCACCCTGCTGAAAGGGACTATCCTGGAGCCCATGCTTTCATCCTCGGGATTGTTTATCAGCTCCACATCCTCGGTTTTTCCCTCAGGATAATTTGTGATTATCACCTTCAGCGGATTTAAAACTCCGAATACCCTCGGGGCCTTTGTGTTAAGATCGTCGCGAACGGCATGCTCAAGGAGAAGGACATCATTTATGGCTTCAACTTTAGTATATCCAATCAGGTCAACGAACTTCCTTATCGATTCAGGGGTATAGCCTCTCCTTCGTAGTCCGCAAAGGGTGGGCATCCTGGGATCATCCCATCCACTAACCCTGCCTTCCTGAACCAGCTCAAGAAGCTTCCTCTTGCTCATCATTGTATATGTGAGGTTAAGGCGGTTGAATTCAATCTGACGCGGCCTGTAATCACCTGTTTTCAGCTGATCGATAAGCCAGTCGTACAATGGGCGGTGCACTTCGAACTCAAGAGTGCAGAGTGAATGTGTTATGCCTTCAAAATAATCGCTTTGTCCATGTGCAAAATCGTACATAGGGTACACATTCCACTGGTTTCCGGTGCGGTGATGAGCTGTTTTGATGATCCTGTAAATAATTGGATCACGCATGTGCATGTTGGGAGATGTCATGTCTATCTTAGCCCTCAGAACATGGCTGCCCTCATCGAACTCGCCTTCATTCATCCTGAAGAACAAATCGAGGTTTTCTTCAACAGACCTGTTCCTGAAAGGACTTTCTGTGCCAGGCTGTGCCGGGGTCCCTTTCTGTGATGAAATAAGCTCGGCAGGCTGGTCGTCAATATATGCCAGTCTCTTTTTAATGAGCACAACCGCGAATTCATATAGCTTTCCAAAATAATCAGACGCATAAAACTCCCTGTCCTCCCAGTCAAAACCAAGCCAGTGAATGTCTTCCTTTATAGAATCGATATATTCAACATCTTCTTTCACAGGATTGGTATCGTCGAAGCGAAGATTGCATTTTCCGCCATATTTCTTAGCCATTCCGAAATCGAGACATATAGCTTTTGCATGACCAATATGCAGATATCCATTTGGTTCTGGAGGGAAGCGGGTATGAATCCTTCCGTTGTTTTTCCCATCCTTCAGGTCATCGATAATAAACTGTTCTATGAAGCTGACAGGTGATTTCTGTTCTTCCCTGTCCATAAGTTCGTTGTCACTCATTCCTTGAAAAATTAAGACTACAAAAATAGGAGGAATTTGAGATGCTTCATCAATCACCAGGTTATATTTTGTTTATTATCTGTGTAAATCCGTGCAATCTGCAGAAAAAATTTTCAGAAATCCGGTTTACAGACAATCAAAATGTATTAAAGCAAACTGTTTGGTAAGAGTGCAAATCTTTCTAATATTGCATTGTGTAACACTAATCAGAATGGGACTCATACAGATCGAGGGCATGGAATTTTATTCATTCCATGGACATTATAAGGAGGAACAGATAGTCGGTAATAAATTCCTTGTAGACCTTATTATTGAGACAGACATGGAGGCTCCTTCAAAAAGCGATAACCTGAAAGATGCTGTCAATTACCAGCAGGCCTATATCATAATAAAGAAGGAGATGGAGATGAAGTCACATCTTCTTGAGAATATTGCCGGAAGGATACTTGATGCCCTGTATGCTGAAATGCAGGGAATAAAGAAAGCAACAGTGAAGGTTTCGAAGATGAATCCCCCCATGGGAGGCAAGATTCACTCTGTAAGCGTTACGCTGAGCCGCTGATATTAGTCAGCTCTTTGCTCCCTTCAAGCTGTTTACAGAAACAGAAGGAGGGAAGTGGCAAGAGTTGCAACTATGACAAAATACCTGTAAATCTTTTCAGGAAGAAGTTTCACAATCCATATTCCAAGAAAGAATCCTGCAATCAAAACAGGAGCAGCTATCAATCCGGCTTTTAATGAGTTTAAAGTGATATTTTTCCATACAACAGCCTGGAGTGGAAGCTTTCCTGTATTCAGAATGAGGAAGAGCCAGGCGCTTGTACCGATGAATTCTTTCTTTGGCAGGTGCATTGCAAGAAAATAAAGTGTAAACACAGGTCCTGCAGCATTCCCTATCATTGTTGAAAAGCCGCCTGTGAGTCCCATTACAGACGCAAACAGGTGGTTTTCAGGTATTTCAGAGCCTTTCTTCTGCCTGAAATCATTGACAAGCATCAGTATCAGCATTATCCATACGATCGTAAGCAGAATTATCCTGAACTGATTGTCATTAATCATTTTTCCCGTAACAAGGGCAATTATTATCCCTGCAGCTCCCCATGGGATCACCCTTATTATGTGTTTCCAGACAGCATGGCTCCTGTAGTATAAAACTGCCATAATATCGGCGGTTATCAGCATGGGAAGTATGACGCCTGTTGATTCCCGGGCGCCGAAGATTGCAGCCATCATTGGCACCATTGCAAGCCCAAGGCCGCTCAGTCCTGCCTTCGACATGCCTATAGTAAGCGCTGAAAGAAGGAAGAGTATGAAATATGCTGAATTTAAGTCGGGGTGTATTGAAGCGAGGAACTGATTCATCAGGCAGTGTTCAGAAATTTTTATCTGTCAAAGTTAACCTTTTTAAATTCTGACAGCTTCCTTGCCTTTTCCCTGTATATCTTAGCTGAATGATGCTCCCCCTTTTTTTCACTTATACGGCTCAGGCCTGCATACCCGTATGACAGGTATTCATTTCCGTAGTTTCCAGTAAGGGATAACAGCTCAATACCTTTATTGTAATGCTCAAAAGCCTTATCAGTCTCCCTGTATTTTTTCTCTTCAATTATTCCCCTGAAAATACAAACCTGACCTTTAAAGAATGCATTATCAATATCTTCAGATAGGCCGGGTATAAGGCTTTCTGCTTCACTGTAGTGTTTCATAAGAAGCAGGTTTTTTATCAGGAAAGCCCTGTACATATAATTACGGGGATATTTTGCGACTATTGACTTATTGCACTCAAGAGCTGATGAATTGTTGTTTTCAAAATTCAGGAAGATCCAGGAAAGCAGGTATGAAGCTTCAGGACTAAGAATGAAGGATAGTTTTTCACATTTACGGAGATCTTCAACGCCTTTTGTTTTACTTCCTTTTGGAAAAAGTATTGCGAGTGATTTATAAACCGGGTATTCATCAGGATACGCTTCACGGTAATAATTATACAAACCGGTGAAGTAGTAAAGATCCGGGCATGATGAAGTATAATCAAATGATTTTCTGACATTTGTATAGGTCTTTACAATCAGTGGAATTATCTCAGAGGTCATGTCATTATCAGAGTAGAACATCAGGAGCATACCCCTTGCGCACAGGTTGGAAAGCAGATATTCAGCTTCCAGGGAAGGATCATCGGTTGATTCTGTCAGTTCTATGGCTTTTCCCATTTCTTTAACGAATTCCTCATGTATTTCCGAGGAGGGAAGCAGGGGATAGTTTCCCCAGTAGACCATTAAGCCCCTGAGAATATAGGAAATAGGATGATCGCTGTACCTTCCGGCTATTTCTTCATAAAGCAGTCTGGCGCTGTCGGGTCTGAAGTTGTAGATCAGGTTCACGTCCTTTCTTATAAGACTCAGGGTGGCAGTGTCAGCCAATATTTGCGCACCGGCAGGTCTGGATAAAATAAGAAGAATTGTCAGAACGAAAGCGGCTTTCACTTTATTTGCCCTTCTCATGCTGTAACCTATTCCGGAAAGAAAATTAATTAGCATGCCTTAATATAATATGCAACTAAAGATAATCAGACTGATCAAATGAGACAATGACATTAAATATTAATTGCAGGGTCAGTTTAAGTGAATAAAGTTTATCTGCAAACAAAAAATCCCGCCGTTGCTTCGCTCTGGGGGATTTTGCTGAGGTCGGTGGCGGAACTTAACCCATCCCCTCGGGGGATGGGTTAGAAATGGTCAGGCTAAATATGGCTTGTCGTTTTTGTATGAAAATAATTATTATCTTTGCCCTCCAAATCTTTATGGTCGGTTAACCGAGTGGCTAGGTAGCGGTCTGCAAAACCGTTTACGGCGGTTCGAATCCGCCACCGACCTCAAAAAAATCCCCCTGAGCGAAAGCGGGATTTTTTGTTTCATCTGACCGTATGCCCTGTGAATACCTCTGAATCAATAGTCACCTTTTCCAGCTCATCATATTTTTTTGCCTCTTCAGGCAGCCCAATCATCCTGAGAATGATTGACAGGTCATTACAATCCTGCTTGAACAGAAAGGGATCCTGTTTTATGAACTTATAGTACAGCCTTTTTGACTCTTCATAAAATCCGCCCCTGGCAGCCTTGAAGATATGAGCGATCTCAACAAAGTCATACTCCATAACGAATTTCCTGTCAGGACTGCTGTTCACAAACTCCGGATAGTTGACAACAGTATAGGGAACTCTTGCCTTTTCAACAAGAACAGGAACAGATGAGTTTCCTTTTTCATCAATGTGTGTAAGAAAAAGATCAGTAAATGGTCCGTAGATTTTTGAAACGAAAACCATCCATTTGCTGTTTGGTGACCATGCATGCCAGGAGTTCATCGACTTGAAATTTGACTTCAGCATCCTTGATTTACCTCCTTCGAGTGGTATTATATGCAACCTGCTGTCGGGCTGGAGAAGCATGAAACTCTCAGCCTGGCAATAAACAAGCCACTTACCGTCGGGTGAAACTGCCGGGAAATAATTGCTCATCCCATTTCCTGATGCTCCTTTAAGTGGTTTTGCCTCACCTCCCCTGCCTTCATTGAAGGGAATTATACAGATATCATACCTGATCTTCTTTTCCCTTCTTACATAACTGTTAATGAGGGCAGTATCCTTAACGTCGATCTCATGCATTTTACCTTCCCTCGGAAGCGCATCGGCACGGCAGAAAATAATGTTCTTCCCGTCAGGGGTCCAAATTGCATTCGACTGCACATATTCTTCCGAATTTGCTCCCGGAAGTTCTGTGAGTTCCTTTGTCTCGAGATTGTAAATTGCAAGGTGTCCGTTAACAGGGAAAAACAGCTGTGAATACTTCAGCTCTTCCATTGTGCCGCCAATCGGGTAGTTTTTAATCACAACCCTGTCCTTAACTGTTGTAACAAGATATTTTCCGTCAGGAGATAGTTTAGAGAACAGGCCAAAGGTCCTTCTCTTTTCCAGCTTCGACCAGGAGTTATAATTCTCCACACCGAAAGTCACTGTATCTTTGATCTTTGTAATGAAATAGCCTCCCTTATCACGTAATCCGGCATCAAGGTCAAGTCCGAGGGTATTTCCGTCCTGGGAAAGTGAATGACAATTGCCGCAAACCGGAAATCCCCGCATCGCTACATGAGGACTCTTTTTACTCCCAAAGTCAATAAGTACAAAATTCATGGAATCGAGATTCTTTTCGGCAAAGAGAAATGGTATTGGCATCTGTCTGAATAAAACCGGAGCTCCCACAGAGTCACTGCTTATTCTGAAATAAGTGCTTGATTCTTTCTCATCAGTCCCGGTTCTCTTAACTGAAAATGTTATGGTTCCTCCTTCGGAAGCTGCCTTAATCTTTTCCCAGTCTGTTTCATCCGGAGCCCATTTCTGAGTACTTACTGTTTTTGTGAGGCTTAGCTTTTTATTTTCTGTGAAAAGCTTCACATCATAGCTTATATTCCTGTCAGGCTTTGGACTCCACCAGTCAAATGTTGGTGCAGGGAATTCAGGAGGGAATAGTGCATCCTCAAATGGATTACCGATCCTGAGTTTCCGGTCAGAATCTGGTCCGTGCCCGCAAGCGGAGATAAAAACTGAAAGCACGAAGCCCAGGGCTAAAAGACTGATATTGTGATGTTTTGCCATTTTCGCAGGGTTTGTATTTCTTTTTATGGAGGTTAAAGGTAAATAATTTTTCCCCCTGCTGAATATGATCTTTGCAACTTATTGGCTATTCCTCCCTTCCGCCTTCCACCTTCCGCCTTCCACCTTCCGCCTTCCACCTTCCGCCTTTCGCCTTTCGCCTTCCACCTTTCGCCTTCCGCCTTCCGCCTTCCGCCCTTACTTATACGTCCTGGTCATTGTGACCGGTACCACAATTACAAAATCAGCTTTTCCCCTGCTTTCTTCAGCAAGCCTGTCAGTATCATCCTGAAGGACTGTTGCAATAGTAAGCGATTTTACTGAAGGGCTGTATTTGCCAAGGTACCAGACAATACCCTGGTAATTGTCGGAATGGTAGCTGCCATTATAATGAATCACAGTAGTTCCGGGCCGGAGATAATTCACAACAAAGTATGCCATTGTTGCATCCTTAATAGCCTGTGCTTTTGGGAAGTTCTCAGGATCAGGCCCCTTGGGCCCCATATCCATTTTTAACATCTCTTTGTAGCACTGGAGCTCAGGATCGTACTGAACCGGAAGGGGAGCAATATATTTTTTAGCTTCATCCGATAGTTTCTCAAGTGCTTCGAAGCCTCCTGAAGAAACAACAGATGCATACCTTCTCGGGATATTTGAAGCAGCAAATTTAAGATTGTTCTTTTTTGCAAAGGATACAAGCGGCTTATAATCAGTGTTGTAATTCTTCCAGAGCCGTGCTTCACTTTCAAAAGATGATTCCTTTATCAGGCCGGCAAGATATTCATCAATTATTATCTGGTTATCTGTTTCAAACATCTCAGCTGCAAGAATCAGCTTGTTTCCCTTCACGGCAAAGATATCCTTTGCCAGCTCCAGTTCAAGCCAGTGTGCAATCGGATTGTCGTGAAGTTCTCCGAAAAAGATTACATCCGATTTAAGCGAGTGTTTTACAACATCCTGGTAATCAGCTTTCCTGCCGTCTCCGGTGAAAATCCTGTAAGCGTCCTTATCCTGTGCATTTGTAACAAATGTTACAAATACGAAGAGTAATAAAATCAATTTTTTCATTGAAAGTGTTTTTTCAGTTCATGCAAAGGAAGAAACAAAAAACAGTTCTCCAATGTTCAACTTAAAAACCTTTAAATCGGTGTGAGCAGGGAGCCGGCATATTATGTTACTTAATGCCAAACCGGTAGCTGAACTTTACAAGGAACACGTTATGTGGTTTCTCTGCCTTGCTGTCGAAAAGATTGCCAAGGTCGTCAAGTACATTAAGATCACCGATATCTGCAGAATGTTGTCTTGTCTGGCTCCAGACCAGGTAGACAGAAGATCCGGGATTATATTCCCATCTTACAACGAAGTTTGAAAGGAATTCCTTGAAGTTAAAGTCTGAATTATCAAAACCATAGTCAACAGTACCGTTAATGTCTTCGTCAATATTATGCTGATAGTCTCCCGCGGTATAGTTCTGTGAATTATAAACCCTGAACCGTGACTCATATTCAGAGGCCATTGGGTCTGTAATGTATTTATAATCACTGTATTTGCCTGTTGCAATAAAGGGCTGACCCCAGTACTGGATTGTAAGGTCGGGGCTTACGTTCAGGTTTACGCGGAAGGATGTACTGATTGTCTTCCTGTCGATGCTGGCAAAGACATATCTGTCTTCATTTCCGAAGCTTGTATGGGTTACATACTGCAGGTTGGTGAATGATTTGCTCACTCCCGGTTCAAATGAAACAGAAAGGTAATTGACAGGTTTGTAAGTTACCTCAACCTGTCCGTAATAATTATTATAGTTATCTCTGAAGCCCTGGTTGATGTTGGCGAAAACATCGAAAATCAATTTCTTTCTCTCGTCTGTTTCGAATCCTGCATGAAACCTCATGCTTCCTGGCATTTTCATTGCAGGTCCGCCTCTGAGCTGACCTGTTGCAAGTGCATTGGTTTCAATACCGCCCCCGGCCCAGGCATTCCAGTAATTTTTAAAGCTTATGTTACCGTTGTATTCGAAGCCCATTCCCAGGTTCTCTCCTCCGAAATTTGTTACATTGTAGAAATCGCCGTTAATATTGTATCGCCTGTAGAATCCCTTTGGCTCCCACTGACTGTATCCTGCCCACAGCACATTCAGCATCTGGTCAGCTTGCCTTATGAAACCAAGATCGTTTGTTTCAAACCCGGGCGTTTTCCATAGTGAGGCAAGCATGAAGTTCCAGTGGCCGTTAAGCTTCATCACCTGCATCCTGCCTCCTGAGCCTGCCAGTGAAGTTCTTGAAGAATCAAGTACTGAATATGATTTGTCAGGCCTCTGAAAATACCTTGCCGATGAGGTCTGGGTTCTGAGTAAAGCTTCTTTTGTTCCCTGTACAAGGCTGAATGCCGAGTTTAAATTGAACATCCAGCTTTTCTTTTTAAAGTACTGGGTGAAATCCAAACCTCCAGAATAAGCAGCTTTATGGAGATATTCATCAAGATCATCGTCAAGGTTTCTGTTTGTGCCAGTGATGATTCCTCCAACTATTGTATTTCCTTCCTTATAGTCTTTCTGAATCCTGCCGACAAAATAATTTGTAAGTGGCTCAACTGTTTTGAACATCCTTCCTCCTGATGTGTCAATCTCAGCCATCTCTTCAGCTGTAAGGGCTTCAACAAATCCCACTGAAAGACCGTCCTGTGTTTTTCCGGTAAGTTTTGCCGCACCAATAATATTTGTATTTGTCGGAATATCAGCGTGCCAGTTGTCATTCAGATCAGGTTCAACCTGTGGTCTTCTGCCTATTCTTCTGGAATAGAACAGGTTGTCATTGCCGACTCCTCCGTCGCCGATACCAAGTGCAAAGTTGGTTATATTGTTTCCTTCAATGAAGAATGGCCTTTTTTCGTTGAAGAAAGTCTCATAAGCTGAAAGGTTGACCTCAGAGGGATCAGCTTCAACCTGACCAAAATCGGGATTAACTGTAAGGTCCATTGTCAGGTTGTTTGTGACACCTATTTTGGCGTCAATACCACCGTTAAATCCTGACTTTTTACCTTTAGCCAGGAAAGGATTTTCAGGATCAGCTTTGAATGATTCAGTTCTGGCAACTGTGTATGGTGTTACATCAAAAATTTTCCTTGGTTTTATTGATTCCAGTCCGGTCATTTCTCCGAAAAGATGCACAATACCGGGTGCATCTTTTGGAATATGCTGCCAGAGAGAGGTCTCCTGTTTTCTGAAAAGGGTTCTCACCACCTCAAGTCCCCAGACATCGCCGGAACTTTCCTCAAACCTCAGCTGACTGAAAGGTATCTTCATCTCTGCCACCCATCCGTCACTGTTTATAGATGTCTTTACCCACCAGTTCGGATCCCATGATTCATCTTCATTCTGTCCGTCGTTGGAGAAGATCTGGTCCCATTTCACACCCGATGAAGTAACACCAAATGCAAAGCCTGTCCGGAGATCGTGGTAACTGTCGAAAATTACTCCAACATTGTCCCCGTCTTCATGGTCCCTGCGGGATAATCTGTTTACTATGCTGTCAGGACTTGTATCCCATGCTTTTATTCCCACATAAATATTATCCTTGTCGAAAATGATTTTGAATTCAGTTCTCTGAGAAGCTTTTGCTCCGTTGTATGGCTCATGCTGGGTGAAATCGTCAATCCAGGAACCGTTCTGCCATATTTCCTCATCAAGTATTCCGTTAATCACCGGTGCAACAAGTATCTGTTCAGCTTTATATTGCTTTTTTCCGTTATCCTGGGCTGGAGTTGCCGATATCAGTATTGTAAAACAAAAAATCAGCAGAAGGTATTTTCTCATTCGGGGTTTATTGATTAACTTTTTTGCTTGAAAGACGTATGAATGAGATTTTTGATGCAACAGTACAGAAAATTTAAGTTCTTTTAACAAAAACCGGAATTAATATAAAGACCGGACAGGAGCTAAATACCCTTATCATAGAGGTTTAAGAATTCAAAGGTATTTCCGGTATGGTTAAGAAATTTCAGGAAATCGTCCTTGCTGATTACCAGTGTTGCTGTATTCTTGTTGGGGTGAAATGCAAGCCTGTCGAACTGCAGCAGGTTTTTGTCAATGAAAAGATGAACATGCCTTTCTGTGTCATTAATAAGTCCGAAAGGAGATACAGATCCGGGAAGTAATCCAAGGTATTTCATCAGTCTCTGATCTGAAGCAAAGCTCAGTTTTCCCTGCCTGAGTCTTTGTTCAAGGTCTCTTATGTTAAGCTGGGCCAGGTGTTCGAGAATTACCAGGTAGTGTCTGTTGCCCTTGTGGTTGCGGAAGAAAATATTCTTACATCTACCTGAATTATAGTCTTTCCAGTGAGTAAGGGCATCTTCAATTGTGTTTACTGGCGGATGTTCGTGATATTCGAATTCTATTGAGAGTGTTTTAAAAAGCTCATAGAGCTCTTTCTGTCCCTGCATATCTATTCCTCTTCTTTTGCAATAAAACTGAAATTCATGCTCACAAGTGAGGCCATATCGCTTCCTGCTTCAAACATATCTGTATCCTCACGATCATAATACCATTCAATGTTAACATGTTTACCGGCATCCGGAAGCTTTTTTAGCTCGAGGAAGATATCATAAAGGAATTTAGCAGACGATGAATTGAAATACTGAAGGTCAAACTGGAACTTTATAGGATTTTTTTCTGTAAAATCATTTATCCTTCCGCTTATTATACCGTCTATCAGGTTTGTTATCCATTCAGTTACAGGATAATACAGCGCTCTGACATCTTCGGGCCTGGAGTTTCCCTTAATCCTGAAAAGATTATCCTTTATTGAAAAGGATATTTCAGGAGTTGTGGATGTCGGTGCAATAAAAAGCTTATCCATTAATATTTTTCTTGCAATAGAACATCAATTATACGAAAAAAAAACGACAATTTCTTTATCACAACAACATATTGTCTGCCTGGTCCATGAGGTAACCTTCATCTTCAATAAGGTCTGACTGCCTGTATGCAGCCACTGCAAGCTTGTCACACCTTTCATTCTCAACATTGTTTGCATGGCCTTTTATCCATACAAACCGGACATTATGAGTTCTGTAAACCTTCAGAAAGCGTATCCAGAGATCAGGATTTTTTTTCTTCCTGAACATTTTTGATTCCCACTGGAATACCCAGCCTTTTTCAACGGCATCGGCAACATATTTTGAATCAGTGTATACAACAACATTGCTGCCCGGTTTTTTAAGAGCCTCAAGACCGGTAATGACAGCCAGAAGTTCCATCCTGTTGTTTGTTGTCAGTTTAAATCCCTGTGATTTTTCAAGCCGGTGCCTGCCGTAAATCATAACAACTCCGTATCCTCCGGGCCCGGGATTGCCGCTTGCTGCTCCGTCGGTATAGATTGTTATCTCATTTGCCCGCATGCGGTAGTACTATGCCTGTATTTGTAATGAAGAGTTTTATTGCTATTGAAAGGAGAATCACGCCGAATACTTTTTTGAGCAGTTGCAATCCGCTTGCCCCAAGCATCTTTTCAAAAAGGGCAGTTAGCCTTAGCACAAGGTAGATGACAACCATATTGAGGCAGAGAGCGATTAATATATTTATTGTTGCATATTCAGCTTTCAGTGAGAGTATTGTTGTTATTGAACCTGCTCCGGCAATAAGAGGAAAGGCTATTGGGAAAATTGATCCGGAACCCTGAGAATCGTGATGGAAAAGCTCGATGCCGAGAATCATCTCCATGGCTATCAGGAAGATAATAAATGAACCTGCAATAGCAAACGATGAAACATCAATGCCGAAAATTCCAAGCAAAGGACTTCCTATAAGAAGAAATGCAAGCAGTATTGCAAAAGATACAGCTGTAACCTTTGCACATTTGATATCTCCTGATTTGGATTTGATGTCTATAATTATCGGTATTGATCCGGGGATGTCAATTATGGCAAAAAGTACCATGAAAGCAGCAAGTATCTCAATCAGGCTCAGGTGCATTTGTTTATTATTTGTGCAAATTTAGTCACAAAATGCCACAATACAACATAAAAAAACTGCCTCATCAGTAAAATTGACTAATGAGACAGCTTCCTTAAAATCTTATCGTTTTATTGCCTTATTGTCATTTCATCAACAAGGTGTTTTGCCCCGGCATAAATATCCATGACCCACAAAACATACCTTATGTCCACAACAATTGTTCTCTGGAGTTCCGGTTCATAAGCAATGTCACCGCTCATTGATTCCCAGTTACCGTCAAATGCAAGTCCAATAAGTTCACCGTTTCCGTTCATTACAGGGCTTCCCGAGTTGCCGCCTGTGATATCATTCGTGGTAAGGAAACAAACCGGCATATAACCTTTTGATGAACTGTATCGTCCATATTCCTTTTTGGCATACAGGTCTAAAAGTTTTTTCGGCAGATCGAACTCATAATCTCCGGGCTTGTATTTCTCCATCACACCTTCAAGTGTAGTGTAATGTTTATATGTAACTCCGTCTCTCGGATCATAGTCCCTCACGCTTCCGTAGGTAAGCCTCATTGTTGAGTTGGCATCAGGATACTCTGCTTTTTCGGGAGCCATTTCAAGAAGGGCAGCCATCCAGAGCCTTCTTCCCTTCATTATGTCGTTTTCATATTCGTAGGTTTTCTTTGATACTTCTCCTGCAGCTTTATAATATGAAGTTGCTGTGAGGTAAACAGGATCCTTTTCAATAACTTTCAGGCTTGGTTTGCTCAGGAAGGCATTCAGTTTTTCCTCGCTTGAAAACACTGACCTGGCAAAAAGATCATCTGTGAATTTATCGATATCTCCCTTGAATTTTTTATCTATCACACCGGTGTAGAAATCAGGATGGAATTTTGCAGGAACATCTTCACGGAACAGTTTAAGCATGGCTTTCATAGCCTTATTGTCAGTTGCAGCATTATAATCCTTGTAGAATCTTTCTGCATTGTTTCTGATCTGCTTTACTGCGTCTTCGGTTTTCTGTGCATCGCCGGACTGAAGTGCTGTAATTAGGGCAGATACTCCCTGGTTCATTGAAAGTATCTCACAACCCTGAAGGCATTCTGTTGCATAGGAGAGGGCTTTGAAATATTCAGCACGGCCTTCTATTGCCGATCTTATAAGAGGAAGGGCTTCACCATATTTCTCCCTTCTTTCACTGCTGCCTTCAATCCATTTGTTATACTGATCCTCTATGACTTGTTTTTTTGAAACCACATTCAGTCTTTCAAGACCTCTCTTCTGTCCTATTGAATATTTCCAGTAGTTAGATGAGCCAAAATATTTCGCCGAGTACTGAATATTCACCTTCTTATCAGCCTGCATGTCATTCATCCATACATCCTGTTTAATGCCGCGAACCTTAATCCTTACCGGGTGCACGATCTGCAGCTGTTCATTAACTTCATAAGAGGTAAAATACCTGCTTGTCCTGCCGGGATAACCCAGGATCATTGCAAAATCTCCTTCATTTCTTTCCTTAACCGAAACCGGTAAATAATGCTTTGGTTTGAGCGGAACATTGTCCTTTGAGTAAGCTGCAGGTTTTCCGTCGGGTGCTGAATAAACCCTGAAAACACTGAAGTCGCCTGTATGTCGTGGCCATTCCCAGTTGTCGGTGTCAGAACCGAATTTTCCAATTGATGAAGGAGGCGCACCAACAAGCCTTACATCGTTATATCTTTCATAAACAAGCAGATAGAAGTAATTTCCTCCGTAGAAGCTGCTTACAGTGGTACGGTATGAAGTACCTTCGGCTGCCTTTTGTTCAATTTTCTTGCGTGCTTCATTTATTGCAGCTGTCCTTTCTGTCTCACTCATGCCGGGCTTAACATTTTCGAGAACCTGGTTTGTAACATCCTCTATTCTTATCAGGAAAGTCACGGCAAGATTTGGGTTAGGCAGTTCTTCACTTTTTGACATTGCCCAGAATCCGTCTTTCAGGTAGTCGTGCTCAACAGTACTGTGTGCCTGTATTGATCCGTATCCGCAATGATGGTTTGTAAGTATAAGACCCTGTGATGATACAATTTCTCCGGTGCAGCCGCCGCCGAAAATGACTATAGCATCCTTAACACTCGCCTTATTCAGGCTGTAAATATCCTCTGCCGAAAGTTTAAGACCAAGTTCGGTCATCTTTCCCATATTCTTCTTCTCAATAAGCGGCAAAAGCCACATACCCTCATCCGCGCGGAGAAGATTACCTGTTCCCAGCAAAAGGATTATTGTAATAGCAACTAACTTTTTCATCATAATATAATTTTGATTTTAATGGTTTGATGGAACCCGCAGGTTAAATTTATGCGTGTTTGTTTATGTATTACATGCGTGTTTCATATTGTGAACTTTTTTTTATGGTTTTGAGCCGGTAAAGATAATTTTAAATTTCACAGGGTAATTAAAAATTGAAATCAAGCTGTGTGTTTGTCAGGGTGAAGGATTTCCTGTGATAGGGAGTGATGCCGTATTTTTCTATTGCCTTACGGTGGGCAGCTGTTGCATAACCCTTGTTTCTTCCCCATCCATATTGCGGATATTCCTGATCAAGACTGTCCATGTACTCGTCCCTGTATGTTTTTGCCAGGACTGATGCCGCGGCTATTGAGAAATAAATTGAATCGCCCTTTACAACAGTTTTGTGGTCAATTCCTTTATACGGAAAGAACCTGTTCCCATCAACAATTATGAACTGCGGTTTCCTGCTCAGACCATCAAGGGCAAGGTGCATGGCTTTAATTGAAGCCCTGAGGATATTCATTTCATCAATTTCGTTGTTTCCAACCTGTGCAACACTCCATGCAAGAGCCGTGGAGATAATTTCATGGCGGAGCTCCTCCCTTATTTTTGCACTCAGCTGCTTGGAGTCGTTAAGCACAGGGTGCCTGAAGTTTTTCGGGAGTATGACAGCTGCAGCAAAAACCGGTCCTGCAAGGCAGCCTCTGCCTGCCTCATCACAGCCGGCTTCTGTGAGATTATGATACATGTATGGTTTCAGAGGCATAGGTTCTATGCTGTCATTTGTTTCAAAAATACCTTAAAACGCAATATAATATCTGATCAGGTATTCCTTTTTAGAATTCTGCTGTTTTAAATTTAAAAATATACTGTTCGTCACCGAATTACTATGATTTGTCAAAAAAATCTTTACATTTGGCCTTGCGCGGACCATGTGTAATGTATTTTGGGAAAAGGATTCATATAGTTTTACTGCTTTTCTGGAGTTGCAAAATCCTGTCATCACAGGATTTGTCACATCAGGTGATTGTGCCTGTCGGAGCTGTTCAGTGCACACCTGCTATTCATTATTCACAAACAATCGGGGAGGCTGCAGTTGAAATATTCCGGAATACTGACCTGGTACTGACACAGGGATTTCAGCAACCGGGCATCAGGCTGAAAACAGAAAATGCACCTGCAGGAAATGGTTTGAAGGTATATCCTAATCCTGTAAGAGATTACGTAACAGTTGAGTTGTATGGAACAGGCAAGAGGACCTTCATTATCGATTTTTTCAATATTACCGGGTCAATAACCAGGACTGAAAAAATTGAGTTCAGCGATACATACTGGCTGTGTCAGCCGTTCAGCGTCGAACATTACAGCAAGGGTCTGTTATTCATAAGGATAACAAGCACTGATGGGATTATTAACAGAACCTTCAAAATAGAAAAACTGTAAAGCAAAAACCAATGACCTACAGAAATATCAGAATATTAATAATATTTCTTGCACTAAATCTGACCGGCTTTTGTTTATACGGTCAGACAGGTGTTCCGGCAGGGATTCATTACCAGGCTGTGGCCAGGGATAATTACGGGAAGGAGCTTGCGAATGCTGAAATTGATGTGCGCTTTTCTGTTATCTCGCAAAATCCGCTTGGTCCTGTTGTTTTTCAGGAACTTCATTCACATGTTATTACATCAAAATACGGAGTCTTTTCACTTATTATCGGCCGGGGAGTTCAGACTGGCGGGATATATTCAGACCTGTCACAGGTCAGCTGGTCGGAATCATATCATTACCTGAAGGTTGAAGTGAAGTTTGAAAGCAGTTTCGTCGATATGGGCACTATGCAGTTCATGGCAGTGCCTTATGCACTTTTTGCATGGAAGGCTCTTGAGCCCGGGCCGGCAGGTGAAAAGGGAGATCCCGGACCCGAAGGTCCGCAGGGCCTGAAAGGTGAGCCAGGCGATCCGGCCACAGATGATCAGACTCTTTCGGTAGTGAATGTTGATGGAGCCGATTACCTTGCAATATCAGGCGGAAACCAGGTGAAGATATCGAATATCGAAAGGGACGGAGATCCGGCAAATGAGATCCAGGACCTGTCGATAAATGCTGACAAGCTGAAAATCACAAAAAATGCTTCTGCACAGGAATGGGACCTTTCTCCTTACAGGCAAAGCCTCACTTATGACCCTTCAACGAGGATCATCGGGATAAGCGGAACATCCTCAACAGTTAACCTCTCAGAACTGGAGAATGATGATGATGCCAGCAGCACAAATGAATTGCAGGCACTCTCTTTTAATTCAGCCACAAACATCCTTTCCCTTACAAACAGCGCTTCAGCTGACCTCACTTCCCTTAAGGACGATGCTGATGCCAGTGTAACAAATGAGATTCAGAGCCTTTCATTATCAGGCGATGTTCTGGCTATCTCCGGATCAAATAATGTGAATCTTTCAGGATATAAAGATAATACAGATAATCAGACACTTACATATTCAGAAGCAGCAAATTCAAAGACTTTGCAGATATCAGGAGGGAATAGTGTAACGCTAGAGAATATGGTGGCATTTCGGGTGAGAAATATTACTTCAGATCCGACAACATCAATGTCATTTCCGATTTTGACTTATGATGCCACAGATTATAATATTGGTAATCATATCAATGCCTCGACAGGTGTTTTTACTGCGCCAGTAGACGGTATTTATACATTTAATGTTTCTTATTATGCTGATGGACTAGGGGGGAGCAGAGAACTCACTATTTATGTCAATTCAGTAATTTATGAAAAGTTTGCTTTAGATATTTCCTCCGGTGCAACAATTCCTGTTCATTCTGTAACAATGAAACTAAATGCAACAAATACTGTCAGTATAGTCATTTATTCTGGTGTTTCAACACAAACAGGGACTGGTACCTTTTCCGGTTTCAGGGTATATTGAGAAGGCCATATTCCCAAAATTTTGTTTGGGGACAATGGGCTTCCTCATTCCGCCTCCTGCGTCGGCTTCATTCGGAATGACCGTGCTTCTTCCAGGTGTTTCTACATAACCAGGTGCAAGGGGATGAATCATCAGTGCAAACATTCTGTTTACTTTTCCCTCGTCTCTTAACCATACTCTGTAAGGACTATTGTCATTCCCGATCCGACGTCAGGAGGATCAGGAATCCCATTGTCCATAAACCTGCTTAAGTAAATGTGGGGCTTTCTCATTCCGCCTCCTGCGTCGGCTTCATTCGGAATGACCGCGTTTCTTCTGGGTCTTTTTTTGCATTACCCGGTTCAAGGGAAGAATCATCAGTGCAAACACTCTGTTTACTTTTCCCTCGTCTCTTAACCATACTCTGTAAGGACTAATGTCATTCCCGATCCGACGTCAGGAGGATCAGGAATCCC
>CAZEYY010000028.1:0-33876 GCA_964516485.1 uncultured Rikenellaceae bacterium
CCCATGCATTGTCGAGTCTTTCGGAATGTGTAAGTATCACTGATACAAAGAATAATTTAATATATGTAAATAAAGCATTTGAAGATACTTATGGTTACAGCCTTAAAGAACTTGCAGGAAAAAATATTTCTATTGTATCATCTGAAAAAAGAGATCCGCACGATTCAGGCACTGTACTTGAATCAACAAAATCAGGCGGATGGTCAGGTGAATTAATAAACAGAAAAAAGGATGGAACAGAATTTCATATATTTCTTAATACATCAATAGTAACAGATGAAAAAGATGAAAAGCTGGCGCTTGTAGGTGTAGCGAGTGATATCACTTCACAAATTGCAGCCGAGCAAAAACTTATTGAGTATAATCAGAAGCTTAAAGAGAGCAATGAAGCAAAGGACAAGCTGCTAAGAATAATATCCCATGATCTGAAAAGTCCTTTCAGCGGTATTCTGGGTTATCTGGAACTGCTGGAAACCCAGGCAGATTTACTTACTGAGGAGGAAAAGAAATCTTTTATCAGTGAAATGAGAAAAACATCAGAAAATACATATAAGCTTCTCGATAATCTCCTGACCTGGGCCAGGGCACAGAAAGGAGGCATTAAGGTTGCTGCAATTGAATTCAGCATACAGGATGCAGTTTCAGAACAGGTTGAAGTTCTATCAGAGGTTGCATCAAAGAAAAATATTACAATAATAAATCAGACTGGCAATGAAAGAAATGTTTTCGCCGACCGGGATATGATAAAGACAATCCTGCTCAATCTGCTTAATAATGCCATCAAATTCACCCGGGCTGGTGGTGAAATAAGAATTTCATCGAAGATTGCCGGAGCCCTGACAGAGGTATCAGTCGCAGATAATGGCGTTGGAATACCAGCAGAAAATCTTGAAAAATTGTTCAGAACCGATCATTCTGAAAGCACCCCCGGAACTGAAAGTGAAAAAGGAACAGGTCTGGGACTGCTTATCTGCAAGGAATTTGCAGAAATGAACGGAGGCAGAATATGGGCAGAAAGCAAACCGGGAAAAGGCAGTACCTTTACTTTTTCAGTGCCACTGGTTTCATCGCTTGAAACCGAAAACTAAAGCATGTTATTATCCTATACTTTTCCAAAAGATAATAAAAACCTGATCAGCAGTGAAACAGTACCTGCCACAAGGACGAGATCCAGGTAAACGCCTAGTTTAAGTACGCCAAATATGCCATAAAACAATCCCAAAACAATTAATGTCATAGTTATTGCAGCGGAATTAAGTCCGTTATATATCAGCAAGAAGCCAATTATTACAGAGAGTGTTGGGCAGGGAATCAGGCCGGCCGGCGAGGCATAGAGATATTTCAGGAATGAATCAGGTGTAAAAAAATGAGGATAGATCAATCCGAAGGTAACCATAAGGATACCAGCAACTACAAATGGTAATTGAGAATAATTAACCGTCGAAGATGAAATTTTGAAGCCGAATATAAACAACAGTGCAGCTGTTATTGCAAATATTGTTCCGTTAAAGGGATTCCCTGTTTTCCAGGCTAAAAAGGCGACAGACAGCAAAGGCAGTGCCAGAATTAAGGCAAACGACCTGGTTGAAGGTTCCCATTTAAAGGCGAAAGCTGCAATTAAACAATAAAACAGCACATGCCAGGTGATAGCCACGCCCGTATACTCATTTACAATGGCTTGGAGTCCGTTGATAATATCTTCTGATTTAAGCATCTGTTGATATTAATTATTGTATAAGAAAGCCAATAATAACTATTTATGTATTAATCCTGACACTCTTCATAGAAGGCCTTCAGGTAAATAGCAGGTTAAAGATAAAAATTCTGACAAATCTGCCGCAGTCAAAATGCAAATTAAGAAAGATGACACTCATTTCAGGTGAAAGTAAGTGTATTTTTAATCGTTATTGCTTGTTTATATTTAAATCCCCGTACCAGCATTCAGTCTTCTGAGTAAATCTGTTTTCTGCCTGATATCACTAACAATGCTGTAAACAGAAACTGTTGCTCCGGAAATGGAATCTACCTCCTTGCCTACTCTCAGGAATCCCGAGCCGTCAAATCCGGCAAATTGTTTTAGCCATCCTTTTGCTGTAATTTCCTGACCATGTGTTGCTTCATAGTTAAAAATCCTTACTGAGATTATCCTGTTCCGGCTATCAAACAGGATATAATAATCAAAAAACTCATACTCCGATAAGGGATCATCCGCAACTGAGGTGGAGCAGCCACCTATCCTGCAGCTATTTACTCTTCCGATATAAACTGCAAATGCCTGATTATCCCCACATCCAGCAGTGAAAAATTTTCCTTTTATGTTTTCTGTTGCCTCGTCGGATAAAGGCAAAGCCATCTCTGTAAGTTTTATTTCGCCTGAACAATCCAATTCCTTCAGTTCTCTCATCAATGGTCCGGGCCTGAAGTAAATTTCGTGACCGTCTACAATAGATGAAAAAGCTGATGAAAAAATAATAAAAAGTGCAGCTGCTATCATCATGATATGTTATTTCAGAACGTTACTCCAATCCCGGCAGAGAAAGTCTTGTTGTATTTCTCAGCTGCAGCTGAACCGACGAACTGCATATCGGTCTTTAATACAGCCTTCTCATTAAGCTTAAGTGTAAGACCGGTTGTAATTATTGTATTCTTATATGCCGGATTAGATGACTGAAATCCACTGACTGTATTATGTGTATTATAAAATTCATATCTGATAAATGGGATAAGTTGTTTGTCAATGTTACTGAAAAGTCTGAAAACATCATATCCTGCTTCAGCATAATAACCTGTCATTGATTTTCCAAGGTCGTTATTAACTCCTGCAATCCTGGTGAACCTGTTGTACTCTGTGGTATTTGATAAGGAGACATAATAAAACTGCCCTCTCAGGACGAATCCTGCATATTCAAACCTGGCATCAGCACCGGCCATTGCAATTCCCACTGAAGATGAATCAGCTTTCTCCTTTAATGCAGCATTGTCATCCGGAAGTTTTTCGTATAACCTGCTCTGTGACTGTCCTGCGTAAGCGGAAAGACCTATGTTAAGGTTCCTTATTCCAAAATACTCAATTTTTCCTGTGAAAGCAGGAGAACTCACATAGGCTTTTGAGCCTTTCTGCCGTCCTTCCCTTAGTCCGTTTGCGCCGTTGAAGACAGCTTTTGTATCATAACCGTTCAATCCGCTTACTGCGTACAACTGGTACTTCATTGAAACCGGCAGTATTGTCCCGGTAATCCCTGCTCCCGCTTCTCTCCACGTGCTCAGGCCCAAGCGGTTATCTATGACCGGTCTCTCAACACCATTAAATGTAACCGGCTCATGATATTCATTTATTATGCCCATTGGTACGAGCAGCAATCCGGCCCTGAAATTAATATAACTGTTTATTTTATGCTGAAGGAAAGCCTGTTCAATCCATATTTCCTTTGCATATTCAACTTCTGTTTCTGAAACAAACTGTGTTTTACCTGAAAAATTATATCCAAGGAACATTACCATCCTGTGTACATCAAGTGTCCCAAGATCCTTCTGTTCACCGGAAAGAGGCTGATTGTAATGCACTTCCCCGTAACCTCCGATGCCAAGCCTGTTGTTGCTGTTAAGCAATGCTTCCGCACTGTTCAGGTAAATTGTACTGACAGAGTCCTGAACCTGACCTGTCAGCATAAATAAGTTCATTGTACTGATGAGAATAATAAACGCTGTCCTTTTCATATTCATGCAGATTTTAAAATTTAGTTCGCTGCAAAGGTCAATGAATCAGCGCTTGCCGTCAATCCCAAAAAATAATGAATTCAGCAACAGAAGGTCACAGGAAATAATGAATTCTGACAGCTTTAACCAAGTTTTATAATGTTATTTGATATTGCAAATATTGTAAGGCCTGACTGGCTCTTGATCCCCGTCTTCTGTGTCAGACTTTTCCTATGGCTTATAACAGTATGAATACTAATATTCAGCCTGTCAGCAATTTCTTTGTTTGACAAACCTTCCGACAATGCCCTCAACACCTCTGTCTCTCTTTCAGAAAGACCTGAATGTTCAGGATGCCTGCTCTTTCCCGGGTTTTCCGGAGAGGCCAGGGAACAGACTTTCATGCAGATATCATCGGCCCTGTCATCTATTCTGAGGATATCATCAAACTCAGAAATTGTATCAGAATCTGAGAGGGAATGGAGCACTCCTATCCACTTTATTCCGGGCTTATGTTTTCTGAAAGTACGGAACAATTTCATCCTGTTATGTACCTGCACAGTATTCAGAAGTACTACATTTAATGAAATAAGAGGATCAAACTTTGAAAATTCATTAAGGTCCACGATCCTGTAAAACCTTAGTCCTGCCTGTTTCCTGAGGAGGATATTTAGCAGTCCCTCATACAGAAGATCGGACGACTCAATTATTCCTATATTTATTCTTTCCTGTATCACTGCTTCTCAGTTTCTGCTGAAATACCAAGAGGAATAAGTATTTGCTCCTCTATCATCGAGTGAGCCTTAAGATCATACTCAAGTTCAAACAAGGCATACAGAAGTTTCCTTTTGGCTGAATTCAGATTCTGTATGTGAAGGTGGTTGAGCAACAGGTTTTTAAGATCAGAAAGCTTAGATTCAATATCGCTGTGATGATCAAGATATTGTGAAGCCGAAAACACTTTCCCAGGCACCGGTTTAAAATCACGTGCCAATCCCTCAAAATACGGAAAGACCACTTCTTCCTCGTAATCGAGGTGTTCCCTTACCTCAATAAAATATTCATTAAAAAAATCTTCGACCATCTCAATCTCCTTCTTATGGTCTTCAACACTAAGACTCCGTATAAAATTCAGGATTTCAGGATATTTCTCATTTACATAGTATCTGTGGCTGTTTCTCAGATACTGTATTACCACGGGAATATCTGAACTTTTAAAGTTATCTGTAGAATCCAGGTTAAAACCATTGTAGAGATTGCATACAGCAACAAAAACAGGCTCACTGATACCTGACTGGGCACATAGCTTTGCAACTGTTTTATCCTTAAGCACTTCATCTACTCCGAAATGCTCAAGCACAAGGAGGAATGATGGATTTTCAATAATAAGTTCTGCAACTTTCTGTGCAGGCTCTATATACTTTTTACTTGTGAGATACATCAGTTATAATTTGATATTAAATATCATTTTTGCACATTTTGTTCAAAAGTCATTCAAATTTTCAGTGTACGTCCATCGTGTATCTTGTTCCGGACAAAGATATTATTAATAGTGCATAGGAAGATAATAACACAGTATTTGCAATTAAGAATTTTTTTCTGCATCTAACAATGAATCAGTTATTTATCAGAAAAAACTGTAATCCAGTGTAAGAGTAATATAATTTTCTGAACTTCTATGCAGGTCAGTCAGTCCAGGCTGATTTTCAAGAGTTTTTCTGCTGTTTATAACATTTAATCCTGCCTGGGAATCCAACGAAATTCGCAACTGAGGAGATACATAGTAATACATTCGTAGTCCGGCTTTTACATAAATATTGCCAGATTTAATTGAATATGTTCCCGGAGCCGGTGAATACAGGTACTGATTGCTTCCCGAATCCCTGTAGCTTCCTTCGAGGCTGAAGCTGTAAAGGGACCGTGAGTCAGGAATATAACTAAGTGCATAACCTGCTGTTGCATTAAAAACCTTATACTTCAACTGTTCATCATTGCCGGGCTGAAAATCAGGTATTGAATGAAGCTCAATACCATACCTGACCTTCAGGTTTGCTGAACTCTGCCAGTAAAGATTAACCGGTTTTTCATATCTTATCCGTGAAAAGCCACCTAAGAAGAAAACATTCGAATTGGACTTATCAGGCTCTGATTCAATACCATTTTCAGTTAGTCGTTCAGTGCTTCTGTCAAAAAGAAGTTCATCATCAATTCCCGCATCGAAAGAAAAGCCTGCATATCTTGAGGGACCTGATGCATAATCCCATTGATCGTTAAGCACGGTGAATGCATTTATGTCCATTTCAGGAATTATATTATGTGCCAGCAGGAAAGAATCTATTTCCTTAAGCTCTGCAATTTTGCGTATCCGGGCATCAAAAAAACGCTTACGCTTAATTTCTGAGATTTTATGTGCAAGATCAATAAGGATCTCATCAGCAGGTAAGCTGCCGATACAACCTGCTTTATCCAGCTCCTCGAGTATATAGATTGCAAGCCGCATATCCTCAACAGGTTCTATTCTACCGATTCCTGCAGAAACCGGGAGTGAGAGTCTTAATGAATGCTCATATCCCGATATATCATATGATATGCCGGGATCCTGCACCTGTTTCCTCTTCTCTCCATTCCTCGTGAATGTAAGTGAGGGACCAAGTTCAATGAATTTCCGGCCTGAATTATAAATCCTGCTGCTGTTTGTTACATACAGAGTGATTGTATTATAAACATTATCTGAGTTATAGTCTTCAGTATCCTGGGAATACCTGGACAGGTCACCTAAAAGCCTGACATCTATCATTCCCTGGTAATTCTGTGTATTCCTGAAATGATTGTAGTTCAGGTTTATATTACCACCAAACCTATTATTCCTGTTTTTTACACTGTCACTGTATGATGATTCGATCCGGGATTTGTTCAGATTACCACCAAGGTCAAACATCATGTCAAGCCTGCTGAGCTTAATATCAGGAAGTTTATACAGGGATAAATCAGAACCTGAGTACTGCGCATTAAGATATTCTGAAAAATTCAGTACAAACAGAATAAGAACAACTAGCACGACTTTGCCCTGCCGGCAGCAACTGGAATATGGATGACGTTTCATTATATTGCAATTCTGATTTTCACTTGTACTAAGATACAAGGATGAAAGATTAAAAACGAAGACATGGGGACAATAATTAAATATAAGCCGGAGAAAGCCTGGCATTCCGGATCCTTCTCCCGCAGGATGAATAATGCCCGGCAACCGGGATGATAAAACACTGTAGGGTGGGTGAAAAAGCTATGTTGAAAGATGCTCCATTACTTTCGAAATAAAGAATTCCTTTCTGAAAGGTTTAGTGATAAAATCATCACAACCTGCAGCCAGGGCTTCTTCTTTATCTCCGGGAATTGCATAGGCAGTCTGGGCAATGATCCTGATATCAGGAAAGCTTTTCTTTAATTTTCTTACGACATCAAGACCGTTGATTCCGGGAAGATGGAGATCCATTATGACAAGATCAGTATTCTTTTCTGCAAGGCAATGATTTAGGGTATCTTCCCCGTTAGAAAATCGTCTTACGTTGAATTTGGGATGCTTAAGATAGCTTAGCATCAGACGGGCATTAAATTCCTCATCCTCAACAACAATAATATTGCAATTCGCAGAGCTGTTTATTTGCTCTGAGCCTGCCGGTGCCGGCTTTTCAACATCAGGTTTTCTGTAAGGCAGTGTAAAATAGAAGACAGAGCCGTTACCATGCCTTGATTCCACCCACATTTTCCCGCCCATATATTCAACAAAAGATTTTGATATTGAAAGACCAAGGCCTGTTCCTTCAAAAGTGCGCGAAATGGTATGATCAACCTGATAGAACCTGTCGAAGATCCTGGAAAGCTGGTTCTCAGGGATTCCTATCCCGGTATCAGAAACATAAAACTCAATAAAGTCTTTTTTTATACTGTAACCGGCTTCAACAGAACCTGCTGAAGTAAACTTGAATGAGTTATTTAACAGATTGAGAAGGATCTGATAGAATTTCTGGTTATCTGATAAAATAACAGCCTCAACATCAGGCAGGTTCTTAACTAATCGCAGTTTCAAATCCCTCGCTTCAGCAAGAGGAACAAAAACTTTTCCCAGTTTATCGAAAACATCATTTATCAATATTTTTTCCTCTGACAGTTTTACAATACCGGCTTCAATGTTTGATATATCAATTATATCGCTGATAATTGCCAGTAATTTATCACTGCTTTGAGTTATTGTATCAATGTAGGACGATCTTGTCTGATCAGTAAGATCAGGTTCAGCCAGGAGAGTAGAAAATCCAACAATTGCATTCAAAGGTGTTCTGATCTCATGAGATATATTATTCAGGAAGGCAGTTTTCAGGCGGTCGCTTTCTTCGGCTTTTTCTTTGGCCGTTGTTAACTCTTCAATAATTCTTGTCCTTTCAGTGATATCGGTATCCACACCGCAGTAGCCTTTAAGATTACCGTTTTCATCCAGGACAGGACTTCCGCTTGTTGTCAGTATTACAATATTTCCATTCTTTGTAATATTCGGATTTTCAAAATTCCTGAATAATTCTTTCCTTGAAAAAACTTCAAAGGCAGCATTCTTTAATTCTTCTTTTTTTGAGGTAATAAAAAAATCATAGAAATGTTTCTTCCCTACAATCTCAGAATTGTCATAACCCAACAGGCTTTTTACAACAGGGCTGGCATAAGTATATAGTCCGTTTGCATCCACCTCCCATATCCATTCCTGGGCGGCTTCGGCAACCTGTCTGAAACGGGCTTCACTTTCCAGGAGTTCCTTTTCAGTTTTTACCAGCGCAGCCTTCTCCTTCACCTCTTCCAGTGCGCGTAATATTGCATGAGGCAGCCTGTCAGGCCGGTCTTTAAGCACATAATCTACAGCGCCTTTTTTAAGTAATTGAATTGCAGTTTCTTCACCAATTGAGCCTGAGACACAGATAAAAGGAACCTCAGGACATTTCTTCTGACAAATCTCCAATGCACCAAAAGCATCAAAACCCGGAAGCTTAAAGTCGGAAATAATAATATCGTACCGGCACTTGTCTATTGCCTCTGAAAACATTTTTTCATTTACTGCATGTGTTAATTCAAGAAGAAAACCAGCTTCATCCAATTGCTCGGATATAAGCTCCTTGTCCTGCAGGGAATCTTCAAGAATAAGTATTTTGAGTGTTGTATCCATCTGCAATAATTCTTTCAACTTATAAATTCTTCGGTGGCAATTCGTTAAGCACTGCCCAGAAAATTCCAATATGTTTAACAGCTTCCATGAATTCTCCGAAACCAACTGGTTTTACAACATAAGCATTTGCACCCAGTGAATAGCACTTTTTCACATCAGGATCTTCACGTGATGAAGTGAGCATAACAACAGGGATATGTCTTAATTTATCATTACTTCGTATAATTGTCAGTGCTTCGATGCCATCCATGCGAGGCATTTTAATATCGAGCAGAATAACAGCCGGATTACCGGTATCCCGGTTTTTATAATCACCTTCACAAAGCAAATATTCCAAAGCCAGCACTCCATCGCCAACTGTAACTACATTATTGGCGAGTTTATATTCTGATAAAGCTTCAAGAGTAAGCTCCACATCCTGAGGATTATCCTCAACAAGCAGGATTGTTTTCAATTCAATCATAATTTTTCCTCCATGATTTTTGGCAAACTAAAAAAGAATGATGCTCCTTTATCTTTCTCGGCTTCAGCCCATACAAGACCTGAATGTTTATGTATGATCCGCTGGACATTAGCCAGACCTATTCCGGTTCCTTCAAACTCAGTCTGGGAATGAATTCTTTGAAATACTCCATATAATTTATGTGCATATTTCATGTCAAATCCCACGCCGTTATCAATAATGCAAAATATAAAATTTTTCGCTTCATTCTTATATCCAATTCTAATCCGGGCAATTTCCTGATTGCGTGTGTACTTTATGGCGTTATCAATAAGATTGGACCATACCAGCTTCAAGAGGGTGTAATCACCCAAAACCATAGGCAGGTCTTGAATATCCCATTCAATATTACGCCCTTCCATAACCGGCTCCAACTCTTTCAACACCTCTTTTATAAGCATATTAAAGTCAAGCCTTGACCTTGATAATTCCTTTCTTCCAGTTCTGGAGAATTGCAGCAGATCGTCAATTAAGGTACCCATTTTCCTCGAAGCACCTGATATAGTTTCAAGATAATGCCGCCCCTTTTCATCGAGGATTTCATAATACCTTGAATTTAACATGTCAACATATCCATTTATATGACGAAGAGGCGCACGTAAATCATGTGATACAGAGTATGAAAATGCTTCAAGTTCTTCATTGGCAGCCAACAACTGGGATGTGCGTTCTTCAATTTTAATTTCCAGACCTTCAATAAGCTGGACATTTTCAACTGCTATTGCAGCTGCATCAGCCAGCGAATTCATCAGCTTAACTTCCACATCGGAAAGTTTGTAATTTTTGCTCCAGTAGATGCCAATTGCACCAAGAGGATCATTCAGCCGTATCGGAGCGATAGCAAGGCTTTTTACATAAGTTGATTTGTAAGCTTCAACAGGCACCCGTTCATCAGCATAAATATCCTCAATTATTACCGGTTGCTTATTAATCATGGCCCATCCGCTTATACAATCCTGGAGAGGAAAACGCTGCCCTTTCCAAAGATGGCTGACAGAATCCTCATCGGCATAATAGCACATATCACCCTCCCGCAGAATAAAAGTTGATCCATCAGCATTGACAAGCTTCCTGGCATAGGTGCGCACTGTGGTCATAATTTTATCCATAGAAGCTGAGACAGATAGTTGCTGTATGGCTTCAACAAGTAACTCTAACCGCTCATTCAGGCTTTTTATTTGATTTTCAGCATTCTTGCGTCCTGTAATATCCTCCAGGATTGAGATATTGTATAGAAAATTTCCATTCTTATCAAAATTGGCTGTTACAGTAATAGATCCCCACATGACACTTCTGTCTTTTCTCACGTACCTTTTTTCTGACCTGAAAACCGGAATTTCTCCTTTTATAAGCTTTTTTATGCTTTCGACTCCAATGTCCCTGTCTTCAGGATAAGTTATATCCCTGAAGGTCAAACCCTGAAGGTCAGACTCAGTATACCCAGTTAAATCGAAGAAAGTGCGATTTGCCATAATGAATTTAAAATCATTGTTTACCAACGACATTCCAAAAGGGCCTTCCTCATAAATTTTTCTGAATTTTGCTTCACTTTCTCGAAGTGCATCTTCATAAGTCTTTCTTTGAGTAATGTCAGCATTGAAACCGTACCAGGTAATACTGCCATCGGGAAGCTTTTCGGGGTTGGATCGCGAAAAAATCCACTGAACCGGTCTTCCGGGGATCTGCACTCTGAATTCACAGGTAAAATATGTCAGATTCTTTGCTGAATATTCTATATCAGCAATAACCCTTTCAGCATCATCCGGGTAAATCACTTTTGCAATTGGTGAAAAATCATCAAGCACATCTTCGGGTGAACATCCGAAAATATTTCTAATTCCTTCAGAAGCAACAGGAACACAATATGATCCGTCAGGTTTTCTTGTAAACTGGAAAATAAGATCAGGTACATTGGCTGAAAGTTTCCTGAACTGAAGATCCTTTTCCCTGCTTCTGGCTTCGGCAGCTTTTTTCTCTGAAATATCCTGAAAAGCTCCTTGTACCATGAATATCTTTCCATTTTCATCCCTGACTGCTTCCCCGATAGTTCTCACCCATACCCTTTTACCACTGGAAGTCAGTATCTCCATCTCTTCGTCATAAGGGATTCCGTTCTGTGCACAGTCTGTAAAAACCTTAGTAATCCTGTCGCGCCATTCAGGAGCATAGAAATTTATCCCATCCTCCACAAGGGGAGCATAACCGTGAGTCATTTCGTGTATGGCAGCCACGCCATCTGACCAGTAAGACCTGTTTTCATTTAAAATTACATTCCAACCTCCCAGTTTTGCTTTTTCAGCTGCAATACGGATCAATGAACTGTTTTCCTTCAATTTCTCTTCCGCCAGTTTACTGTCAGTGATGTCTCTGCTGAAAACTGACAGACCATCATGTGATGGATAAAACCTGTGCTGGAACCATCTGCCAAAATGAGGATAAAAATGTTCCAGGTCAATGGCCACCTGTTCCTCCATAGCTCGAAGGTATGCTTTATGCACCTGGGTTCCAATGGCCTGGGGAAACACTTTCCAAATGTTTTGGCCTAAAAGTTCCTCTCGCTTTTTACCAACATTCTGAGCCAGCTTTTCATTGACATAGGTATAATTCCAGTCGCGATCGAGGGATCCGAATCCATCACTTATACGTTCCAGTATCCCCGAAAGCTTTTCCTTTGCTGCAATCAGTTCCAGCTCTGCCTTCCTCCTTTCTGAGATGTCTTCAACACTTGACCAGATAAACTTTTCACCGTTTCGTTCAATTATCAGTCCCTGCAGCCTGACAGGTACAAGATGCCCGTCTTTATGGATGTATTCTTTTTCGTAGGGACCATATTTACCTGTTTTTGTAAGAGAATCGAGTTGTTCCTGTTCCTTTTCCTTATATTTTTCAGGGGTAATTTCCCAGTATGATAAAGCCCTTGTGGCTTCAACCGTGCGTCCGATTATCCTGGCAAATGTTGAATTTATATCAACAAGCCGCCCGTCAAGAGATGCTAAGGCAAGTCCGATTGTTGATTGTTCAAACAGGGTCCTGTTGTAGTTTTCGCTTTCCTTCAGCGCCTGATGGTTCTCTACCTGTTCTGTGATCACTTCAGAAAAAAGGATAATGCCACCAATATTGTTTTCAGATTCATACCAGGGACGTATTTCCCACCTCACCCAGTCAACTTTGCCATCAGTTCCTGGAAACTTATCGTTACTGTTGCTGATTGTTTCTCCAGCCAGGCAGCGTTTGTAAATTCCTTTCCACTTTTCAGATAATTCAGGAAAAATATCATAATGGCATTTGCCTGACAGATCCTGTTCTCCCAGATTATAATCAATACGAAAGCGACGGCTTGTGACAAGGTAGCGCATATTGTTGTCAAACATGGCAATTGATGCAGGCGAGTGTTCAACAAACAATTTTAAAATGCGTTCATTTTTTGTGATTATTTCATTCAATTCCATCTGCTCCAGTTTCTGGAAACTGATGTCACTGATAAGCTGAGTCATTTTCAGCAAAAAATCCATTGCTTTTATGACTTTTTCTTTTGAAACTACAGGAACCTTTCCAAGTGCCTCAAGATAATGATCTTCATTAAAGCCATATTCCTTTGCCTGCTTTCTAAAATATTCTATTGAAGGCTCTTCAAAAAAGAACTGACCTGAAAACAGATTGGCAATATGTTCACCGTTGATAATAACTGGCACCGCTACATCAACCAATCCATTTAAGCACTTGTAGTAATGATATTTTTCACCGGTGGCCATTTTGCCTGCTAAAACCGTATCGCTGGCTGTACACTTTTTCGCAGTTCCAGGATTCACCCGGTGAAAGTCGGTGCAAATTTGCCTCCAGCCTGATCTGGACAATATATTTCCGTCAAGGTCTAATATTGCTGTCACAAACCCTGTTGTTTTATTGAAACCCTCAAGGAGTGCATTTATCTTATCAAAATCAATCTGATCAAGTGTCTTTTTTTTCATGTCTGATCGATTTTTTCCAGGTAGTTACTTTCAGTTATACTGCTTAGGAAATCCCAATTTAAGACACCTATGTAAGGATAAACAATATTACTAATAGAAATGGAAAATTCCAATATTTCAATATTAATCAACATCAACCGGTTAACCTCATCTGTTTATATGCCATTATGTTCCTGTCCATTAATAAGATTAAGAAGCTTTTATTCGTCTTAATTAAACGAAATGAAGAGAACACCGGAACAGGTCCCTTGCTGCACCCCGGATAACTATGACCTGTTAGGGGAAAGAAGAGCAGGATCAATTTTATTGTGAAATAATTAACAATAGAGGGCCATTATGTAACATTTCATTAAGAATAAACGTTTTACATTTGATAGCGACACTTAAATACTATTATTATGAGAACCGTTTGCAGAACAATCCTCAGCGTATTACTGATATGCTATTGTGCAATCTTATCATCCCAGGGTATAAGCAACAAGTCCCTGGGGTTGCAACTGAATCCTTACATTAAGGATGGTCTGTTTAACCATGGTTATATTATGCCTGTTTACGCCCTGCGCTATAGTGTGGGAATAAAGGAACATCTTACCTTTGGACCAGAAGTATCAGGAAACATCTTTAAGATGTGGAGTCCCGATAACACATCAAATACCTTAAGAATCGGGGGCTTTGTCCGTTATTCTTTTTTACCGGACGCATGGATCAGGCCATTTGCTGAGTTAAGTCCTTACTTTGCTCATTACAGGTGGAATTATGACAAGGATGGCTATTTTGTCAATATTGAACCAAAGGGCAGTGAAAGTTATTTTTCGGGTTATTTTGCACCAGGAATATCATTATACAGCAAATCAAAAAAATTCAGCATTGATTTACTGTATAAGTTTTCCGACAGGAAATTTGTAAACGGGAAACAGGCAGTTTTCTCCTACAGGCTGAACTATAATTTTTGATCTGTTTACTCTCAGTGACCACAGATCGGCAAATAGTCCTCCCGGGCACAAATCAGCGAGGGGTGATCATCCTGTATGATGTTGTTTATTAAGTCTTCTCCAGCTCAATATAGCTTCTTTTAACAGATAAAGTGTCCTGAATCCGGCAATTGAAATCAGAAGAAACTGTATTCCAGCGTAATTGAAAGATAATTTTCTGAATTCCTTTGCAGGTCAGCCAGCTCAGGCTGATTTTCAAGAGTTTTGCTGCTGTTTATAACACTTAAACCTGCACGGGAGGCCAACGAAATTCGTAACTGAGGTGACACATAGTAATACATTCTGATCCCGGCGTTTACGTAAAAATTACAATACCTTATTGAATATGTTCCGGGAGCCGGCGAATCAAGGTACTGATCGCTTCCGGAATTCCTGTAATTTCCATCCAGGCTGAAGCTGTAAAGAGACCGTGAGTCAGGAATATAACTAAGGGCATAACCTGCTGTTGCATTAAAGACCTTATACTTTAACTGTTCGCCATTGCCGGGCTGAAAATCAGGTATGGAATGAAACTCCATACCATACCTGGCTTTAAGGTTTGCCGAACTCTGCCAGTAAAGATTAACCGGCTTTTCATATCTTATCCGTGAAAAGCCACCTATGAAAAAAACGTTTGAATTTGACTTATCAGGCTCAGATTCAATACCATTTTCAGTATGTCGTTCAGTGCTTCCTACTATAAGAAGTTCATCATCAATTCCGGCATCAAAAGAAAAGCCTGCATATCTTGATGGACCTGATGCATAATCCCACTGGTCATTCAGTATGGTGAATGAATTAATATCCATTTCAGGAATAATATCATGTGCCAGAAGGAAGGAATCAATTTCCTTAAGCTCTGCAACTTTTCTTATCCTGGAATCAAAAAAACGCTTACGCTTAATCTCTGAAATTTTGTGTGCAAGATCAATCAGGATCTCATCAGCAGGCAAGCTACCGATGCAACCAGCTTTATCAAGCTCCTCAATTATATATATTGCAAGCCGCATATCCTCTACGGGTTCTATTCTACCGATTCCTGCAGAAACCGGGAGTGAGAGTCTTAAAGAATGCTCATTTTCCGAAATATCATAGGATATGCCCGGATCCTGCAACTGTTTCCTCTTCTCTCCAAGCCTCGTGAATGTAAGTGAGGGATCAAGCTCAATGAATTTCCGGCCAGTATTATAAAACCTATTGCTGCTCGTAACATTCAGATTGATTGTATTATTAGTATAATCTGAGTTAAAATTCTCAGTATCCTGCGAATTTCTGGACCTGTCACCCAAAAGTCTGACATCCAGTATTCCCTGGTATTTCTGTGTATTTCTGAAATGATTGTAGTTCAGGTTTAAATCGCCCCTAAACCCATTATTCCTGGTTTTTGAACTGTCACTGTCTGATGATTCAATGCGGCCATTGTTCAGATTGCCACCGAGGTCAAACATCATGTCAAGCCTGTTTAACTTAATATCAGGAAGCTTATATCGGGATAAGTCAAAACCGGAGTACTGTGCATTAAGCTGCTCTGAAATCTGTATAGTAAAAAGAAAAAATACAAATAATAAAGTCATGCTTTTTAATCCGTTTCCGGAATCAAGTCTTTGTTTCATTGGAAGGAGATTGTATTTTCAGTATACTAAGATACACGGAAGAAAATAGAAAAACAAGAATGTTCAGGTTGTAGAACGGGATCCCTCGCTGCGCTCAGGATGACAACGCCCTGTGCCTGACTATTCTTATGCCTCAGTAACCTGCCTTATGACCCTCAGCCAGTTCAGCCCCAGTATCTTTCTGATCCGCTGGTCACTGTATCCGAGCTTCTGCATTGCCAATGTAAGTTGGGGATAATCACTTACATCTTTTATTTCACGTGGCAGTTCAGGACCTCCGTCAAAATCGGAGCCCAGGGCAATATGATCCTCCCCGACAAGCTTTACACCATAATCGATCACTTTGGCAAGCTGATCAACATGCATCCAGTATTCGTCAGGTATTGTTCCCCTGAAATTCAGAGGGACCTCCAGAGCCAGCTGCCTGTCTACTTCTTCAATTGTCTGCATTGTTGCCTGTGGAATCAATGAGTGTGGCATTGTGCCTTTTGGCACTTTAGTTTTTGGAGCAGAAGGAGTCTTCTTCCAGGCAGCGTATACCGGATTATTAAAGAGACTGCCGAACTGCACACCAATTACTCCTCCTTTAGCAGCAACAGCCTTTGCAGCTTCATCAGTAATGCAACGGGGATTATCAACAATGTTATAAAATCCGCCATGACTATAAATTACAGGATCGCTGCTTGCTTCAGCAGCCTGAATAATAGCTTCATTTGAAGCATGGGCTACGTTAATCACAATCCCAAGATCATTTAGTTCAGAAATGATCTTCTTACCCAGATCATTTATGCCTCCCCAGTAACTGACATCGGAGCAGGCATCAATAAAAGCTGTTGATGTATTATGTGCAGTGAGCTGTATCGATCTGAGTCCGAGACGGTAAAGAGCCCTCAGCAGGTTTATATCGCCATTCAGGTCGAAGCCCCCTTCCAGATCGAGGAAAGCAGCAATTTTGCCCTTTTTATTTATCCGTTCTATATCTGACGCTGTAAGAGCCAGTTCTATTACTTCATCATTCTTTTTTATCTGGTCGAGTGCCAGGTTCATAACACGGAAGGTGTTTTTTGTCTCAAACCTGCCGGGGTAATAATGTTCAGGAGTATAGACTGAAAAGAACAAGGCATCGAGCCCTCCTTCCATTGCTCTGGGCAAATCGAAACTGCCGTCGCTGTAACGCTGACCGATATCAGTTTTCATCAGAAGCTCGCGGGTCATTACATGAATATGGCCGTCCATAACAAAGGCCGAGCGATGAAGCTCCGGCAGAGTCTTTGACTTTAAAGCGCCGGTAAGATTATCTTCAGGTGCAGGAGAGCTTAGTAGTGTTTCTAATGGATGGATACTTCCTGCTATAGGCAGTATTGTCAGGTTTTTTATCAGGTCTCTGCGTTTCATTATTCTATCATTACTCTTGTACAGTTAATCAGGATCATTTTACACAATAAAACGAGGCAGTTGTTATGACTCAAAGCCGCGTATATATGGAATGTTGGGAGGTCTCTCCCCTTTTTCAAACATAGGGCCTCTTGAGGGTTTGTAGCCAATGTTGAGGAACGGAGTTTCAATACGTCGCCCGACTGCAGAATATTGTCCATTCTCCCAGTTTGATTCCATATACTGGTTCGTGATTCCTGTTGACAGAAGCAGACGTTCAGCATTGTATGGTTCCTTTCCTGTAACCATCATTTCTGTAATCCAGTGAGGCTGGGCATTTGAGGCGTGGTATTGGGAGTACGGGCCCGGCCAGCCGAGCATTGAGATGATCTCCGCCTCTTTCTGACTATCAATTTCTCCGGCCCAGGTCCAGCCTACGCCTCTTCCTGAGATTACAGCTGCTTTTGTTTTGTCGCGGTACTCTATAATGCAGATGCTTGCCTGTTTAGCCTCCTGAAAGATTCCGGGCTTCAGCTCAAATTTTCCTGCAACAGAATCAAGCAGTCTGCCTGCCCATTGATTCTGTTCTACCCATTTCCAGGCCTCAGGTCCCCTTACAGACTGAACCGACTTTACTCCTGTCTCACCTCCCTTGCGGAGTTCCACAAAGGCCTGAAGCACATCAATGCAATGAAAAATAGCTCCTTCATCTGAAGCGCCGCCAATCACAATTGAATTTTTTACCGGAGTACCAATAGTAAGCTCTTTCTCAGGCTTGCGGAAATAATACGGTATAGAAGATCCACCTGTCAGGGGGAAGCCCAGTTCACGGGACTTGTCAAACATCCACTTTGCATCGTCCCAGTTGTAGGAAAGATGTTTATCGTTAAATACCGGCACCGAGCGTTTGCTCTGCTCGAATACCCTTATGACCTGCTGGTAGATCCACCATCGCGGCAGGAGCCAGTGTCCCCTGAGATCGGTTGGATAATTACCGTGTTCACCAACAATTACAACACCATCAACAGCAAGTTCCTTACCGCCAAGGGTCAGTGCTTCTTCTATCTTTTTATATACCGGAATGCCTTTCGACTGGCAGATTTTCTGACCAAGCTGGCTTGTTTCGAGCTGATGAATGTAAACTGAAACAACATCAACCCTCGAAGGGGTATGGGCTCCCTGCCACCAATAGCCGTCGAGGAGTTTGGTGAATATCCAGTCAGCATGTGATCCGGGGGCTGCCCAATATGTTGTCAGGCAGGCTATCCGGGGACGTTTTGTCTGTGTTTGCATACCATTTCCGGCTGCCATACCTGTCAGCGCTGCCATACCGGCAATGCCCGTCATTCCGAGCATTTCACGACGGGTGTAGAGTGTATCGGACTTCATTGTTTCAATTTTTGGAGATTAATAGTCGTGGTGTCATTTAGTACAAATCTATAAAATAAAAGAGAGTTCTAGCATGACGCCATCTACAAATAGGCTCCAATGATCATCAGGCAGGCAAATGAAATCCATGACAGAAAATATTAATTTGTAACTAAGATTATTTTCTTAAGGTTTTAAACCAGAATTCAAGTGTAAAATAATTCCGTCCTGAATTAGATACCTGGCAGATACTTATAGCTCTAAGAATGAGACCGGATGAAATCCTTAAAGAAAATCAATAAAATAATTATTCAGATAAGCATCATATCCTTAAAACAATAGTCTTTGATATGAATAAAAGAGTTAGAAACTGAATAAAACTTAATTACCATGGATGAGTCAAAATTAAAAAAGCATCTCACACTCGTGGGAGCTATTCAGATAAGCTTCTCACTTCTTGGACTGCTTGGTGCATTTATCGTATTTTTTTCTTTGAGTTTTGCACGGGGACAGGCAGGTGATGATGAGAACGCCAGAATGGTTCTGGGAATTCTGTCAGCCACTGTGCCATTGGTTATCGGATCAGTTTCGACAGTCGGACTTGTCGGAGGAATAGGACTTCTGGCTTATAAACGCTGGGCAAGGTATGTGATGATAATTGTTGCAGCATTTGAATGCCTGGCCATGCCATTTGGAACAATATATGGAATTTACGCATTATGGTTTCTGATGAAGGACGAAACCATCAGGCGGTTCAATGAGGGTTAAAATTATGCAATACCTTGGGTCCCGATTATTATTCGCCGTAATTAGAAACATTGTAATTTCGGTCAGATTTTAAAATATTGTCCAAATGGAACATGCCAAAATAGTCCCCCACCTCTGGTTCGACAGAAACGCAAAAGATGCTGTCGATTTCTATATATCTATATTTAAGAACTCCAAACATCTTAATCACAACGTTATTGATGACACTCCTTCAGGTCAGGCCGACATATTTACATTTGAGCTGTCGGGGCAGGAATTCACTGCAATAAACGGAGGTCCTATGTTCAGATTCAGTCAGGCGACTTCTCTTTTCGTTTATTGCGGATCGGATGAAGAAATTGAAAGACTTTACAGGCACCTGGGTGATGGAGGTACTGTACAGTTTCCTCTGGGCAAATATGACTGGAGCCCGAAATATGCCTGGGTAACCGACCGGTATGGGGTTGGCTGGCAGCTCGACATCGATGATATAAATTCAAAGCAGAAGATTGTTCCCTCACTGCTGTTCGTGAACGAAAACAGGTTAAGGATCAAAGAAGCCATTAACCTGTATACCAGCATCTTTACCGGCTCAAGGACCATAATGGAGGTTCCTTATGGCAATGAAGCTGAAGGGATGAAGGATAACCCTCTTTTTGCACAGTTCAGCCTTTCCGGTTATATAATTAACTCAATGAGCAGCACCCTTGAACATGATTTTGGTTTCAATGAAGCTATATCATTCATGGTTTTCTGCAAAGACCAGGAAGAGGTTGATTATTACTGGGAAGCTTTTACAAAAGAAGGCACTCCCGGACCCTGTGGCTGGCTTAAAGACAAGTTCGGCCTTTCGTGGCAGATAGTTCCGGAGGATATGAGCAGACTGATGGCTGGTGCAGACAAGAAGCAGCTTGAAAGGATCATGGCTGCCATGATGAAGATGTCGAAGCTGGATATCAGCCTGCTCAGGAAGGCAGGTGAGTAAAGGATACCGGCTACTGGCTACCGGCGACCGGATTAATCAGAATCCCTTTGATGGTACTTCAATTATGTCTTCCTTTCTGACTTTGTTGTTCTCTTTCTTTCCCGGATTAAACTGATAACTCAGACGCAGCCAGAAAGGGAACACAGGAATGCGGAGCCTGCCTTCTGTCTGGCTGTAAAGGGTTTCTGTTACAGTTCTGTTTCCACGGTAGGTAAAAGAATGCACAAAGGGAAGTGCAGTAACTACACCTGCCCTGAATTGTTTCAGGAAAGTTTTTTCAACTGATAACATCCACAGGGGATCACTGAAATATTCCGACTGCATGTCTATATAAGGGCTGTTGTACTGTAACTGCAATGAAACTGCAAAATCATGACGGAATGATGCAATAGCCGAGAAACCTGATTCAACAGCAGCTTTATGCTCAGGGGATATCTGGCTTGTATTTAAATGATTACTGACCTCAGTGGAGATATTGAACAATCTTATCCATGGGGTAAATGTGATATTCCGGTTGAGCTTCAAAGGACCTGAGAACTGAATGCCATACCTGTTGACAGTACCCGGATTCCCTGTTCTGGATTCAACAACATCACTCTCACTGACAACGGCATACCTGCTTATCGAGTTGCATTCTGCCTCATAAAACAGGCCTGCAGAAATATAACTGTCACCTGCAGATCCCGACCATGTTAAAGATAGCTTACGGCTAATCTCATTTTTCAGTCCGGGATTGCCAATGCTTGCCGAAAAAGGATCAGTATAGCTGTAAAAGGGATTAAGCTCATATATGTTTGGCCTTCTCAGAGTTGAGTTATATGAGAATTCAAGCGACTGTCTGGCAGTCAGTTTCCTTGTTACAGAAAGACGTGGTAATACGGCCATATCCGAATAAAGGGAGCTGTCCTTTATGCCTGTTCCCGATTTTTCTGCCCTCAATCCTCCGATAAAAGTATATTTTGAACCGGAAAATGTGACTGATGACCAACCGGCAACTACATCTTCACCGTACCTGAATCCTGCCGGTTGCCTGTCTCTCATATTCTGTATCCGCGCCTTTATACCGGCATCCAGCCTGAATTTTTCGGTAAAGGGTATGCTATAATCAAGTTTTATACTGCCTGAATTCTGCAAAGGCCTGGTAATGGATGAAAAGTTGTTTATTATCTCATGTCCTGCTCCGTTGTTAATAAAATCCGTACCATTTGATGCCCTGAAATTGCTGAAATTCATCTCAAGAGAGAGTTCACTTCCCGGTTTCGCAAAACCGTGCCTGTACCATAATGAATAATGTGTATTCAGGTTTCTATCGGTGTCGTTCTTCAGCAGATTAAGATCTGTTTCACCTTCACTGTTTTTTATTTTATAATCTGCACTTCCGTCAAATTCTGCTGAAAAGGGATTTAGATAGGTATAGAGGCTTAGCTGGTTATTCCTGTTCATACTGTAATCAAACCCGAAATGCAGGACATGAGACCAGTCCTTTTGCCTCACAGACTGATCTGCTGTGATTTCAGCTTCACCGGAGACATTATTTATCTTCCTGTAACCCGATTCAGTAATGTCAAAATAGCTGAATGAGCCTGTATAGGAAGAGAATAGTTCAATATTTTTTTTATTGTACGAAGTATTGAAGGAAGGATGGGAATAGATAATCGATTTCAGCACAGGAACTTCGAGAGAGACCTGACCATTCAATCCGTTGCCGGCTTTCTCCTTCATAACTATATTAATTACACCCGAAACAGAAGCTTCAAAACCCGATCCCGGGGAATTGAGAACCTCCACCCTGTCGATATTTCCGGGATCCAGTCTGCTGACATAATTCATATCCCTTTCCTTTCCGTCAACCTGAATTATGATATCTGATTTCCCATTTACTGAAATTTTTTTCATCAGGTCAATCTGAATTCCCGGGATATAGGCAAGCAGGTCGGTACCTGTGGCAGAGACACTGTTTATTTTTTCGTTTGTATAGAATACAGTACGATCTGCTTCCTTTTTAGCTTTTATCCTCTCACCCGATACAATTACCTCATCCAGCATAGCTATCTGTTGCTGCAAGGATATCTCACCAAGGCTGGTGTCTGATTCCAGATTCAATGCAATACTCAATTGCTGATACCCGAGCGCACTGATCTTTAA
Organism: uncultured Rikenellaceae bacterium; assembly: GCA_964516485.1. Taxonomy (GTDB): domain Bacteria; phylum Bacteroidota; class Bacteroidia; order Bacteroidales; family VadinHA17; genus LD21. Next base: position 22,579 of record CAZEYY010000028.1, read on the forward strand.
CCTGTAAGATCCGGCTTTAAGCCGGCCGGTTGTAAAGTTACCTTCATAATCACCTGATACTCCTGTCAGGTATATTGAATCGGGCATCTGACTTATGGCGACAGTGGCAAAAATAACAGGTTCATGGCTTTGCCTGTCTGTCAGTCTTCCCTGTATAGTGTAACGGGAATTTACCTGACCGCTTATTGTGATTAGCAATCCGGAAAATAATAAGAAAAAAACGATTGATCGTCTGCAGCATTTTTCGTTTAAAATTGTTTTCATAGGTTTCTTTAAATTTTAATTGGTTAATAACAATGCCGCAAATAGAAACAATAAGTTATTATGCTCCAATGTATTGGGATATACAGCAAGGATTTGTTATGAAACGCGGGCTCCTGTTACGAAAAGCAAAAAACTGTTATGAAAAGCAAGGAATTCTAATTAAGCCCTGAGAAAACCTTGTCAAATTTCGGGATGTTATTTCGTGAGACGGGGATCTGTGAACCGGTACCTGAAAGCTTTAGCTGATAACCCAGGATATTACCCTGCCTGTCGATCACTTTTTTCAGATTTACTATGAAAGCCCTGTGTGTACGTATGAAATGAGGAAAAGCCTTAAGCTGTTCTTCAACGTTGCTTATCGAATTGCGGATCATCTCCCTGCTGATCACATTATCCTTTATCAGACAAAACACCACATAATTCCCGTCTGATTCAGCAAAAAGAAATTGGTCGGGATAAAAACGAAGCTCCTCCTTCTTCAGCTTTGAACTTATTATTATCTGTTGCTCAGATGCTGAATTTTTCATGTTTCGCTCTGCTTTTACAGGACTGACCTGATCAGCTTCATCATGCATCAGGTAACGGTAATTGATTGCAGAAAAGAATACGAAGGGTATCAATCCCAGAAGGAAGGCCCGGCTCACAGAATCAAAATATGTACTGAAATTTAGTCTGTCGGACGGTGCTTCAACAAAAAATCCCATCAGCCAGATGACTGTTCCCACTCCGCAGAGTATAAGAAAGACAGAGACGGCTTCTCTGACCAACGTCCACTCCTTTATATCAGAAAACCACCTGATGTAGCTCAGTATCCATTCAAAAAGGATTACAGAAAAACCTGTGCCAATACTGTAAACTGCGATTGTTGCAACAAAACTCAGTGATTGCGAAGCCCTGGCATCAAGAGGTTTGTAGAGGATAACAAAAACAAATGTAAACAGAGAAATAATGACAGCTCCTGCTACTGGATTTTCAATCAGGTAATTACGGGGATATTTTTTCTTAAGCAGAAAGCTGGGCATAACAATTATTTTGTAGTATTAAAAATACATCAATTATGCTCAATGCCACAAGCCACATTAAGATTTTTTAAAGTAAGTAATTGTAAGGTCTTTGTAAGGTCTAAAAATACCTGTATTTTAAGCACTTTACGACATTTGTGCCTTCATCAGATACACATAATAAGGAAGTGACACAAAGTCTGTTTGAATCAATAATATATTCAGCAACTGATATAATTACAATAACTGACCTCGAGGAAAGAATTGCTTTTACTTCATAAAACGCACAGAAACTCTTAGGATCGGAATCCCAAACCGATTTCATGGGACACAGCCTACTGGGATATATAGATCCGGCAGATCATGAAAAGGCTGTTTCAAAAATTAAGCTTATGCTTGAGGGAACTCTTGCCGGACCTGATGAATATACAGCTGTAAAAGCTGATGGCACACGATTCAAAATAGAAGTTAATGGCCTGGTAATAAAGGACAATGACGGCAATCCCTTCCAGATGATATTCATAACAAGCGATATATCAGGCAGGAAGGATGCTGAAGCTCTGGTCAGGAAAAAAATTGAGTACCACCATCTGCTTGTGGAAAATATATCTGATGCGATATTCAGGATCGATGATAAAGGAATAAGGATTTCGACAAAATCGCTTTTCAGTGATGGTAAATTCATGGGCGGCACAGGTACAGTTGTTGATATAAACGAAAAGAAATCTGCAGAGCTGAGTCTCAAGAGAAGCGAGGAACGTTTGAGGAATATAATTGATCAGACTCAGACTATTATCTGGGAAGTTGATAAAGATGGGTTATAAACATATATCAGCCCGCTTTCTGAAACAATATGGGGATACAAACCGGAAGAGATAATCGGTAAAAAGCGATTTTATGAACTTCACCCTGAGGAAGGACGGGAGTCATTTAAAACAGCTGCTTTTAAAATATTCAGGGAGAAAGAGAAAATATACAATCTTCCAAACCGAATTATTTGCAAGGATGGCAATATAATCTGGGGTACATCCCTGGACCTCTAGAGTATCATTAATTATCAGCTGACTCATGGTCCCTGATGAGGTCAGGTCACCTGTAACAGTAATGAATCCATTGATAGTGATTATGTTACCATTAATATCAATCGACGGGGCAACACCTCCTGTCCAGGAGCTGCCAGAAGTCCAGATACCTGTATAATTATCCTTGCTTGTGAAATCAAGGGAAAAAGCCTCCTGTAATGGTTGTAGCAATAACCATAGCAAAATAGATATACCTGAAATTTGTTTTAAAATAGCTCCTGTCAATTTATAAATTTTCAGACTTGTTTAAGATAGCTTATTTACCTGATATAATATTAGTTACACTATTACAAAGATAAGCAAAATGGTGAGATGGAAAAAAGAATTAAACAATGGCAAAATTACATGTAAGAGAATAACAGCATGCTAAACAAGGCATTAATAAAAAAAAGTAAGGATTGGGACATCCTCATGTAAGATTTTATAATGTACTTGTAAGATAATGTAAGGTTAGTTCTGTTATCATCTGGCTGCTGAACCAAATTTGTATTTCGGATTTTAGTTTTGATTTTGGCTTTATGAATATCTTTGCAATTGCAATGCTGAGTATTGCGTTTTTGCTATGGACAGATTCATGAAAGGACTCGGATGGATGATGGACCCGGTAAACACTTTTATGAAAGGTGCACCTGAGGATTCTTTTGGTCATACCGGCTTTACCGGTACAAGCATTGTGGCCATACCGGAATACAAAACTTCAGTCATTATTCTTATAAACAGACAGAATACAGGCCTGTTGCCAACAGATGGATACTACAATGTAAATCCGTTAAGATGCAATATATTCAGCGTTGTTTACAGATATATTAAAGAAATAAATCAACTAACCAATAAATTACTTATATGAAAAGAAGAGATTTGATTAAGAATATGTCTGCGCTTCCGGCTTCAGGACTGATTCTGGGCAGTACATTCCCTTTTGCAACCAACGAGATTTTAAAAGATGGTAATACTTCTCCCAAACGGGATCTGCTCAATGAGCTTGGCATAAGGAAATTTATAAATGCTGTCGGTACTGTGACGGTCATGACAGGTTCACTTATGCACGATGAGGTTATTGATGCAATTGTTACTTCATCAAAGGATTTCTGCATGCTTGACGACGTTCAGGATAAGGTAGGTGAGAAAATTGCAGCTTTATGCCATGCTCAGGCTGCTACTGTGACAGCCGGGTGCTGGTCAGCAATGTCTCTCGGGATGGCAGGAGTTCTTACAGGCATGGATCAGAAAAAGGCAGGCCAGATACCAAACCTTGAAGGAATGAAATCAGAGGTTATCCTTCAGAAGAAACACAATTACGGGTATGTTCATGCACTTGAAACATGCGGAATTAAGCTGGTTGAGGTTGAAACTGCCGACGACCTGGAAAAGGCAATCAATGAAAAAACTGCAATGTTATGGTTCCTGAATTTTGCTGCAAATGATGGTTTAATAAAATATGAGGAATTTGTAGCTCTTGGGAAAAAACACAATATCCCGACAATGATTGATATTGCTGCCGATGTACCTCCGGTAGAAAACCTCTGGCGCTTTAATGACATGGGTTTTGATCTGGTATGCATTTCAGGCGGCAAAGCCATGTTTGGCCCGCAAAGTGCCGGAATACTGATGGGCAGAAAAGATCTGATAGCTGCAGCCCGGTTGAGCGCTTCCCCGCGCGGAGGAATTGGCCGCGGACAAAAAGTAAATAAAGAGGAGATCCTCGGTATGTATGTTGCACTGGAAAAATATATAAATACCGATCATGAAAAAGAATGGAAAATGTGGGAAGAAAGGATTGCCATCGTGGATGCAGGTGTAAAAAAGGTCAAAGGTGTTTCAACAGAAGTTAAGGTACCTCCCATAAACAATCATACTCCAAATCTGCAGATAAAATGGGATCCTGCCAAAACTAAGATCACCAGCAATGAGATGCAGGAGAAACTGCGAAAGGGAGAGCCATCAATTGAGGTCATGGGTGGAAAAGGAAATGACATAACAATATCTGTATTTTTGCTGAAACCGGGGCAGGAAAAGATTCTTGCAAAACGTATCAGCGAGGAACTTTCCAGGGTAACTGCATAAGCCTGAAATGCCCATACAATTTTACCCGGTGATGCCATGGAGAACCTTGCATGGACATCACCGGGTTCATATTATCTTTACAAGATTACCAGATAAAGACTGATGAAATCAATTGTCAGAAAAGACCATATAATCTGCGGTAAATGTAAAATGAGATTTGACCGGACAAAGGAATACAAACATTGTTCAAATTGCTTTGCCTGCACAGGATGCGAAATATATTACTGCCCCTACTGTGACAATGAAATCATTGTAACACCCATAAAAGATATAAACAGGAAGTAAATGTGCTGAATATTGTGCTTTTTGTTGTTCATTCTGAGTATATTTGCTCAGCTTATTGCCTAAAAATTTCACCAATATGCCGGAAGACGATAAGAATACAATCCTGCAACTCCAGGCCAGGATTAGGGAATTAGAGGATAAACTGGCATCAGCTGCTTCCGACAACACCGCGCAGAGACTTAAACAGGCAGAACTTGCAACCGGAACAGGAAACTGGGAATTGCATCTCAGCACAGGGAAAATGTACGGTTCAGAAGGCGCCATGAAAATATACGGGCTGAAATCCTATGAGCTAAACTATGACGAAGTAAAAACCATACCTCTGCCTGAGTACCGGCAATTAATGGACAAAGCTGTTAAGGACCTGATAAATGAGGACCGGCCATACAACATAGAATTTAAAATCAGGAACAGGGAAACAGGTAGAATTCTGGATCTCCATTCCACAGCATATTTTGACAGGACTAAAAACATGATTTTTGGAGTTATCCGCGATATAACTGAACAGAAATCAAATGAAGCTGAACTCACAAAAAGGAGTGACAATCTTGCCATTCAGCTTAAAATCACCATGGAACTGCTTGAAAAACAGGACAAAAGAAGTGTGTTGTCAAGCATTCTCGAAGGCGCCAGCAAACTTGTAGGTCTTGATACTGCCGCAGCATATTCAATAGACGGCGAGCAGCTTCTGCTCGAATCAGCTATTCCTGCCCTGCCAGACAATGTTCCCGAAGAATTCAGAAAGGCTTTAATAAGAAACCATCCTCATATTGCCAGAGCCCTTCATGCAAAACAACCGATAATAGTAAAGGACATAACAGAATCAGAACTTAGTGATGAAGAGAAGATAATAATAGAGAACAGGGGAATGAAAAGCCTTTTGTACATACCCCTGATTGCTTCAGGTCAAAACTATGGTATTATAATATTAGGATCTGTTGGCCATATCCATGAGTTCAGCAACACTGAGATTGCCATTTGCAGAACTATATCAAATATTGCAACGCTTGCGCTTGAAAATTCAATGCTTATTTCAAATCTGAGAGCCGCAAGGGATAAAGCAGAGGAGAGTGACAGACTTAAAACTGCCTTTCTGCACAACATTTCTCATGAGATAAGGACGCCACTTAATGCAATTATCGGTTTTTCAGGCTTCCTTGAACAAACAGACCTAAACGAGAACGAGCGAAGAAAATATATTGACATTATCAACGTGAGCAACACGCAGCTGCTCAATATAATAAACGACATTTTCAATCTTTCACATATCGAAGCAGGCCAGGTGGCAATAAGGGAAGATATAACTGATATCATGTCGGTTCTCAACAACCTGTACAACCAGTACTTTCCGGTGACAGGGCAGAAAGGTCTTTTGTTAAAGCTTGACATTCAGGGCAATAAGGACAACATTTGTAATATCAGAACAGATGAGGGAAAACTTATCCAGGTCATATCAAACCTGCTTAACAATGCAATCAAGTTCACAGATTCAGGCAGCATAATCCTCGGTTGCCAGTTAACAGACAGGAAAATAAAGTTTTATATCGAAGATACCGGAATAGGGATACCACAGAAAGATATAAAAAGGATCTTTGAAAGATTCTTCCAGGTAGAGAAACCAAAATCAGACACATATTCAGGGGCCGGACTGGGATTGTCTATTTCGGATGCTTATGTGAAAATGATGGGTGGAGAGCTGAAAGTTGAATCGAGCCCGGGCCAGGGATCAAAGTTCTGGTTTGAGATTCCATACAAGCCAACTGATGCAGTACAAACTGAGCTGGTTCCGGAGAGCAGTCCTGGTGAAGTCACAAGGCTTAAAACAATTCTTGTGGCAGAAGATGAAAGTTCAAATGCACGCCTGCTTGAATTGTATCTAAAAAAACTGAATGCAAAGGTAGTTCTCGTCTCAAACGGAAAGGAAGCAGTCGAATATTGTACAAATGAAGTAGTGGACCTGGTTCTGATGGATATTAAAATGCCTGTGCTTGACGGGTACTCAGCAACTGAACATATAAAAAAGATCAGGCCTGGCATGAACATTATCGCCCAGACAGCTTATGCCACTGCAGCAGATAAGCTTAAAGCAATAAATTCAGGCTGTTGCGACTTTATACCAAAACCCATAAACAAGACAGAACTTCTCTCCACTGTTCAGAAATACCTGAACGGATGATTTCCTTCCTCCGGGAACACCTAAACTGATACAACTAATTTTTATTTGACCGAGGGTGTGATGAAAAGTCAAAACCGGACTTCACAACTTCCCTTATTGCAGATTTCAATTGCAAAAGTAACAGTGTTTTACTTCTGAATCATCCTTATAGTTAAACTTTCTTAAAATATTACCTGAAGGAGAGAAATAATGAACCATCTGCTGCTAAAATGGTTATTCCGTTAAGGACCATCAGTATTTACAAACGCTTCATCATAATGGAAAAAGACATCAATACGCTTCATTCATTCTTAAGCAGATACAGTAATGCCGTGATTGCGTTTTCAGGCGGTGTAGACAGTACTTTCCTGGCAAGGGCAGCAAAGGATATATATGGTGACAGGCTTTTGCTGGTCACAGCTACATCGAGCACCTATCCCTTCTATGAGCTAGAGGAGGCAAAGTCGCTGGCAGCAGACCTTGGCATAAAACACAGGATAATTGTATCAGAAGAGCTTGACATACCAGGCTATTCAGACAATCCTCCCGACAGATGCTACTACTGTAAAAGTGAGCTCTTCGGAAAGATAAAGTTTATAGCAGAGCAGGAAGGCTATGCAGCAGTTTTTGACGGCACCAATGCAGATGAACTGAAGGATTTCAGACCCGGACAGAAAGCAAAAAAGGAAACAGGCGTTATATCGCCGCTGGCTGAGACAGGCTTTACAAAACAGGATATCAGGCTATGGTCAGGGAAATATGGCCTGCCGACAGCTTCGAAACAGTCCTATGCCTGTCTGGCTTCCAGATTTCCATACGGGGAAAAAATTACAAAGGAAAAACTCGACAGGGTTGGTCAGGCAGAATATGAACTCCGAAACCTTGGATTCACGCAATTCCGGATACGCAGTCATGAAAACCTGGCAAGGCTTGAATTCTTAACAGGCGAGCTTGAGAAGGCCTGGCATGTTAGAAAGGAAATTGTTTCCCTTTGCAAAAAGGCAGGCTTCAACTATGTTACAATCGATCTGGAAGGTTACAGGACAGGAGCCATGAACGAGGTATTGTCAGAGCCGGAGAAACTGAGGATAATGAAAAAATAAGTAAAGACAAAAAAATCAGAATTCCAAACTGCCAATTTCACTCATAATACGGCCGGTTTCATTCAGAGCAACAATAATTTTCTGGTAATGGAGTATATCCTCATAAGACAACAATCTTCCCTTCCTGTCTTTCAGCCATTTCTGTGCCGGTTGATAGCCTCCTATAAAGAACTCCCAGGCTCCCTGAGAAACATTATCGAAATACTGGGTATCATTTATCCAAACCTTTTTGTCTGAATAGCTTACCTTACAAACCTCATCGGAGCCACTGACCGAATAATCTGTTGTGAATTTATTAACAGCACTACTTTCAAGCAGGTGTATCTGGCGAAGTTCTGAGCCATAACTTACATATTTCCAGAAGGTCTCAGCATTTTTCGGATAAGGAATTCTCGGAAAATCGATCTTAAGAAATTCTTTATATTTTGAGCGATAGGTGGGAGAATGAAGTATAGCGTAGATATAGTCAAGGATATCGACTGGACTAAAATATTTATAACGAGATGCTTCAAGTCCAAACTTTAATGCTGTTTTATTTTCTATTTTCTCTAAAATTGCTAAATCAAGATTGGGAATAGGAATGCTATCTGCCCCATTTATCTCCATCTGATCTTTTTGGCTTTTTAAAAACAATGGGAACACATTTCCAGCACCGAACTGACCAGCTGAATCTATTAAGTTCTTATCACATATCTTACTGACAACAAAAGCATGTTGAAATCCTTTTATTGCCTGTTTTGGCACTACTAGAGCTAGATTGGGTATAAGCAAATGCCTCATAATTTTGTACCGAGCTCGATCAACAATGTTTACATCATAATAAATAAACCTTTCATCAAATAGCCTGTAAGCAATTTTTTCTACTAATGTCTCATCAAATGGAGTTTCATAGAATGACTCGATTTTCCTTTTCAGATCTGACTCTGTGTTTGAAATTAAAACATTGTCATTGGATGAAACAATCCCTACTCCATTGACTTTAAATAATTCGTCAATCCCAAAATACTTTTCATATTTAAATAGATCTTTGAATTCTTTCACAACAAAAAAGTAGTTTTTCTTTTCACACTTCAAATTATCCCATTTGATTGATTTTATTGTCTCATCAGACAAAAAATTATACTTTTGAATTCTCTTGCCAAATAAATCATAATGAAGAATTTGACTTAATTCTCCATTTTTCTTCGCCTTTGATTTTACAAGAATAGTTATACTGACACCTTGCATAATATCAAATACATTCTCATCCTTTCCCCCATCTGGAGCTGACTCCTTTTTCTTTGCATTTCCATGTAAATCGAGGACGAATATCTTATCAAATGCCTCTATAAGGCTTTTCCGCATCTGCCGGTGAATTATCCCGTCAATAAAGCTGTTATTTGTAATGAAAGCCAGTATCCCCTCTCCATTCTTTTCAACTAAATACTGTCCAAACCGGATAAACTTTATATAATCATCTGAAAGGGGCTGAATATTTCTTTCATTCAGATCCTTTTTATAATCAGCAAGTAGGCTCTCTATCCAATTGCTTTTATTACTGCTGCTCACAGAATAAGGAGGATTTCCTAGCACTACCATAACAGGTGTATCCCGCTTAATATGATTTGCTTCGTTTGCTTCAGTGCTGAGCCAGCTGGCAAAAAGGGTTCCTGTATCAGGGTGGTGTTCCTCAAGGCTGTTTGTAAGGTATACTTTAAGCCTCTGCTCCTTTTGTGGCAGGTAACCTGTCTCCCTGAGCAACATATCGAGCTTTAGATGGGCTATAGCATAAGAGGCCATCAGTATCTCGAAACCGTTTAGCCTTGGGATAAGATGCTCATCAACATATCTGCTCCAAATGCCCTGCTGTCCTTCAAACCTGCTGTGTATCTGTTTCACAACCTCAGCAAGAAAAGTACCTGTACCGGCAGCAGGATCAAGGATCTGAACACGGTGAACTTCTTTCTCAGCGCTCTTTCCTGTTCCCGGTGAAGGAACCTTTATTTTAATCTTTGAGGTATCAGCAAGGCCCTGCTGCAATGCGAATTCAGTTTTCAGGATATCGTCAACAGCTCTAACAATGAAATTCACAACAGGTTCAGGAGTATACCACACACCCCTGCTCCTTCTGAGGGCAGGATCATATTCTGAAAGAAAAGTTTCATAGAAATGAATTAGTGGGTCATCACGTCTTGCAGTTTTTCCGAAATCCCTGAGCATTTCCTCAACATTTGTGGCCCTGAATATATCAGCAAGGGCATCAACAATCCATCTTATCCTGTCATCGAGGTCATAGCCAGCAACATACTGAAACAGTTTCCTCAGAAAAGGATTTGACCGGGGTATCAATTCGGCGGCTTCCTGTCGTGAAAATGATTCTAGCGATGGATCGTTAAGCCTGGCGGCAAACATGCCATAAGCAATAGTCTGTGCATAGATATCAGCAAAGGATCTGGGAGTTATATCATGTATAAGTATCTGGCGGAATGATTCATATTGATCCTGAAGATTCAGACTACCGGATTCTTTCATCTCAGAAGCATCAGATGACGGATCCAAGGCTTTTTCAATAACATTTGCAAGCAGCCTTGCCTTAGCAGCCATCATGCCTGCAAGCTTTGAAGCAGACTTGATTGTTTGTCCAGAAAACAGACAAAAATTTCTAATCAGAGAAATGAATGAATCAAAACTTTCCGGGATCGCTTCTATTTTTCTGCCTTTTAATTCACCTACTACCACAGAAGTCACGAAAGTACCATCAATATAAAGATGAAATTGCAGATAATCGGTAATTATAAGGTTATTAAGCGATTGCCTATATCTATCGAACTGATCCTTGAACGCCTTTCCTGAAAGGTCAGTACCCAGGTCCTTTGCCTCAATATAGCCTACCGGTATGTTTTTTCGTGTAATAATATAATCAGGAGCGCCACAGGCAATCCTCGCAGGTTCATTGGTCACCATAATATCAGCGACCAGGCTTTCAATAAGGTTCTGAAGATCACCACGGTAACTGTGTTCACCTGAAATACCAGTTTTAAAACGTTTGTTAAGCTGAATAATATAATCCGGTAAGGTCATTGTTTTTGTTTTCTGATTGCATTGAATCAAAGTTAATGAACCTTAGGATAAAAAGCAATCATAAGACTCACAGACAGGTAACTTTCAATTATTATATTTGTCTTCTTGTTAAAATAAAATTCTGAATTCAATAAAACACATACTTCCTTGAGTCATTCATCTGAATGCTCAGGTTTGCCTCCATCTCTGATTGGAATACTCATATCCTGAATGGAATACAGGAAATAATATTAACTAATGCTCTTCAGGAAACTTTAAAGTCATCTCCTTTTATTATTTTTGTT
>CAZEYY010000029.1:0-4899 GCA_964516485.1 uncultured Rikenellaceae bacterium
CTCAGTGTTTTAGTGTCAAAATCAGTCGGTTGCTTAGGCGCATTGTTATTCCTTCTCCGGTTCATGCATGAAACAGAAGTGATAATAATAAGCAGGAGAATAAGTATTTTCTTCATGGTACCGAGGAATAAAAAGGTTGAACATTTATTTCAATAAGTACATATAGTCACGGAACAAAATATGATCCGGAATTTCAAAGATTAAAGATACAGAAAATGTACAGAAATAAATATCCGGCTTCTTTCATGAGGCTTTATCAGGGAACAGCAGATTGATGTTTCAGTTTTCGGCAGACTGGCTCATGTATTTAAACCTCGCCTCAGCAACAGTTTTCCTGAATATATCCTCGAGCACGGGATTAACGCCTTTCAAACCTTCAAAAACCTGCTCAGCCCAGCTTATGTATTCAAGTATCCTGTCGTTGCTCCACCATCCGGGAGGATCTATAATTATATCCCGAAGATTGGTGATCTTGTCTGCAATTTTAAGTTTTTTCGCCCTCAGCGACTTATTGTTAGCATGTTCAACCTGAAGCTGTTTCCTGACCTTTTTTTCAAGGGTTTTGTCATCAGTAACTTCCATTGTGAGTGCAAGTATCTCATCTCCGAAAATTCCTGAGATCTCATTCATCAGCTCAGTCCTTTCCTCTGCAGAATTGACTGTATCCTCTATTACATCATGAAGCACGGCAGCAGTAAGCAGTACAGGATCAGTCTCTCCACCCTCATTTGCAAGAAGGCTTGCTACCTGTATTGGATGATTGATAAACGGTATATTCCGCGTTCCTTTTCTTTTCTGCGTCCTGTGCCTGTGAGAGGCATACTCAAGAGCTTTAAGTAGTTGAGCTGAGCCTGTCATTTGCTTAATATTTTACTTTTCACTTTGCCTGGAAAAGAGAAGTCTCCCTCAGGTTATGAGCCCCTCTTGAATTGACTGCCGGATTAACATCGAGCCTAAGCAGGCTCTTCATATTACCTATCTCCATGGCTGTCAGATACACAAGCTTTGTAACCTTGAGGAATTTTGTGTAATCAATATACTCACAGGCATCCCTGTAGGTGTGATAATCATCGGTAAAACCGCAGAAGAACCAGACTGAAGGAATGCCAAAACGGATAAAGGGGTAATGGTCACTTCTGAAATAAACTCTCTGGGGATGTGTCAGATTTGAATACCTGTAGTCAAAGCCAAAATTCAGAGCCGGATTTTTGTTAGCTTTTTTAATGGCGCCATCCAATTCTGTGCTAAGAAGATCAGATGCTACAAGAAATAATGAATCAGGATTATTACGGCCAAGCATATCCATGTCGAGACAGGCACTTATTTTCTCAGGTGAAACAGGACAGTTATTAATAAAATAATGTGAACCATTCATCCCCTGCTCTTCACCTGTAACCCAGGCAAGGATTACAGAACGTTTTGGTCTATCGGTCAGCAGAGCCTGACCAATTTCAATCAGCGCCACTGCAGCTGTTCCGTTATCATCAGCAGCCGGTATTATCTCACCATCATCTATCCCCCTGCCGTCGTGATGTCCGCAAATTACAACATACTCATTCTTCAGAACAGGATCTGAGCCTTCAACAACAGCTATAACATTCCGTGAACTTGCCCTATAAGTTTCAAGTTCAACATCAAGCTTTGCAAAAATTTCCGGATACTCCCTGAATGACAACTGATTACCCTCCCGGACAGCGCTGAAATATCCGGCAATTTCAGTCTCAGTAACACCCAGCAGTCCGGCAGCCATAGCATGATTTATTTCAGCAAGAGTAAAAGGGATCTGTGGTCTTGTCTTCTGCGAAGGATCATTTGAGGTATTTGCGAAACTGGTCTTCTGCGAATCGTATTTTGTTCCCAGCCGTCCTGTCGGAATATAATCATAGAATCCGGAAGGGCTGCTTATTCTTTGCTGCTTTTCAGGGCTTACAATTGAAAAAACAGCTGATGCACCCTTTTCCCGCAATCTAGTCACTCTTTCACTCATACGGGAAGTAAGGTATGGACTCTGCTTAATATTAACTGAAGGGCTGACATCATCAATCAGGACAACAATTTTATTTCTGAGATCATGATCTCCGGTCTCCTGATCTGATCCTGTTCCTGCAAAGACAATACTGCCGGAATATGTACCGCCTGTTGTAAAGTTGCCACCAAATGACTTTCCGAAATAATAAACAGTTTCACTGCCTTTACCTGTAACCCGGATCCTTGTATTCGAAACTGAGACGGCATTTACAGTTACCGGCACTTCCTGATAGAATGAACCGTCCTTAAGCAAAGGCTTTAGTCCGTTATGTAAAGCCCAGTTACCTATATAAACAGTAGCAATTTCAAGTTCATGTGAGGGAGTCTCTCTTCCCCTGAACTCTCTGGCACCTAAAAAATCAAGATGGTATTTAAGTTCCTGCCCGGTTATGGTTTTAACACCTTTTGACTGTGAGTGAACAAGAGGAAGTCCGAATGCAAGAAAAACAAAACAAAAGCATGATGTGAAAAAAATGGTCCGTTTCATCATTATGGTATTTTAAACACATAAAAATAGAAAAAAAAAGGCCCCTTTTCAGAGGCCGCGATAATATTTACCATTATCCCTGCTATTTCCTGTCATACACCATTATTGTTGTTCTGTCTCCGTTTGGAGTCGTCATGGTTGAATTTATGGTAATTGTCCTGGGATCAGTCATTGTCCACACCTCCGTGGAATTCATTGTCCGGCTTTCACCGTTCATATTGAAGGTTCTGGTTGTTTTTATTGTAAGAATTTTGCCATCAGCCGACCATGATGCAACTGATTTGCTGTCTCCTCTCGGAGAGGTATTCACACTCTCTTTACCGTCGAGTGTATATTTCATTGTGCTGTTTATGGTCTGTCCGTCACGAGTGGTGAATGACCTGTCGACGGTAAGGGCATTACCCTCCTGCTTTGCAGTGAAGTCTCCGCCACCCATCCTGGGCCCATCTCCCATTGTGCTTTTATCAGCATTCAGAGTCCAGCTTCCTGTAAAATCAATTTTTCCTGCCTGGGCTGAAGTCACAAGCGGTAAAGCCAGAACTGCTATCATAATTAATGAAAGCAGTCGCACATTATTCCTTACATCCATTAATGTTTTCATTTTTTTATATTAACAGGGTTAAACAGAGTATAGACAAAGTATTTTCACGATTTATTCCGCTTCCTGAAATATAAATTCCTCAATTCTTCCTACAGGCAGCCAGTCATCCATATTTACAAATTCGTTTTTCCTGAATCTGACCGGGTTTACCGGGAGTATATTTTCGAGACCAACAAGAACGAGGTACCTTTTACCTGCCATTTTATCAAACAGCCTGTCAGGCAGCTGCAGCTTATCCTGATTTCTGATTATTGTTTCAAAAGACTCTTCGACAGTGAGCACATCAGAGCAGAAGACAGAGGAAACGGTACCTTTTGCCCTTATCATACAATCATTATTATTGTTTACAAAATACAGAATATCTCCCTGGTTTACCCTTCCATGAGGCATCTTCTGCCCATGTGCAGCCCTGATTATCATCGTTTTATTCCCTTTAAGAAGGTTATCCATTTCTTTTGACCGGGCATCCAGAAAAACAATATGGTCCATTTCGGTTAATTAGGGGTTATTTGTACATATAGACGGTCAACAGAAACAAATGTGACACATTTCAATAAAAAAAATGGTTAATACCGGGTTAATGGCGTGTTAATGCCAGGCAAACAGAATACTAAATACCGGTTACGGATTGTAAAATCTTAACCAGAAATAAAGGATACTGATTATTAAGTTTGTGTTATCAGTTAATTTTCAATAAAAAATTGACTTAATCCTGATTATGGCGTAACTTTGGTATAGTTCTTTCACAATTAATACCAGTCGTCATGAAAAACATCATGTCATTCCTGATTGTTGTGGCTGTTATCTCACTGCAGATCAACGCTCAACCGGTATCAAACTATAATTATAAGCTCGATAACGGAATAACTGTGAAGACTGAAAAAACCTGGAGCCAGGTCTGGGTACAGCAGACTTATTCAAATCTGGCTTCCGGTGAAAAAGCAAACCCTCTTTCCGTAAATATAAGGGCCCTTGGATCACTGATCACGGGTTCTGAATTTAAGCTCCTGAACGGGACTACAGAGGTGAAGATACAGGATGCAAAACCAGGTACCTACGATTTAAGACTCTCCTTCAAACTAACAGGCACCCCCGGCACATTAAGCTTTGTAATCGGTAATATCCTGATAAAAGAAAAATCCAAAACAGCCGTTGACATAACTCTCTATGATTATCAGTTAATTGTAACTGATGCTCCGGCTAAGCTAAATGGAATGTCAGCCTATGAAACTGACATTGACAGATGCAAGACTCATACGCAACAGGATATCTATAAAGGCATTCCTTCATTTTATGAAGCAGGCAGGCACGACAAGCCTCTCCAGCTTGCAAAGGCTGAAAGTGACATAAAAGGCCAGATAAAACCAGGCACTTATGATTTACTTCTGACACTTGGCATCTCTAATCAGGTTCAAAAAGTGTGGCTTGAAAATTTCATTCTGAAACCTGACACAAAGTATAAGATCACTATTAACCTTAACGCTGGCGGAATACAATATATTGGTGGCAATAAGGATGTTACAGCCCTGAGGTTATACCCGGCAGGAACCTCTGCAAGGCAAACCGGAAGTCCCGCTCCGGATAAGAATCTTGAAACAATAAGCTTTACTGATCTTAAGGTTGCAAACTGCACTTCTCCCGGAGTATATGATGTTCTTATCGATTATGGAAAGGGTAAGAAATATGAATGGAGGAAGAACATTGCTGTAACCACGGGTAGCAAAACAGACATTAAATAGAGGCTGTAGAGGCTGTAAAGGCTGTAAAGGCTGTAGAGGCTGTA
>CAZEYY010000029.1:4999-30021 GCA_964516485.1 uncultured Rikenellaceae bacterium
ACATTAAATAGAGGCTGTAGAGGCTGTAAAGGCTGTAAAGGCTGTAGAGGCTGTAGAGGCTATAGAAGCTGTAGAGGCTGTAGAAGCTGTAGAGGCTATAGAGGCTATAGAGGCTGTTACTATACTTAAAGCCTATAAAGTCTTTAAAGCCTTTATAGCTTTCATAGCCTTTATAGCTTTTCAAATATTTCCCGATATTATTTTTTTCTAAATTGCGCATGATATATATTTACTAAAATCAGAAAATATGATCAGACTTGGCTTTGTGAGTGCAATACTTGGCGATCTCTCACTGGACGAAGTAATACATTTTGCTTCAGAGACCGGGTATTCGTGCGTTGAACTGATGTGCTGGCCCACGGGCAAAGCAGACCGCCGGTATTCTGGAGTGACACATATCAATGTGGCTGATCTTCCCGACAATGAGATAATCAGAATAAAGGACCTACTCAGAAAGAAAAACGTAACAATATCTGGCTTAGGCTATTACCCTAATCCACTTCATCCCGACAGGGAAAAATCTGAATTTTTTGTCGCTCACATCAGGCATGTTATTGATGCCGCACAAAGGCTTGGAACAGGAATTGTAAACACATTTATCGGAGCAGATCCTGCAAAACATGACGATGAAAACTTTTCCCGTTTCCTTGAGATATGGCCTTCGATCATAAGATATGCAGAAGAGAGAAACATAAAGATCGGTATTGAAAACTGCCCAATGCACTTCACAAGGGATGAATGGCCGGCTGGTAATAATCTGGCCCATTCACCATATATCTGGAGGAAAATGTTTGAGGCAATACCATCAGATAACTTTGGCCTGAACCTTGATCCTTCACACATGGTATGGCAGATGATGGATTACATTAAACCTGTTTATGAATTCAGGGAGAAGATCTTTCACGTTCATATTAAAGATGCAAGGATAAACTGGGACGGGATCAATGAAAGAGGCATTTTTACGGCTCCCAATAATATTCATATTCCCAAACTGCCCGGTCTGGGCGATATTAACTGGGGCAGATTCTTCTCTGCACTTTATGAATCGGGATACAATGGACCTGCATGCGTTGAAGTGGAAGACCGCGCATTTGAAGGCTCAGTTGAAAACAGGAAGGCTTCACTTGTCCAGAGCAGGAATTACTTAAGACAGTTTATAACACTTTAATATTTAATAAATTAACTTTATAATTATGAGAAAAGGATTGACAATGATAGCAGTGTTGATACTGCTTGCAGGATTTACTGCACCACAAAAAAAGACTAACCTGTTCAACGGTAAGGACCTGACAGGATGGAAAATATATGGAACTGAAAAATGGTATGTAGAAAAAGGAAACCTTATATGTGAAAGCGGACCTGATAAAGGTTACGGTTACCTGGCAACAGAAAAATTCTATAAAAACTTCGACCTCACAGTTGAATTTCTGCAGGAGGCAAATGGCAACAGCGGTGTATTTTTCCGTTCAACTATTGAAGGAACAAAAATTGCCGGCTGGCAATGCGAAGTTGCACCACAGGGACATGACTCAGGAGGCATTTACGAATCATACGGACGCGGCTGGCTGAAACAGATTGAAGATGAAAAGGAGAATATCCTCAAGCCCGGAAAATGGAACAAGATGAGAATTAAGGTTGTTGGTGACAGGGTACAGACCTGGCTTAATGGACAGCCAATGGTCGATTTTACCGATGAAAAGATCGGTAAGGCCAATGGATCAATTGCTCTTCAGATACATGACGGCGGAGGCATCAGGGTAAGATGGCGCAAGCTCGTTATTGAGGAACTTTAAAGATTATAGAATTCATATCTGATCGTCCAGGTAAACTCCTCTCCGGGGGCTGCTTTCACAAGGATATAAGGTTCCGGACAAGGGGTAGTCTGGCAGGACCAGAAAACCTGCTTAAGCAAAGGCCGGTCACAGGTAATATGAACACCTGCACCGGCTTTTCTGTTTTCAATCCGAATATCATAATCTGATGCTGAAGACCCGAATCCTTCAAAACCAGGACAGAAAACGGTTTCTCCCTTAGCAAAATTCCTGAGGAAGATAATTTTGTTTCCTTCTACTTCAGCAAGGGTGCCAAAACCACTTCCCTCACCTTTCAGATCCCAGGCAAATTTGATTGTATAGTCCGGACCGACCTTCTGCTTGTCAATAACAAAGAAATTATGATTATAGGCAGGTGTCTCAATAGTCTTCTTGCCTGTATTTTTCAGACTGTGAACAAGTTCCATCTCAGGTTTGCCGGGTACAAGCCTTACAGTTTTTGTATAAACATAGGAATATTCGCCTGAGGCAAGTTTATGCGTGAATTCCACCTGGTCAGCCTTCTTCTTTATAGTCCATTTTCCATGTTCAACAACAGGATACACCCTGGCAAATGAATAAGCCTTGTCATCAGGTTTTGTAAGAACTCCCACACCTATTTTTATGAAGCTTTCACCAGGTTTGGCCTCATTGTAATCAAGAGCTGTGAACTCTTCAACAGGCCCCATTATTGCATCGTGGATCTCAGGGCTGTATTTCTCAAACCATTGCCCGAAATATTCATGTCCGTTCACTTTAAGGCTTGGGATATTTCCAGCCCAGTCGAACCGTGTTCCCTGGTAGTAACCTTCCTTCACGTCAGGCAGGTATAGCTTTGCCTTTATTGTTTTATTTGATATTTCTGCTTCCGGAAATTTTGTTGCTGTCATGGTGGCAGGGATTAGAGCTGTTAGAAGAATAAATAATGTTTTCATATAGTTGCTGCTTGCTGGTTACCGTCAATTTCTCCTCTCCTTGCCGACATTTTTAACAAGCCCGTCAGGAATTGAAACAAGTTCAATACCTTTTCCGGTACCCAGGTTCACTGAATATTGCTTGTCAACAGGATTATTCCAGTGTTCGTGGACACCCAGACTTGGCAAGGCTTTCCCGCTTCCGTCAGGATCATATACAATGCCATCAGGCCAGTTTTTCTGATCGGCAGCCTGGTGAAGATAATCATCAACTCCTCTTATATTCGGATTCTTTTCAGCCCTGTTATTCAATGGATTATGGGAATTAATTCCGTTCCATTCTGTACGCAGGAAATCAAAGCATACCGACTCAAGTGCAACCTGGTCAAGCGACATGAATACAGAGCTGCTCCAGTCGTTGTTAAACGGAGGCATGAAGTATTTGACAGGTACCCGTGTTTCAACTGATCCGCCTCCGAAAAGACCATCAACTATATAAAGTACAGTATTCCTGCCAAGGTATTTGCTGCCCATCATATCAACAAGCACTCTGTATTTATGATAACCTCCGTTTGAACCCGGAGTTCCCCTTGGTGTTATGAGAAAATTATGCAGATGTCCTGCTGTAGGCCTGCCCTGCGATCCGAAATGATTCTTTGCAGTCAGTGAGATGCCGGCAGCCATGTGTGGCTTGAGGTTAGCAACATTTATAAGGTAATCAGCCTTAACAATAAAATCATAAAGCGGATCTTTCAGCTGCTTATTTGAATAGATAAGGTAATCCTCAGTAGTTGGAGTAGTCAGAGTCCGGTCATGATGATTGGCGAACTTATCGAGATAGGCAACCTTTGGAAATTCGGCAAACCAGATCTCAAAATTATGACCATAGATATCTGTCATCGGGTCTCCAACTGAAATATCAGCCTGCTCAACACCGCATTCATTCACAAGTTCCCGGAGTATTTCAAGCACCATGTATGGATTTGTCTCGGTAGTTCCATAGCATGCAGCCTGGCGTAGAGGGGTAGGCTCAAATTTCTCAGGATAGTTATATCCGTTTTCCTTGTCCTCATCAGTCAGCAGCCACCGTGAAGTTCCCTGGTTGATCTTGATAAATATCTTTTCACCCTTTTTGTAACCTGTACTCTTCTGGTATTTCTTCTTATTAAGGTTGTTAAAAAGAGCATCCCATGAATCCCTGATGTTCTTTTCCCCTGTAAGCTTCAGCAGTGAGGATCTAAACATCTCAGAAAGCAGTTTACTGTCAGTGTTTTCAGGCTTAAAATAATAGTCCTTTGAATCAAAGGTATTCAGGCAGTTTTCATTTGTCACATCAGGATTCCATGCCCAGATCACTCTTCCCGGAATTATACCGGTGGGTGTGCCAAAGGGTTGATTAGGGCCATCCTCCGGACCTGAATAATCAGTATCGGCAGCCTGCAGATGGTGGATGCCGGTTGAAATTGACATAACAAGAAAGACTGCCATTACTCCCAGCAAAATAAAGGACCTCAGATAATTACCACTTAAAAATGTTGTGCGTGCCTTTCTGAATGCCAGTGTGAAACCTCCTATAGACAGCAGATAAAGCACAAAACCTGACATCAGCGGAGCTGCTACCCGCATGCAGGGGTATGCAGCACGTGAAGGCTTTGGTATCACCCGAACAAGGAACCATATCGTCGATACAATCCCCATAACAAAAAACAACACTCTTGGAGGGATGCCCCTGGATTGCATCCATTCTCTGATTCTTGCTGGTTTAAACTTCATGGCTTTGATAAAATTGACTCATAAATATAGAAAAAATGTACGAATGACAGTCATAAGTAATTCATGCAGAGTTAAAAAGTGTTAAAAATGAAATGACATGGGTCAGATGAGAAAAATTAACTTCCAAACATGATAAGGAAATGGACGAATTACTAAATTTGAATAGAGACCATGCAAATAGTAAATAACCCTTTCTATAACTAACTAACTCTTCACAAAAATGGGAAAATCAGACAAAATCAACCGTCGTAAATTTATGGGAACAGCAGCAAGTGCATCACTTGCATTCACGGTAGTTCCCGGAAAAGTACTGGGAGGTCCCGGCAAGGTAGCGCCCAGCGATAAATTAACTTTGGGATATATCGGATGCGGAACCCAGGGCCTCAGGGAGATGATTCCTCTTCTTGAAAACCCTGCAATACAGATAGTTGCAGTCTGCGATCCCAACAAATTCACAACCGACTATATCGACTGGTCACCATACGGAATAAGGGACAGCATAAGAAAAGCAATCGGTGAGTCAAACTGGGGCGAAGCTCACAAGGGCATTCCCGGCGGACGTGACATAGGCCAGGAGCTTGTGCAGAAGTACTATGCAAAAGCCACCGGAAAAGGAAGCTACAAATGTGCATCCTATGAAGATTTCAGGGAGCTTCTTGAAAAAGAAAAGGATATAAATGCAATAAAAATCATGACACCTGACCATCTTCATGCTGCAGTGGCAATTGCTTCTATGAAGAATGGGAAACATGTTGTTACTCATAAGCCTATTGCCAACAGGATGAATGAAGCCAGACTTACTATTGACATGGCAAAAAAGAGCGGACTGAGCACCCATCTGCTGGCATGGAGCCTCAGGCCCGGATATGATATTATCAAAAAATGGATAGCTGAAGGGGCAATTGGCAATCTTAAAGAGATACATAACTGGTCGAACAGACCTGTATGGCCGCAGTGGCAGTCCAATCCCACCGAGACTGTTCCTGTTCCAAAGGATTTCAACTGGGACCTCTGGCTGGGACCTGTTCCAAACAGGCCTTACCATCCGAATTATACACATAATGTCTTCAGGGGCTGGTATGATTTCGGCGCAGGAAGCATAGCCGACATGGGCCATTACAGCCTCTTCCCCCTCTTCCTTACACTGGGGATCAATACACCTGCCTACAGCGCCGAATCCTATGCAACAACCACCAGGACAATTATTAATAATGTATCAACAGAAGTAAAAAATGATGTTGCTTTTCCTCTGTCCTGTGTTGTAAGATTCAAATTCAATGCCCAGGCTTCTCTGCCTGCTTTCGACCTTATCTGGTGGGATGGCGGCATCAGACCAGTTAACCCCGAAGAGTGGGAAAAAGCAGGAAAGACTCTTGAACGGGAAGGAATGATGTTTGTCGGCGACAAGGGTAAGATCATTGCAGGTTTCAGGGGGGAAGATCCTGTACTGGTTGCTGACGGGAAAATAACTCCTTCAGAAAAAGAAGCACAGGACAGGAGAAATGCAAATGATATATGGATAGATGCATTTAAAAACAATAAACAGTCACCTGGAAGCTTCATATATGCAGGACCTGTTACAGAATCAATACTTCTCGGAGGTGTTGCTCTAAGAACCGGTAAAAGAGTTGAATATGATTCATCTTCAATGAAGATTACAAATGTTCCGGAAGCCAATAAATTCCTTGTCAGGGAATACCGTAAAGGCTGGGAAATGTAATAAGCTGAAATAATTAATTTAATTTAACTGCAATACATTGATTATGAATAATATGTCAAGAAGAAGCTTTATTGAAAAATCAATGACAGCCGGAGCCGCAGCAGTTGTGGCTCCATCTGTCATGCGATCGGAATTCCTCTCATCAACTCCCCGTTCGGTGAAAGATGATATATCCCTGGCGCAGTGGGCTCTTGTAGACGAAGTTAAGTCGGGCAAATGGAAGACACTTGACTTTGCAAAGCTTGCCAGGAACGACTTTGGCTTGAACGGAATAGAATTCGTAAATACGCTTTTTGAGGTTGTCACAGAGGGGTACCTGAAGAAGCTGAAGAAGAATGCGGAAGATAATGGTGTCACAATGGTTCTTATTATGGTTGATGATGAAGGCGATGGCTGCGGAGCCACTAAAGAGGAAAGGAAACAGTTTGCCATCAATCACAGGAAATGGATTGATGCTGCTGCCTACCTTGGCTGCAAGGCGATACGGACAAACTGCAGGGGACCGGAAAATGCTGATAAGAAAGAAGCTCTCAAGTGGTCAGCAGAAAGCTATAACATGCTGCTTGAATATGCAGTTCCTGCCAGGATCAGTGTACTGATAGAAAACCATGGCGGCATATCAAATGATGCTGACTGGATGGTTTCACTTTTCAAAGAAATTGACAGCCTTTACTTCGGAGCTTATCCCGACTGGAGAAGACCGGCTGACAACTTTGACAATGTTGAATATCTCAGGAAGATGCTTCCCTATTCAGGAGGCATGTCATACCGCAATCAGCCAACGGAGGAACTGACAGCAAAAATGATTAAGCTTGCAAAGGACTCAGGTTACCGGGGCTGGTATGGTATTGAATCAAGCGGACGTGATGAGATAAAGAAGGGGATTGAGCTGCTGAAGAAGTATTTGTAACAGGCAGAAGGGCTGAAGGGCTGAAGGGCGGAAGGGCGGAACGGGATATTGCCTATATCACTCTGAAATATAGAACGGGAGGTCAGTTTAAAAAACCAGCCTCCCGTTTCTGTTTTCCTTAAGCCCTTAAGCCCTTATGCCCTTATGCCTTCTTCAACGCCTCAAGCACTCTTTCAGGAGTGAATGGCATCTGGTAAAGCCTCGCACCGCATGCATCGAATATTGCATTGCTGATAACCGCACCCACAGCAATAATTGCAGGTTCACCTCCACCATGTGGCGGCTGGTCTTTCCTGTCGAGTATCACGGTCTCGATCTTCGGCACCCATGAAAACCTTGGAAGCTCATAAGAATCGTAATTCCTGTCTTTTATTTCACCTCCCTCAAAATGGATCTCCTCAGTGAAAGTATATCCAAGTGCCATTGTAAGGCAACCTTCCATCTGCATTGTAGATCCGTGCGGGTTAACACACAAACCCATATCCTGTGCGCAAACTATTCTTTTAACCTTTACCCTGCCGGTCTTTTCATCAACCTCAACTTCCGCAATCTCGGCAACATTGGTTCCAACGTCAGTACCCATAGCAACACCTATTCCTCGTCCGGAGGGATATTTCTTTGCAGGTACATATCCGAAGAGTTCCACGGCAGCCTTCAGAACATCTATCATCCTCTGGTCCTTAAGGTTTTTAAGCCTGAACTCAACAGGATCCATCTTTGCTGCAGCGGCAAGATGGTCAATCTGTTGTTCCCTTCCAAAGGTATTTGTGTTGTTATTTGGCGCTCTCCAAGGTCCGGTATCAAGAATATGAACCCTGGGGGTGTCTGGTTTTGAATCATGACTTGTAACTTTATGATTTGGAATATCATATACAATCTCAGCGCCTCTTGTACCGCAGAAATATGCATGGTAGTCCCATGCTTTTACAAGTCCGTTTTTGTCAATACCGGCTTTTATTTTAAGAACCCCGGCAGTATGGAAGTTGTCATACATGAACTCCTCTTCGCGTGTCCATATAACCATTACAGGTTTCCCGCTTACTTTTGCAAGCCTGGCTGCTTCAATGGCCTGCTGGTTTTTGCTTTTCCCGCCGAAGCCTCCGCCTACAAAAGGAACAATAACCCTTACTTTATTCAATGGCATGGAGAAACGCTCAGCAAGGCTGTCCTGAAGAGGGTAAGGCGTCTGGCTTGATGCCCATACAGTAAGCTTTCCCTTTTCAAAATTTGCAAGAGCAGCATGAGGCTCAATGAATGCATGTGCAACAAATGGATCATGTATTTCAGTCTCGATAACTTTCACACACTCCCTGAAACCTGCTTCCAGATCACCTGCCGATGTTTCAACATCAGCCGAGGAATCGGCTTTCAGCATTGAATCAAAGATATTCTCATTGTTCACAGGGATCTCATCATAGGAATATTCAGCCTTAACCTTTTCAAGGGCTTTGCCTGCCAGAAAATAATTCTCATTCAGCACACCTACAAGATCACCATCCCTGACAACTGTTGTTCCGGGAATTTTTTCAGCTTCGGAGTAATCAACAGAAACAAGTTTGCCGCTTAACGATTTAGGCCTGACGATCCTGGCAAAGACCATACCAGGGAGCTTCATATCGCCGGTATATTTGGCTTCACCTGTCACTTTTATTTTAGAGTCGTTGCGCTTAAATGATTTTCCTATGAATGTGAATTTTGTATAGTCTTCCACCTCTGGTTTAACCTCGAGGTACCTGTCAATCTTTTTACCCCTGGCAAGTTCAGCATAAGTAACTGATTTTGAAGGATCCTTTGAGTCAGAAATGACACCGTCAACAGCAACAAGCTGGTTAACCGGAACCTTGAGTTTACCTGCCGCAAGTTCAAACAGCACTCCTTTTGCCTCAGCGGCTGCCTTCCTCATGTTTGGAGCAAATGCCCTTATTGTAAGTGAGCCCCAGGTGCCTCCGTCCCATGGACAAAGTTCCGTATCGCCCATAACCATTTTTATTCTTTCCATTGGCACATCAAGATCATCAGCAATAATCTGAATAAGTGACATGTTTATTCCCTGCCCCATTTCTATTTTCCCTGTCATACAGCTTATAGTACCATCCTCATCTATTTTAAGGAAGGCATTATAATCTTTCGGGAGAGTTCTCTTTCCCGGCTCTTCAACAGGAACTGTCTCAGATTTGCACTTCGGAAGGAAGAAGATAACTATTCCGCCTCCTACAAGCTTGAAAAAATCTCGTCTTTCCATACCACGCCTGTTCTGACTGTTACCGGTAAGCTGCTTTTCAGAATTTTCCTTTTTCATCGTTACTTCCCTCCTTTCATTTCTTTTGCAGCTGCCTCAACTGCATCTATAATACGGACATGAGCACCGCAACGGCAGAGATTGTCTTCCATTCCGGCAATAATCTCTTCCCTTGTAACAGAAGGATTTTTAATCAGCAGGCCCGCGGCATTCATAACCATTCCGGGTGTACAGAATCCGCATTGAAGAGCGTCATGTTCAATAAATGCCTTCTGTACAGGATGAAGTTCTCCATCCTTCCCAAGACCTTCAATTGTCACGATGTTTTTACCCTTCATCTCACCAACTGTAACAGAGCATGAACGCACTGCCTCATTGTCAATGAGGACAGTACAAGAACCGCAAAAGCCTATACCGCAACCAAACTTGGTTCCGGTAAGCCCGAGATTGTTCCTCAGAACCCACAGGAGAGTCTGTGTGGGATCGATTTTCAGTTCGACCTGTTTGCCGTTTACCTGAAATGTGATTGTCTCTTCCATATTCTCAAGTTTTATTTACTTCCTTGCTGTATTCTTCAAATGTATCAAAATCTCTTAATATACCAGCTTCCTGAACAGATACTTCTTCAACATCCCGGTTAAAATTTTCTGAAAGTGACCTCAGACCCTTTCCATGATCAAGCTTATGAATTTCACTGAAGTATTTTCCTGTCACAAGCAGGGGATGTCCTCTTCTTTTATTATATACCGGAATCACAATACCCCTGCCTGAACTGTAATATGCACTTATAACCTCATTAATAACTACATGACCAATAAGTGGCTGATCGCCCTGAAAGACAAGTACAGCGCCGGCATTTTCAGGGATATTCCTGAATCCGCACTGCACAGATGACAACATACCTTTTTCATATTCAGGATTAACACAATAGGACACACCGGTTTTTTTTACAAGTTCTTCAAGCTTTTCCCTGTAAGCGCCAAGAACAACAAGTATTTCATCGACCCGGGAACTTTTTATGTTTTCTATGACCCGCTCAAGCATTGGCATTCCCCTGAAAGGGAGCAGCATCTTGGGATACCCCATCCTTTTTGATTCACCGGCTGCCAGCACTATCGCATAAATTTTATCCATTATAATATTACCTTTTTAATCAGTTGCCCCTGCCAACAGGCAACTGCTAACTAACTGAAGACCAGCTATAATACTACTTTCCTCTGCGCAATCCGCTTCTTACATGTACCAGCTGAGCTGCAATGCTGACTGCAATCTCTTCAACAGTCTGCGATCCGATTTCCAGACCTATGGGAGTATAAATTCTCCCCCAGGTCTCATCGTTCGCCCAGCCTTTTTCAATGAAAGAATCACGTATTGCAGCTACCTTCTTCCTGCTGCCTATCATCCCTGTATAAGCCAATGAAGTACCAATGCATGGCTTAAGCGCTTCAGCGTCATCTTTATGACCTCGTGTAACAATGACGACAAAGGTATCTTCAGCTTTTTCCACTTTACTCATTGCCTCTCCTATATTGCTTACTATAATATGATCAGCATCAGGAATATTATCCCTGTTTGCGTATTCGGACCTGTCATCAACTACTGTAACCTCAAAATCAAGCAGTCTTCCAAGATGGGAAAGTGCCCTCCCTATATGCCCGGCTCCGGCAATTACAAGTTTGGTCCGGGGTATAACCGGTTCAAGAAAGAAAACTGATGAGGGTTCCTGATCAGGCAGAGACAGGTGCATCTCCCTGAAATCGTAGACATCACCTGAATTTATCATCTGTCCGGCTTCAGGAAGAAGCTTTTCCAGAAATTCCTTCTGAATATCCGGAACCTCAGTTTTGCTAATCCAGTATCTGTTAATCAACACTGTTGATTCATCGTTTATTGTGACCATTGTAGCAAGAACACCAGGTATCCTTCCTGAAAGTGAACCAGCCAGCCTTGCGAAGACAGTCTCACTGTTGCCTGGTTTTGCATCAAGCAGAACAGTAATTTTTCCTCCGCAGATGGCTTCATCCTTCTGGCCGATATCATTATACAGATCATAAGTCAGCAGTGATGACTTACCTGATTTCAGAGCCTCCATGGCTGCCTCAGCTACCCTTCCCTCAACTACTCCGCCACCAACAGTGCCGGCAATAAGTCCTGAGGATGAAAAAATTGCGGTGCTACCCGGTTTCTGAGGGGTGGAGCCCTGGGTACGGACTACTGTTGCGATAACAATATTTTTTCTTAAATTCTTTTTATCAAATAGTTGCAAATATATATTCTTCATAACATGAATTTATTCAAGATATTTAAACAAATATATTCAAATCAGACAGGAATTTATAATTTTATTTCACACATCAGATCATTCTGACCTTGAAGAAGTATTAACTAAAAAACAGAACATGAAAACGAAAATCTTCAGGACAATTTTGCTTCTATCGATAACATTCTTATGCCTGATAACCTGTTCTGTACCGGAGAAACAGAATCTGAAAGACAATACTTCATGGATAGAGGAAATGACAATAAGTGATCTTCAGAAAAAGTACGCTGACGGTCAACTCACTGTAACAAAAGTAGTTCAGACCTATCTTGACCGGATTGAAGCAATAGACAAAAATGGTCCGGAGCTCAATTCAATAATAATTGTAAACCCCGATGCCCTTGCAATTGCTGATGAACTCGACAGGGAACTGAAGGAAGGTAAATCAAGAGGTCCGATGCATGGGGTTCCTGTGATCCTTAAGGACAATATCGACACACACGACAAGATGCCAAACACTGCAGGAGCAACTGCTCTCAGTCATTCTTTTCCCGACAGGGATAGTTTCATTGCAAAAAAACTAAGGGAAGCAGGGGCAGTAATACTGGGGAAAGCTAATCTGAGTGAATGGGCTAATTTCAGGGCAGATGTATCATCAAGCGGATGGAGTGGTGTGGGTGGTCAGACAAAAAATCCATACGTCCTCGACAGAAATCCCTGCGGATCAAGCTCAGGATCAGGGGTATCCGTATCAGCCAACCTGTGCATGCTGGCCATCGGAACAGAAACAAACGGTTCAATCGTTTGCCCTTCAAACAACAATGGCATAGTAGGATTAAAACCCACTGTTGGACTTCTCAGCAGGTCAGGCATAATACCTATTTCTTTTACACAGGATACACCCGGTCCGATGGGTAGGACAGTTTCAGATATCGCGACGGCGCTTGGAGCAATGACCGGGATCGATGAGAATGATTCAAAGACAGTTGCATCTGAAGGAAAATTCTTTACCGGGAATGAGTATACCAGTTTTCTTAAGGCTGACGGAGTTAAAGGAAAAAGGATCGGCCTGCTGAAGAAATCCATGGGCTATTCCGACAAGGTTGACACTCTTGTTTATAAAGCTGTCAGCTGGTTAAAAAACAACGGTGCAGAGGTCATTGAGGTAGAAATGCCTGAAGAATCTAAATATGGAAATGCCTCATTTGAGGTTTTGCTGTATGAATTCAAGGCAGGTCTTGAGAATTATTTTGCAAGCCTTGGCGATGATGCACCTGTAAGAAACCTGGCAGATCTCATTGAGTTCAATCTGAAAGACTCTGTTGAACTGAAGTATTTTGATCAGAAGTTACTTGAGATGGCAGAGAAAAAAGGCGATCTTGATTCCCGTGAATATAAGCAGGCTCTTGCAAAAATGCTTAAAGCCACAAGGGAGAATGGTATTGACAGGGTAATGGATGAAAACAGGCTTGATGCACTGCTTGCTCCGACAGGTTCACCTGCATGGAAAACAGATCTTATCCTGGGGGACCATTTTGTAGGAGGCAGTTCATCACTGGCTGCAGTTGCCGGTTATCCGGCAATAACACTTCCAATGGGATTCATTGAGAACCTTCCGGTAGGTATTACTTTCTTCGGAAGAGCCTGGAGTGAACCTGTTCTGCTGGAAATAGCTTACAGTTATGAACAGGGAACCCGTCACAGAAAGGCACCGGGTTTCCTGTTAACTGATTAACAACAGATTACTCCTTGTTTTCTTCGTTCTTAGGCTCAGCCTTCATCTTGTCATTGTCATCATCAAGACGTGAGGCTTTTTTGAATTCCTTCATTCCCTGACCTATTCCCTTCATAAGTTCAGGAATCTTGCGGCCGCCAAAAAGAAGTACTACAACAAGTAGAATAAGTATAATCTCGGTTACTCCAAAATTTCCCATCGTAAAATAAGATTTAAAATAAAGAGGTAAAGTTATATATACTCTTTTCCAAAAACAAGAAAAATCGGAAAATGAGATACTAAAAATCGTTAATAAGACCGGAGACCGGCAAACGGCTACCGGTTACCGGATACAGGTTACCGGATACAGGTTACAGGCGTGAGGATTGAAGTAGACTGGCTCCCCTCCCGGGAGGGGCTGGGGGAATAGCCGTCAACCTAAGCATTAATATGTTGCAGAGTTAAGGTAAAAAAGTTTCCCCTCCTTTTGAAGGAGGGGTGGCCGGGAGTATTGATTATCTGCTATTTACAAGACTTACTTTCCTGGCCGGGGTGGTTGATTCAAATATACCTTACATATAATCTAGTTGATCGTAATAAACTACGAGTCGTTATATCTAAGTATAATTAACTGTTGGTAGTTCAAATAAGTTACTATCGTTTAGATAATATCTGAAAAGATTAGCGAAACAACCACCCCGGCCGCAATCATGCTTTACAATACATTAATTATCATTTTGTTGCGGCCACCCCTCCTTCAAAAGGAGGGGAAAATTTAACCTGGCAATCCCTCCATAAAACGACCCTTAAGTTGACGGCTATGGGGCTGGGGGTGGGTTAGGATCAGGCGACAGGTGTGCGTTATGCCGGTAGCCGGTAGCCGGTGGCCTTTCGCCTTTTTAAGATTCTTTAAGAATAGGCTTACTGCTTTGATTATCCATTTTTTATATATTGCGGCCTGATTTTTAAAATGATGCCAGGAAAAACCTTATTAAGCTTCCTTTCAGCAATAATCCTATTCGGAACTGTTTCTGCCAGCGACTCAAAAGGCATTAACCGCGACAAATACAGGATATACATTACAAAGACTACTGATCATATAACAGTAGATGGTATTATGGATGAATCGGTGTGGGCTTCTGCCGATGTTGCAAAAGACTTCATCAGGGTATTGCCTATAGATACAGGTTTAGCCTATGCAAAAACAGAAGTAAGAGTAACTTACACTGAGTCAACATTGTACATGGGCATAATCTGTTATGATCCAATTGATGGAAAGCGGCCGGTGGAATCGTTGAGAAGGGATTTTAATTTCGGAAAGAATGACAACTTTCTTGTATTCATTGACACCTATAATGACCAGACAAACGGATTTTCATTCGGGGTATCTCCTGCCGGAGCACAATGGGATGGCCAGCAGGCAAACGGAGGAACTGTGAACCTGAACTGGGATATAAAATGGCATTCGGCTGTAAAAAACTACGATGACAGATGGGTAGCCGAATTTGCTATTCCATTCAGAAGCATGAGATATAATGGCGGGGAAAAGGAATGGGGTATTAACTTCAGCAGGCAGGACCTGAAGGCAAGTGAAAAATCGAGCTGGGCGCCAATGCCAAGGCAGTTTGCAACTGCAACCCTGGCCTTTACTGGTTCACTCGTTTGGGACACACCGCTACCCGATGCAGGCTTAAGATTCTCACTTATTCCATATACTTCCGTAAAAACCACACAGAATAAGGAAGCCGGCGAGTCATTTAAAACAAAGCTCAATGCAGGCGGTGATGCAAAAATGATACTATCAACATCAATGAACCTCGACCTTACAGTAAATCCCGACTACTCACAGGTTGAAGTTGACAGGCAAAGAACAAATCTCGACCGCTTTGAACTGTTCTTCCCTGAAAAGAGACAGTTTTTCCTTGAAAACAGTGACTTGTTTGCAAATCTCGGTACTGAAAACCTCAGACCCTTCTTCTCTCGAAGAGTAGGCTTAACAAGTCCTATTCAGGCAGGGGCACGACTCAGCGGAAACATCGGAAATGACTGGAGGCTTGGACTTATGGACCTTCAGACAGGTGCAAACGATGAACTTCCTGCAGGCAATTATGCCGTTGGTGTTCTGCAGAGGAAGGTATTCCAGAGGTCAAATGTCTCGGCTTTCATGGTAAACAAAGAGGTCATGTTCTTCAATAATGAGGATACAGCTTATACCGGTAGTGACTTCAACAGGGTTGCCGGGGCTGAGTTCAACCTTGCCAGCGCCGATAACAGATGGACGGGAAAAACATTCTTTCATCAGTCATTTTATCCGGGCGCCGATGGCGATGCCTCAGCCGCTGCCGCAAACATAACCTATGCCACACAGTATGTGAATGCAACCCTGAACCAGGCATGGGTGGGTGCTGATTATGCTGCTGAAGTAGGATATATCAGAAGACGAGGGTATTATGAGGTAAGCCCGGGATTGTCGTACAGGTTCTTCCCCAAATCAAGCAAGATTGCAAACCACGGTCCTATTTTCAAGACCATGATGCTGTTTGATCCTTCAATGAAGCTTACTGACAGGGAATCAGAAATATCTTACCAGGTTGAGTGGCTGAATAAGTCCACATTCAGGATGGACTGGGAAAATGGTTATGTTTACCTTACTGATCCTTTCGATCCTACAAACAACGGAGGAATACCACTGCCGGCTGGCACTGATTATTCATACAACGAAGTAAGCGCAACATTCACCTCCGACATCAGGAAACCATTCAACTATATGCTGATGGGGCTTCGAGGGGGTTATTACAATGGCGAAAGATATACTGTAAACAGTGAGATATATTACAGGGTGCAGCCATATGGAAGTCTGGCAATAGTCACAAGTTACAACAACCTGATAATGCCTGAACCATACAAGGATGCTGAGCTGATCCTGATAGGCCCCAGACTCGACTTCACCTTTACCGAGAACCTTTTCTTCACAAGCCTTGTTCAGTACAATAACCAGATTGACAACCTGAACCTTAACCTCAGGTTCCAGTGGCGCTTCGCTCCTGTTTCTGACCTTTATATAGTTTACACTGAAAATTCATATCCAGGTAACTACACAATCAAAAACCGCGGACTTGTATTCAAGATATCATACTGGTTCAACTGACCTGTATGCGGACTGATGAAACAGATTATGAACAGGGAAACTGCTTCAGACAGAGTTAAATATAAGGTCTGGTTCTTTGCAGGTGCAGAGACGCGGGATGACAGGTTCAATGTCTTCACAGGCTCTTACATTAAACTTATGAAGGAGATACTCAATGAAGACTTCGATCATATAAAAGGTGTTTATTACAAATACAATATTGCCAACGTGATATGGGCCCTCAACAATGCACAACGGCCTATAAACAACCCTGATAATCAGCCATTTACATCAGCCTCGCTCAGGCAGATCATAAACAACGGCCATGACCGTGAAGATCAGCTTGTAATAACTGCATCAAGCAGCGGAAGCATTGTAGCCGCGCAGCTGGCCTGCTATCTGGCTGAAAGCAACAGGAACATGGAGTTGTTCAGCAAACCCTTCCACCTGGTGCTTGGAGCAAGCATGGTCGATCATCGCTCAGCTCTGTACCATAAAATACTTGAATATCAGCGCGAAGGACTTATCGGAACCATCCTGCATGACGAGGTTCAGGATGAAGGGGACAATACACGCGGTGTTGGAGGAAGGACAGTTGCTGAAGCATACCGCAATGCCCTGGCTGTCTCCTTTCCCTTCCTCTCATCGAGGTTCAGCGGTCCATCATTTCTGAATAGCCATCCCGAAAACGGACATGTGCACAGAAAGCGGTCTATGACGCTCAAAAAGGCCCTAGACTATATCGAGATTATACTTGTAAGACATAAACTGGCCGGAGAATATTATGCAGTGAAAGCGAAGGAACTGCTTGAACAGAAGGGTGTCACTTTATCATAAAATCGAGCAAAGGCTTGTCTCCAATGTAAGCCACAAGATTATCATTCCTATGCAGCTGCCCTACTCCTGAAGGTGTTCCGGTAAAGATGAGATCACCTGTTTTAAGTGTGTAATATCGTGATACATATTCAATTATCTCATCCACACCAAAAATCAGGTCGGAGGTGTTGCTTTTCTGTACTGTCTTTTCATTTATCACCAGGCTGAAATCAATATTCCTGATGTCAAAGTTTCCGGCAGGAACAAATTCTCCTAACGGGGCAGCGCCGTCAAAGCCCTTGGAGAGCTCCCAGGGGAGACCGGCTTTTGAATTACGGCCCTGTATATCTCGTGCCGTAATATCAATACCCACAGTGATCTCATCATAATAACGATGGGCATATTTTGCAGCTATTCCCTTGCCAAGCTTGCTGATTTTTACAACCACTTCAACCTCATAATGTATGTTCTGAGAAAAATCCGGAAGGAAAAATGGCTTGTTCTTCTTCAGCAGTGCCGAATCGGGTTTCATGAAAACAACAGGTTCTTTCGGATACTCCCATCCCATCTCCTGGCAATGCTGCCTGTAATTCAGACCCATGCAGATTATCTTCATATCACCCGTGATTTTTACCGAAGGACCTCAGTTTGATCTCAGTAAGCACTTTCTTGGTGTATAGCGGAAAATCGCCGTTCATCATCCATGAGTAGTACGACGGTTCCTCAGCAAATACGGCTTCAACAGCCTTGCCCTTGTGCTTGCCAAAGTTAAAGAGCTCGGTTCCGTTCTCATCATAAACTATGCGTCCAGCAAAGTCGGCATTATTTCCAAACCTGCTGTAATCAGCCAGTTTCTCAATATCATTTTCGAGATCAGAGTATCTCTCAAGCTGTGACTGAAGCACCTCATAGGTGGCAGCAGTATCGGCCTTTGAACCATGAGCCCCCTCTAGTTCCTTTTTGCAGTAAAACTGGTAAGCCGCTGAAAGTGTTCTTTGTTCTTTCCTGTGGAAAATAACCTGAACATCAATATATTTCCTCTTCCTGAAATTGAAATCGATATTTACCCTGAGGAATTCCTCTGCCAGCACGGGGATATCAAATTTAATTGCATTATAACCGGCAAGGTCACAGCCTTCAAGAAAGGTGGCAAGATTCTTTGCAATTTCTTTGAATGTAGGCGCAGAAGCAACATCAGCATCAGTGATCCTGTGAATAGCCGTCGACTTGGGAGGAATAGGCATTTCGGGATTAACCCTGGTGCTCATCCATTCTTCCTTTCCACCAGGATGAATCTTAAGCACTGAGAGCTCAACAATCCTGTCGGTACCGACATTTATCCCTGTGGTTTCAAGATCCAGGAAAGCAACAGGGCGTTTTAGGTTCAGCTTCAATGTTTATGCATTTATCATCATAGGCATAAGGAGCATGAGCAGGTCCTCATCTGCGTTATCGGTCGATACAGGGAGGAAGAGGCCGGCCCTTGTGGGATCAGCAAGCTCAATCATTACATCCTGTGAACCGATATTTGCAAGTATCTCGAGCAGGAATACCGATTTGAAACCAATTTCAATATCATCTCCCTCATACTGGCACTTAATTCTTTCGTAGGCTGAAATTGAAAAATCAATATCCTGAGCTGATACCATTATCTGGTTACCCTTGAACTGCAGCTTTACCAGGTTGCTGGCCTGGTTTGAAAAGACGGATACCCTTTTGAGAGTGTTATAGAATTCAACCCTGTCAATTGTAACTTTTCTTGGATTGTTCTTCGGAATAACCGAATTGTAGTTGGGATAATTGCCTTCAACAAGACGGCAGACAACCTTATGGTCGCTGAGTGTGAAGAATGCATTCTTGTCATCGAACTCAACCTTTACAACGCCTTCTTCCTTAGGTAAAATATTCTTAAGCAATGAAGCCGGTTTCTTTGGAAGTATAAAAGATGCATTATCGTCAGCTTTTGTGTCAGTTCTCTGGTAACGCACCAGTTTATGAGCATCTGAAGCTACGAATGTTATCCTGTCAGTAGCTGCTTCAACAAAAATACCACCCATCACGGGACGAAGCTCATCATCAGCTGTGGCAAAAAGAGTCTTGTTGATTCCCGAAAGAAGTACATCGGCATTAAGGCTGAAGGTGAACTTTTTGTCCTTCTTTATTGCAGGAAGCGCAGGAAAATCGATGCCATTCTGACCAACAACATTGAACTTACCATTTTCAGAGCTTATGACAACAGCCATTGTGCTCTGGTTAATGTCGAAAGTAAGGGGCTGAACCGAGAACTCCTTGAGAGTATCAAGAAGGATGCGGGCAGGAAGGGCTATTGTTCCGTCGCCTTCGGTATTTTCAAGTTTCATCCTTGTAATGAGGGTAGACTCAAGGTCGGATGCTGTGATCTCAAGGTCATTACCCTTTAAGTTGAACAGGAAATTATCGAGAATAGGCAAAGTATTCTTACTGCTTATAACCCTGCTTATTGCCTGCAGGTGTCCCAGAAGTTCTGAGCTGGATACTACAAATTTCATACTTATATTGTTTTTTAATTATTCTTCTGCTTAGTTAATTTATTACAGGAATCATTTCCAGTTATTTACACTTATTGATCCCCGGATTTCTCAACAATCAATATTACAAAAAAAATATATTTGTTCAAACTAAAATTAATTATCGGATTCTAATCTTTATACACAGCATACTTAACAATAAATTATTAAGCCGGGATAACAATTTTAGTACAGTAGTGAATATTTATGGAGATTCCTCGCTTCGCTCGGAATGACAGTCATACAATTTGTTAGAGATGGAGAAGCGGCGATTCGAATGAAATTAATCATCTTCGAAATTAACATTGTCGAATCGCCGCTTCTCAATCCTCCTCACATGATTAGAACTGTCATTCCGAGCGCAGCGAGGAATCCAATTATTCTTATCGAAGTTTTCTTTATTATTAATTTCCCAATGTATAATAATTTGCATTATCTGATAAGCTTCAAGATTATGTTAAGGTGCCACAGTTTTACCCGCTTCAGCAGCATTATAAATGGCAAAAGAGAGGTCCTTCAATCGAAAAAATATGAAATCTTCTTGAGCACCGGATCAATATCAAAGTACCTGACAGAAAAAATATCGGCGCTTCCGTCAGTGCAACCCCACAGCCTGTCTGTATCAGGAACAGCCTCTCCATCCTTTGTCTCAATCATCTTCCACAGGGTCAGAACTTTCTTTGATCCTTCAGCAGAAATTACCGTTATCCGGAAAAGTGGTTCGCTGTCAAGGATTATTTTCTTCTCCTCTTCTGTCAGTTCAAGTGCCCATTTTTCAAAAGGAATAAAGGTAAAGTATGATATATACCTGATTATCAGCGACTGATCATAAGCTGATAATTCATTCCTTGAATCTGAGAGAACATATTTTCCTTCTCTCCTGACTATAGAAAATGAAGCAGAATCCTCACTGAAGTTTTCCATACGGACAGAACTGATCTCGGAAGGCACCATGCTGAATATTGTATAAGGCTGCCAGTAAAGTTCATTCAACGTAAAGGCAGAACCTATATTCAACTCATATCCAGGCACTTCAACAATAAATGGCTTTGACCTTTCCTTTATCTTCATTATATTTCCATACCTGTTCGATGTGGTCTTGTAAACCCTGAAGGACTTAAGCAACTTTCTGCCTTCAAAAACCTTAACCTGAACAGGTGAAATATCAGCATCAGAGATCTCCTTCCGGAAAACATCTTCTGATACGGGTGATTTTATCCTGGCCTCTGTAAGTATCCTGGTTATGAAACTTATGCCTCCCTTTCGCGCTTCGGCTTTACCGTTTACCATCCAGCCTTCTCCCGACTTCTCAAGAATAAGCTTCTTGCCATCCTGCTGAAACTCAATACGCGTTATCTCTTTTTCAGGCTTGACCGTGAAATCGCTGTTTGAACTGCCGAAGGGTGAATGCTGTCTGAAAAGCATGAGCATCAACAAGCCGGCAAGGATAATTAATATGGCAGTATACAGAAGTATTTTTCGCATATCAATATCCTGTATATCTTCTTTTTCTGAAGAAATTAAAAGCAAGACCGGCCACCAGGACAAGTACCAAGGGTCCAACACTGTTAATAAGCTGCCACTTCAGCTTTTCAGTCTTCACCTTTGCTGTATTCAGGGTCCGCATTTTCATTTCCCGTGATCTTAATTCCATAAGCCCCTTGTCATCAACCATCCAGTTCAGGCAATTTACAAGGAAGTCCCTGTTGCCATAAATCTGCCCTGTATATTTATCCTGACCGAGCGTCATGGGCATCTGCTGTATACCGTTATGTTTCACCTCATTGCGGATAATATCAGCATCTGCAACAACTATCATCTTTGTTTCCCTGCCCTGTTTCCTGAATTCAAATACCTGACCTTCTGTTATTTTATTAACAGGACGATTTGCAAAAGCTGAAGAAAAAGTGCCTTCAAGAAGAACAGCCACCGGAAGATCCTTCCTTGTAAAGGACTGTTCATCAGGAAGGTTTTCAGCATCCTTAAGGGCAATAATTAAAGGAGGTGCCACCGTCCTCGATGACTGTGAAGTACGCAGAAGGACAGTTTTCCTTATTGAAGAATCGAGTCCTACGGTATCAATATAGTTGGCAAATTCAGCTTTTACTCCGTTAATATTTCTTGTTACAGGATGAGCATTTGAGGCAGCAAGAACAGGATTATAAATCCAGGGAACAGTTATGACCTGCTGACGTGCGCCTCCCTGCATTACCATCATCCGTATCGGCTGACAGGTTATATCCTGGACAATCTCAGGATTGATCCTTGCTCCGTACCTGAACAGCATATCTTCGAGGTTAAGCGGCCTGTAAATAGCTACAGTTGAACCTGTTGCCAGACTGTCGGCATTTACGGCAACCTCTTCATACAGCCACAGAACCTTTCCTCCGTTCATTATGTACTGATCTATTACAAGCTTATCAGCTTCACTGAACTCCTTTTCCGGTCCGGCAATAACTATAGCTGAATAATTATCCAGTATCCCTGTTTTTCCGTTTATTATGCCCCTGTCGACAGTGAAATATTTTGCCAGGTTAAGGGTGATGTCAGCCGTTTCAATCTCACCAAGTTCACCATGACCCTCAATGAAGGCTATTTTGTAAACAGTATCTGAGACGAGTGTTGAGATTGTCTGAATAAGCTCATATTCAAGGCCTTCAACAGAATTCAGTATATTCTGTTCATAGGGCACTGACTGGTTGTTCTTCAGGAAGTTAACAGCAACCTCGGTCCCGTTTGAGTTTATAAGCATACCCGGAAAAACTATTTTACGGGTTGCTCCACCTTCATTGTCGGAAGCCTGAATATTTACAGGAAGAAGACCTTTACCAAGCAGGTATTCATATTGCTTTTCCCTGTCCTTTACACTTTCTGCTTCCGAAGGATTTATAAATTCATAATCGATTTTCCGTCCTGATGCTATTCTGAACTCATCAAGCATTTCATTGACAGAACGCCTCAGCCTTTTAAGCGGTACCGGCATTTCCCCGTCGAGGTAGACCTGCACGAAGATGTCATTTTTCAAACCCGATAGGATCTTTTTGCTTGGATCAGACAGCGTATATCTCTTATCCTCAGTAAGATCGAGACGTAATTTAAGCACTGATAAGGAAGAAGCTGCAAGGATGATACCCGTAATAATAATCAGGAACCTGATCCAGCCTGCAAGCCTCAATGAGCTGTTGTCAATTCTGTCTCCCATGTCAGCCTCTTTTCCTCCATTTTCTTGAAATAAGCACCATCCGTGTCGATTCGGTGAGAATTGCAACAAGAGCAGCAAAATAGCTCACATCCCTTATATCAATCACCCCCCTGCTCATTGAGCGGTAATGTTCATTTACCCCAAGCCCTATCACAAACTCATCAATGTTCTTCAGTCCGGGCAGATAAGCAGCAGAATCGAAACCCATATACAGTACAAAACAAATCAGTACTGCAAGTATAAACGAAATAACCTGGTTATCAGTCAGTGATGAAGCAAAAATGCCTGCCGCTGCATAAACAGAAGCAAGAAAAAACAGTCCGATACAGGCTCCCAGAGTCCCCCCCCTGTCGAGATTGCCGGGCACATTGCCAAGCAGGTAAACAGAGATATAATAAATTATACCGGGAAGAAGAGCAAGCAGCACAAGAATAACGGAGGCAAGGTATTTACCCCAGATGATCCCCCTTTCAGTAAGCGGTCTTGAGAATAACAGCTCTATTGTCCCAAGCCGCCTTTCCTCGGCAAACATCCTCATTGTAACAGCAGGCACAAGAAAGAGGAAGATCCATGGTGAAAGAAGGAAAAGAGTATCGAGACCTGCATAGCCATTGTCGAAAATGTTCCATTCCCCCGGAAAAACCCACATGAACAGCGAGTTAACTATCAGGTAGACAGCTATTACAATATAACCTGTAAGGCTGCTGAAGAATGTGCTGATCTCTTTTTTTAATATCGAAAACATGTATATATATAATCTAACATATTTATCAGGCTACCGGATACCGGCTACCGGTTACCGGTTACCGGCGTCAGGCCCTTTGTATCAGGGATCCCCTCCTTTCGCCTTTTACCTTTCGCCTTTCGCCTTCCGCCTCTGTTCCTACCTCAACTCCGGAAACTTAGCATTTTTAATATCTGTCAATATTACGCCAAAATAATAAAAATCGATGATCTCACGATGAAGGTGACCACGGGAAGCCATTTCCATGGCGCCTTCCTGGCAGAGACCCACACCATGTCCGTAACCTTTTCCTTTGAAGGTGACAGAATCCCTGGCTGCTATAACTGAAAAATATGCTGAACGCAGCTTAAAATCCTCTCTTATTTTCTCAAATGGAACAGTAAAGGTTCCTGCCTTATAATCGACCCAGCGTTTATTCTGATAAAAGCTCAGAAGAGACAAATCATTTCTTCCGTTATATCCCTGTTTATTAAGGTAATATATCCATTCATCAGTACCGATCTTTTTTTCCCAGACTGCATTCTTTGAGTTGACGCAGTAAGGATCAGTCACGCTCCTGAGGTAAGGCTGATCGCTTACCCATACATCCTTCGATGATGCTGTCATGCCCCCGCAATTTGAATGAAAGGCTGAGACAATAAGCATGCTGTCAGCTCCAAGCAGAACAAGACCACGTGTTTCGAGTGAGGCTGAATTGATGACAGAATCGTATGTTATACCATTAAAGGCCTGGCAATGCGTATTATCACAGACATTATAGTTATCGTGAAGATGTTTGTCAAGATGGCTATACAGGTAAGTGCGTGCTATTATTGCCTGGGTTTTAAAGTACTCCTTATGCCTGTTTATACCGCCTTCAGCCCTAATGACACCTGCAATGTAATTATCTACATCACAATTATTTATCATCACAAGGGTTTCAAGGTCAGGGTAAAACGACAGATCACCCTTGTAGAATTGCCTGGCTGGTGTTTTTCCGTCGGTACGGAGTGAAAATGAAGAAGTATTATCAAGTGCGTTAATTATCAATGAGTCAGTAAAAAAGCCAGGCTGATTCCTTGGCTTGACTGCTATTTTGTTCTGATATTCTGAAACAGCAACAAGACTGCCTTTTGCAAGCTTGCAGCTTACCCCGGGATAAGCATGAAGTTCATATTCACCTGATGCCACTGAGAAGACAACAGTAGCAGGATTCTGTGAAGCATAAAGTCTTATCCTTATCTGCCCCGATGCCGACAGGCAGCT
>CAZEYY010000029.1:30121-33121 GCA_964516485.1 uncultured Rikenellaceae bacterium
CGCTGATTATTCAATTCCTTTACCATCTGTTCCGCAACCCTTGATGACGCCCCTGCCGGTCCTATCTTTTCCCGCAGAGCCCTGTAATCAGCAAGCATCTTTTCGCGCTTATCACCGTCATGGAGTATAGCTTTCAGTTCCCTGACAAGGTTTTTCTCAGTAAGGTCATACTGAACAAGTTCCTTTATCACTTCATCTCCCATTATAAGGTTTACAAGCGATATATATTTCACTTTAATAACGATCCAGGCAATTATCATTGAGAAAAAATCACCTTTATAGCACACTACCTGTGGAGTACCTATAATTGCAGTTTCAAGTGTTGCTGTTCCTGATGTGACAAGCGCTGCATCAGCAATTTTCAGAATTTCATAAGTCTTTTCCTTCACAAGCCTGATTCCTGAAGTACCAATAATCTTCCCGTATAATTCATCAGGTATGTTTTTCACTCCTGCAAGGACAAACTGAAAATTGTTGAAATGAGTCATAACCTTCTGCATCTGAGGAAGAACCATCTCAATCTCATGCTTTCTGCTTCCGGCCAAAAGCGCTATTACCGGCCTGTTGTCAAGGTCAAGATCCTTTCTTATATCTCCTTCCGGTGGGAAAGATGCAATCCGCTTTTCGGTTTCATCAACAAGAGGATTTCCGTAATATGTTACCTCAACGCCATGTTTCCTGTAAAACTCAACTTCAAAAGGAAAGATTATGAACATCCTGTCGATGTACTTCTTAATCTTTTTGACACGGCTTTCATTCCAGGCCCAGAGTTTTGGGGATATATAATAAAAGGTAGTAAAACCATTCTTCTTAGCCCACTCAGCTATACGCAGGTTAAAGCCGGGATAATCGATTAAGATCACAACATCGGGCCTTGTTTCTGTTATCTGCTTAATGCAAAGCCTCATGTTCCTTGAAATTGTCGGCAGGTTCTTAATAACCGCCACAAAGCCCATGAATGCAAGCTCCCTGTAATGTTTGAGCAGTTTTGCGCCGGCTTCCTGCAGCAGGTCGCCTCCCCAGCAGAAAAACTCTGCTTCAGGATCGTGCTGCTTAAGGCCTCTTACAAGGTTTGATCCGTGCAGATCGCCTGACTGTTCTCCTGCAATTATAAAGTATTTCATCCGAGGAATTTTATTGCGAATACAAGGATGGCCCATACAATTGTCATTCCCAGTACCCCTTTTGCGGCATCAATCATATCCTGCCAGTTAAATAAAAGGAAGATAAGCACATTGGGAAAAACACATAAGGAAACTATATGTGTCACAATATTTGAACCGGACAGCTTTTTATAGTACTGTACAATATTCAGGTCGCCTGAAGAGAAAAGATAGATAAACAGACCGATAAGCACCGGAAGCAGGAAGCCTGACAGGGCTCCAATCTTTACCGTGTCATATTTCCGGAAGTTAAACATTACCTGTTTTTGATTTTAATTCATTTATATACCAGTGAGCTGTCATATCAACCGAAACTGGCACCAGCGATACATAATTATGAGCGAGAGCCCACTCATCTGTATCTTCGGCATCAGGCTCGTGATTATTGTAAATACCTGTAAGCCAGTAATATGTCTTGCCCATCGGGTCTTTTCTCTTTTCAAATTCCTCTTTCCAGTTTCCTCTTGACTGCCTGCATACCCTGATACCTTTTATCTCACTTTCAGGCACTTTAGGGATATTCACATTAAGGCATACACCATGCGGCAGAGCATCCTTAATAATAATTTTCATCACAATCCTTATGTACTTACTGCATGCTGAAAAATCTGCAGCAGGTGAAAAATTATTGAGTGAAAAGCCCACTGATGTTATTCCGTAAAGACAACCTTCAATAGCGGCAGCCATTGTTCCTGAATACAAAACACTCACTGATGAATTTGATCCGTGATTAATGCCTGAAACCACAAAATCGGGTTTCCGTTCAAGCAGCTGGTTTACCGACAGCTTTACAATATCGGTTGGAGTGCCGTTGCAGGCATAGATGCGGTGCCTGTCAGTTTCTTCAAGCAGTTTTACGCGCAGAGGTGTCTTAACAGTAAGAGCCTGTGACATGCCTGACATGCTCTCTGTTGTTGACACAAGAACAACCTTTCCGAATTCTTCCATAACCTCCAGCAGTGTTTTTAATCCCGCTGCATAAAGGCCGTCATCATTCGTCACAAGAATCAGCCTGTCATCTTTTTCAATTACCATATAATAAAGTTTGAGGTACAAATATAGATAAAAAAACCGGCCGGAAATGTAGTTTTGCAATCCGGCCGGCATTGACCATACTGACCTTATATACCTGTCTAAAATTCAGAATTTATTATGATGGTTTGATTTCACGGAAATCGCAGACACCATTTTTATTTTCGTCAATAAAGTTTCTGCCTCCCGGCTGTCCCTGGCCTCTGCCCTGACCCATTCCGGGGCCCCTGCCTTGTCCTCTTCCGCACCAGTTTCCTCTATTTCCTTTTCCCCTGCCCCCTCTGTAACAAGCTGCACCATTTCCCTGGCCACGGTTTCCGCCGCGGTTCTCGAA
Organism: uncultured Rikenellaceae bacterium; assembly: GCA_964516485.1. Lineage (GTDB taxonomy): Bacteria > Bacteroidota > Bacteroidia > Bacteroidales > VadinHA17 > LD21. The sequence goes on from CAZEYY010000029.1 coordinate 32,651, forward strand.
ATTATCGCAGACTCCATTTTTATTTTCATCCACCCAGACTCCTCTGTTTGCAGGTGTTGCAGCTGGCTGATTGTTTGTATTTGCGGTTTGTGCGCCTGCAAAAGCAGTAAATGCAAAAAAAGCAAGTCCTGTCAGTAATAATTTTGTTTTCATGATTCAATGGTTTTAATTGTTGTAACTGTTTTCATTAATGTTCATTTTTCAACTTAATTCTGAACATTAGAAACAGAAGACAGGATTTTCCTACGGTTAAATTTCAAAAAACTCACCCCAACCCCTCTCTGCCAAGCAAAGAGGGGCTATCTAAATTACTATATTCTCTGCAAAACAATGTAATTATATATATGTCTGTATGTTATGAAATTTTTGGAGACTGCAGACTCCCCCTTCTTTTTGCCAAAAGAGAAGGGGGCCGGGGGGCATAGCCGTCAACCTAAGTATTGATAAATATTTATATTCGACTGATAATTA
>CAZEYY010000030.1:0-7521 GCA_964516485.1 uncultured Rikenellaceae bacterium
TGTTCCTGTGCCGTCAGGCACAACTATTCAAGCAATCCATCTATTGCCTCTCTTATCTCCCTGTCAGTTGTCCCCTTGCTGTAGCCTCTGATTATCTTTCTGATTACCCTGTCATTGTCGAGAATAAAGAATGCCGGAACAGCTTCAGCATTATAGCTTTTCTTTACACTGTCGGTTGATGCCAGAAAAGTATAGTTCAGCTGCATATTGTCCTTATACCTTTTTGAAGCATCAACTTTCTGACTCCATGTTTCTATGCTGACCAGCTCAAAATCCCTGCCCTCATAATCCGTTACCAGCTGCTTCAGAAATGGTATTGCGGAGTGACACGGAGCACAACCTATTCCGGTAAATTCGATCAGCAGAACCTTACTCCTGAAATCCTGTAAGGAGACTAAATTATTCTCTGAATCTCTTAATGTCCATGCCGGAGCCTTTTTACCTGTAAGGTCTTTTGCAACAGGCTGATTTTTACCTCTTTCCTTAACAACATAGTCAGATGGAAAATACTTTGCCGGAGATAAATCCTCAATTCTGCTTTTATTATAAACAACATGGCTGCAGGTTTCAATGCTTGTGCCGTATGATAATTTCAATACCATCCGGTAAGGCATATCATCATGCCTGTTTATCCATAATTCATACTTTGTGTACTTCTCCTTTTCTGACATGTAAGGACTGTCATAACTATAAGGTTTCCCATGGAATGTAATGATCTTTCCCGGAATAAAAAGGCTGAGCCTGACTGAATCACCGAAGTCAGTCAGCTCAGTTTTAACACTGTCATCTGTATCCAGGGCATACTTAATTAAGCTCCCTGACTGGTGGAAAAACGGCTCGCCGACAGGACGAAAAGGAAGATTGGCGCTCATTTTGAAACTGTCAACAGTAACTATTTTTGATTCATCATATACATAAATGCTGGCATTTCCGTCATAGCATAAGTACATTTTTGAGGTGTCATCAGCGTTGAACCAGATATAAGCTGCCCCTATAAAAGTATCTGCCGGATTTACAAACTCCTTTTTATAGTGATAATAAGTGTTAAATGTTATTGTATCACCGGGAGGGTTACCTGTCATGGCTGAAAAGTATTCCGCAGACCTGATCTGTTCAAGATTGTTCAAAACTTTCTTCAGATATTCTGTTTTATCAAGTTCTGCTCTGCACCCATGCAATAATAGTATTGATAAAAAAAAGCAGACACACAATTTTGCTGACTGATATATCCTATTCATAATATAGAAGTTTGATAAGTATAGAAGCTCCTGATAATATAATTCCTTCTTACTGCAAATAATTATAAAATGCAGGTGCAAACTTCCATCTGCACCTGCCAACCTGACTAACCATGGATAAAGGAAAAAATCAAGATATTATACAATTACCTGCCAGCAACTTTCTCCTCATCTCTCTGAAGAATCTGAAATTTCTCAGCGCTTGTCCTTATCGTAATTTCCCATTTACCAGGCTCATTAATATCGCATTCAAAGCTGATATCAGGTCTTGAATTGGTTTTTGATCCCGGCTTTGAGGTAGAATTTCTGTCATTCCCCTGTTTGGTCAGTTTGAAATTAAAAGGAAAGAATACGTTTTCATAACCCGTTTTCTGACCCAGAGTGAATAGCTTACCACTGCTGCCATACATCTCGTATTTGTTCAGCAATAACTTCGTTCCTTCATAATATTTTACTATTACTTCATTCCCCTCTTCAGCTGTCTTTGTAACTAAAGTGCTTACTATACCATCTTTCCTGATTACTGAGTATGGAATTGCAGCATCTGTCTTATACCTGAATTCCACAGGTACCATGGCATATACATTAACTTTCTTTCCACCCTGACTGCCGGGTTTCCACAAGGGCATGCTGTTAACCAGCCGTAAAGCCTCATCGTTAAAAATCTGATTATCAGACTGTAATATTACAGCTTCACCGACTTTGCCTTCTGCAGTTACGACAAACCTTACTGTCACTCTTCCTTCAGCTTTCTGCTTCATTGCCATCTCAGGATATCTGACATTATCAGCTATCCACTGGAGCATTGCAGTATTTCCTCCGGGGAACTGCGGCATATCCTCCACAACAACAAATGGCACATCGTCAGATGCTTCCGGCGCACTATCCTTCCTTTTGGTTTTTATCTCAATAACACCATCCCTGGCTTTTTCACCATACTTGTCAACAGCAGGTTGATTTTTAAGAACAGTGACTGATTCTATTGTCTCACGATTAATTGAATTGACTTCAACATCACTAACTACTCCATCAATAACAATCAGAGGAACCCGGCCATCTTTTGAACGGATTCTCAGGCTCTCTTCAACACTGATTTCTGTTACGGGCAGAGTAAATGTTATCGGAACCATGTACCAGACATTCACAGGCACACCATTCTGTTTTCCCGGCTTAAAACCTTTAAGTGTCGATACCACCCTTACTGCCTCCTCATCCAATAAAGGATGCGCACCTTTAAGAACTGATACTCCGTCAGCATTACCTTCCTTTGTCACAATAAACCTGACTATTACCCTTCCCTCAGCTTTAGCCTCCTTCGCTGCTTCAGGATATTTTGTATTCTTTGCTATATAGCCAAGCAGTTCGGCATCTCCTCCCTGATACACTGGCATTTCCTCAACAACAACATACGGAGTCTCGCTTAATACATTGTCTGATGACATGAATCTGATCATAACATCCGACGAAAAAGCCTCATCAATTACCGGATTTTTGGGAGGATCCCATCTGGGTGAGTTCTTAACAACCCTTATTACTTCATTTACAAGCACCGGACTCACAGAACCTGAGTTTGACTGAACATCTGTAACCGAACCGTCGGGCTGAATAATAAACTTCACGCTCACAAAACCTTCCAGCTTATTCTGACGGGCTTCTTCGGGGTAAACAGCATTTTCTGCAACCCAGTCGCCAAACTGGTTGAAACGCTTTCCCTGAAAAGTAGGAAAATCATCGGGAATGAGCCTTCGTATAGGTGGCCTCTGACCCATTTCAATAGCCTTTTTTCTTGTGCTTATCTCATAAACACCTGCTCCACCCTTATCTCCATACTTATCGGTTGCTTCCTTTCCTCTAAGCATCTTAAACATTCCGTAATCATATCCCAGGTCCCTTGATGCTGTCATGAAGTCCTTGTCAGATATAACTCCGTCAATTACTACCAGTTGCTTTGGCTGAGCGTCTCCCTGTTTGTTTGCAAAGTACTGCACTTTTGCAGCTTCCGGATCCTTTTCCATCCTTACAGTCATTTCAGCGTTGAAATCCGGTTTAAGGATCACATTTTTATAACCCATCACATAAAACATAAGAGACTCTCCCTCCTGAATGTTAGCAATTAAGAACCTGCCATCAGGGCCTGTCATTGCACCAAAAGCTTCATCAGGAATACGCGTGTTTGCAACCCTTACGCCCTGTATTGGTTTCCCTTCGTCATTAAGAACAATTCCTTTGACAGCCTTCTGAATGATCTGAGGAGCGGCAGTAATTGAAAATGACTCATTTTCAATATTATTATATACATAATCCGGTTCAATGAAAGCATACGACAAGGCAAGCGCAGCCGGTAGCATAACAAGTGTTTTCCATCCGGCTCTTCTGTTAGTCGGTTTACTGTTGATCATGATGATCCTGTTCTTTATAAGACTGTTGAAGGTATGAGCCATAGCAACTGCCGTTTTTGCTCCGGCAATATTGAGAAGCCTGTACTGGTAATCTTTTATACTTCTGTTTAATATGGAAACATTGTCGGCCAGGTACTCATGGTTGAGAACCATATATCTTTTTATCAGCCAGGCAAAAGGATTGAACCACTGAAACGCTATAAACATCTCACTCAGCAGCAGATCAAAGGTATGCCCCTGGCGCAGGTGTGCAGACTCATGATCGAGTATATCGCTGCAGTTGCCTCCTGAGTACTCCGAAACAGGTATAACAGCCCAGGGGAAAAATGAGAAAGGAGGATGGTTCTTCTCCGAAAGCAGAACCTTCGGAAAACTGTCAGATACAACCTTGCAGTTCCTTATTATTATAAATGTACTCAGCAGACTTATCAGTCCGCGGATAACGAATAAAATTACCCCGCTGAAATAGAGCCAGGTGATTACCTTTATAAGGCTGAATGAAGTAGTTGTTGCCTGTGGTGCCGGGCCTGATGAAGCCACGGTATCTGAAACAGTTTCAGAAAATCCGGACAACTCTGTTACAGGTAAAGGTTGCGGATTGACACTTACAGTAACAGTATATGTCAGAAGCGGTATAATTACCGGGATAAGAATTGAAAGAATCAGAATTATCCTGTTACGGATGTAGAAAGTCTCCTTCCTGAACAGTATAACGTACATTGACAGGAAGAGCACCGTGCCGGCAGCCACTTTAAGAAGGTATATTAGAAAGTTATCCATCTTCTTCTCCTTTTTCGATCAGTTCAATAAGTTTTCTGAGATCGTCAGCTTTTAGCTTTTTCTCATTTACAAAGAATGAAACGACATTCTTATACGATGATCCGAAGTAATCAGCCACAACATTCTTCATGAATGCTCTTTTATACTCCTCTTTCTTAATAACAGGGAAGTATTCATGATTTTTGCCATAGGCTTTATGGTCGACATATCCCTTTTCTTCGAGACCGCGGATGACCGATGAAAAGGTTGTGTAAAGTGGTTTTGGTTCCGGATGTAGGTCTATCAGCTCTTTGATAAATCCCTTCCGGGCTTTCCAGAGTATTTTCATAGCCTCCTCTTCTTTTCGTGTCAGACGTTCCATAATAATTACTGTTTTCTCAAAGATATAACGTATTTTTTCGTTTGTCAACTATTTTTTTAATTATTTTACGAAAAAATACGTTTTACTTTTAAGAAATTCCCTTTTTCACCATCTGATGTGATTGTAATTCCGAATCCCGCGCCAGCGTATAGCCTTCAAGCTAAGGTTTTTTATAGAAAAGTAAGGGGCTGGAATTTTAGAGGTGTCTAAAAAGAATTTATAACCACAAAGTGCACTAAGTTCACACAAAGGGAACTCAAAGGTAAATCACTGATTATTATTTCTTTGTGATCTTTGTGCTCCCGATAGCTATCGGAATACTTTGTGTCCTTTGTGGTTAAATGATTCTGACTTTTTCAACATCCCCAAACCTTGAAACCCCTTTCCTGTTACAAACCCCTTTCTCACCTGACAGACATATACTTCGCGTGAGAAAGCTAAACCGCTATTCCTCAGTACAATACTATACTAAGTTTGACGGCTATGCGTCACAACGGATGAGGAATCCCATACGACAGATACTGAAAAAACTAAAAAAGGTGCAGGTGTCTCTCCTGCATTGCCAGTACCTCACCTACAACAGTGGCAGACTCCAGACCGGCATAATGCAGGTCAGACAGGAGTGCTTCTGTTTTTTCCTCAGGTACACTCATCAGCAAGCCACCGGAGGTCTGGGCATCAAAGGCAAGCATCTTCAGGTTGTAATCGAGGCCCGGAGCAAGACTGATTTCATTCTCACAATATTCAAGGTTACGGAATGATGTACCGGGGATACAGCCCTCATCAACAAGGGAATATGCTTTACCAATAAGAGGCACACAGCCAAGTTCCAGATTAATTGACACTTTGCTTGCCCTTGCCATTTTAAGGGCGTGTCCTGCAAGCCCGAAACCGGTAATGTCGGTGGCTCCCCTGATATTATATTTTTTCATAACCTCTGCCCCGCTTTTATTAAGCAGCTTCATCAGGCGCTTTGCCTCCTCAATATCAGGTTCAGAGGCAATACCCATGCGCTGTGCTGCCATTATGATCCCCGTTCCGACAGGTTTTGTCAGAATGAGCTTATCGCCGGGTCGCGCTCCTGCGTTTGTGGCAATTCGTTCGGGATGAACAAAACCTACCACGGCTAATCCGTATTTAGGTGGAGTATCATCAATTGTATGTCCACCTATAATCCTCACACCGGCTTCAGTAGCTTTATCAAAACCGCCCTTCAGCATATCTGCATAAGCAGAGAGCGGAAGTCCTTTTGCCGGAAACATTACTATATTAAGAGCCAGCACCGGATCGCCTCCCATTGCATAGACATCACTTATTGAATTTGCAGCAGCTATCTGTCCGAATTCATAAGGATCGCTGCACACCGGAGGGAAGAAATCTGTTGTAAGCACTAGGGCCAGCTCATCATTGATCCTGTAAACACCTGCATCATCATGAGTATCAATATCTACAAGGATATTCGGATCGGAAGGCAGCGGAAGGAACTTCAATATCTCCTCAAGTTGTTTTGCAGGTATCTTTGCAGAACAACCCCCGTATTCGACAAGTTTGAGGAGATCGACTGTCATGGTTTCACATTATATTTTGAACCGTGTTTCATGAATGAATTCTCATTGTTTTGCACCCTTGATTTTACCCCCTAAATCCCCCTATAGGGGGACTTGAGAAACAGTTCAGCTAAGTAATTTCTTCACTACTTATATGCTTTTCTTATATGTTTTACCCCCTGAATCCCCTTGTAGGGGAACTTGAGATCCAGGTTAACAATTCTATTTTCAGAATATTCAATTCATCGAAATTATACTTTAATATTTTATCCCAAATATCCACCTTCTTAAAGCCCCCTATAGGGGGTTTGGGGGTGAGGCTAAGCCCCCCGCTTCGGGGGGTTGGGGGGTAAGGGATCATGGTTTCACAACATTTCCTGCCGAAGCCATTATCTGTGCAATCTCGAACATATTGCTCACTGTACCTATACTGATCTCATTCTGAAGAGAATAGTGATTAATACATGTACCGCAAAGGAAGAGAGCCACTCCCATTCTTTCAAGATCACGGAGCTGTTCAATAACTTCTGAACTGCTTCTTCCCAAAAAGACCCCGCGGTTATAGAATACAATTTTTGCAGGAAGTATATCAAGATCGTGAACAGCCTTGATAAAATTCACCATCAAAAGGGTTCCCAGCTTTTCATCACCTTCACCCATCTTGTCGGAGGATATTGCAACTACAAAATTACCCTTCTGAAAATGAGGCACTTCAGGTGTGCAGTACTCCTCCTCGTTGGGTTTTATGAGCTCTCCATCCTTTTTTGTAACGGTAAGGGTCCATATTCCACCATTTTCCGAAGAAGTAAACTGGGTGTTATTATCCTTCAGGAAACGACTCACATTTGTAAAGGAAGTCTGGTTATCAATGAGCACCTGGAATGACTCACCGGTAATAGTTTCTTTCAGCGCTCTTTTGGTTGCAATCAGCGGGGCAGGACAAAGCTGTCCTTTGGTATCTACAATTTTCATAATTAAAATAAACTGCAAAAATAATAAAAGAAAGAAGAGGTTTCACAGAGTTGCACAGAGATTACACAGAGAGCCACAGAGAATATCCTCTGTGAACTCTGTGCCACTCAGCGATCTCTGTGTAAGTTCTTCCATATATGATCAATACAACTATGAAAGTTTCTTTAGTATTTGTCGGCCTCGTGCAACTATGCCTGCAGAACCTTCTCCCTGGATCATGTTGA
>CAZEYY010000030.1:7621-32821 GCA_964516485.1 uncultured Rikenellaceae bacterium
ATTTGTCGGCCTCGTGCAACTATGCCTGCAGAACCTTCTCCCTGGATCATGTTGATTGTTGCTGAAAGTTCATTAGCAAGCTCAGGATAGATAAGAGCGAGCCTGTATAGCACTTCCATCGCATAAGCCTTGATAGCAATAGCCGTAAATCCGGAACGTAGTGCGGAAAAGCAATACTCTGCAAGCATCCCGTGGTGTTTCGTACCAAACCTGTGCATATCAGTCAGCGAGAGAATTCTTAAGAATGAACGCTGAACACTCTCATTATTAATCTTTGGTAAAGATTCTACTAGCATTAGCAGATGTGGAATTATCAGATCCGGAGCCTTGTCACAAACCTTTGATACTGTCCAGGAGGCTCTGAATGCCAGCTTTTTATCATCAGAGAAAGAATATTCCATGAGTTTTTTGAAAATCTCCGGATTATCAATAGCAGACGCAACAACCCATTCAGCCTCTTTTATACCCATAAGGCTGTTAACGAGGTTTCTGAGATCTGCATCATCCCTTAAGGACTGTTCGTGTTGCATGACCGGATCAGGTTCAGACTTTACCCTGCCTTCAGTTTTGACTGAATAATATTCTGCAACATGAATATCTGCTTCTGAAAAATCCACTTCAACAAGCTCCTCAGGATCAATCCATTTGAAATCAACATGTTCGGACAAGAATGGCAACTCCTCCAGAGTATCGCAGATAAATGGTATCAGGCGTATCTGCTTGTGTCCGTAATCATGTTCAACAACCGGCAATCTTCCGCAAATAACAATTTCAATTGACAGCTCTTCCCTTATCTCCCTGATAATGCAGTCTTCATCACTTTCACCATCATTAACCTTGCCACCCGGAAATTCCCATTTCAGCGGATGATCAGTATGTTCACCCCGCTGCACAACAAGTACCTGGTCATCTTCATTCCGTATTATTGCACATGTAACGTTAATCATTACTGCATTGACTTTTCTGAACTTTTTACTTTTTACTTTTATCTTTTATCTTTAAAAAATCCACCCCTCGCCCCTCCCAGGAGGGGAACTCCAGTCACCAATCCTTGTGCCCTTGTGCCCTTGTGCCGTTGCGCCATTACACCGTTATGCCACTTCCCTTCAGCCCTTCAGCCCTTCAGCCCCTTCCGCCCTTCCGCCTTCCGCCCTTCCGCCTTCCACCTGACATATATCCTCATACAACGGAATAGCCAGCAGAAACTCATACTTCCCTGTCTCCTGATCAACCTTGCAGGCATAATGATCAATTCCGTTAGTTACAACAATATACATAACTTTCATTGCAAGATTATACGTAACGATCTGATCAAAAACCTTGTCATCTATCTTAACATCGGGCTCTTTGCATTCAACAATCATAATTGGCTGTCCCTGTCTGTTATGTATCAGAATATCAACTCTTCGCTTGAGCCTGTTCAGTTTAAACATTACTTCAACTCCCATCAGACCGGGAGGATATTTCCCTTCGGTTATGAGGTACTGAATAAAATTCTGCCGAACCCACTCTTCAGGCGTAAGACGTACATATTTCCGTCTTATCTGATCGAGGATCATCATACTATCGCCATCTCCGGTAATTTTGAACGAATATGAAGGCAGATTCAGTTCTTTCATAATACAAATATATTTACTTTAAGGATAAGTGACTAGAGTGAACTAGAGTTTGGAGTGAACTAGAGTTTGGAGTGAACTAGAGTTTAGAGTGACTAGAGTTACCTGGAGTGAATGGAATTTTGGATTGAGGGCAGAGAGGGTTCCCTGATTAAATATTCCGGATTTTAAAAAATCTATGACTTAAGTTTAGCCTGAAGAGGCATTAGAATTGAATTATCTGCTTACTTTTGCAAAGGAGTAATATGGAACAACTTTAGGCACTCCAAACTTTAGTTCACTTTAAGTACTTTTCTTATGAAGACCAAAGAGGAAATTGTTAATAACTGGCTACCAAGGTACACAGGCAGGTCAATTGAAACTTTCGGTAAGTATTTCCTTCTTACTAACTATACATATTACGTGGAACTCTTTGCAAAATGGCATGATGTTCCCGTAGAGGGCAAGGAAAAGAACATGCCAAGTGCAACAGCAGATGGCATTACAATAATAAACTTCGGGATGGGAAGTCCTAATGCTGCTACTATAATGGATCTCCTTAGTGCGGTTAGTCCGAGCGCTGTGTTATTTCTGGGCAAATGCGGGGGACTGAAGAAGAAAAACAAGCTCGGAGACCTGATTCTTCCGATTGCGGCAATCAGAAGCGATGGTACTTCAAATGATTATCTGCCGAATGAAGTTCCTGCTCTCCCTGCCTTCAAACTTCAGAGTGCAATATCTTCAACAATAGTTAAATACAAAAAAGAATACTGGACTGGTACCGTTTACACTACAAACCGTCGTGTTTGGGAATATGATGAAAGGTTCAAGAAGTACCTTATGAAGACGCGTGCAATGGCCATCGATATGGAGACAGCAACTATTTTCACCGTTGGCTTTGCAAATGAGATTCCCACGGGTGCGCTTCTGCTTGTCTCCGATCAGCCTATGATCTCAACCGGAATAAAAACCCAGATAAGTGATAAAAAAGTTACCGACGACTTTGTAGAGATCCATCTCAAAATCGGCATTGCTGCACTCAAGGAGATCAAAAGGAACGGAGTTTCTGTTAAACATCTGAGGTTCTGATATGGCAGCAGCTTTCGAAGAAATAATGTCAGACCTGCGGAACAGGATCTATAAGCCTGTTTATTTTCTTGCCGGTGAAGAACCCTATTTTATAGATACAATATCTGATTATATTGAAGATAAAGTCCTGTCTGACGCAGACAAAGCCTTCAACCAGATAATAGTTTACGGAGAGGACACCTCGGTGGCAGCAGTTATCGATACTGCCAGGCGTTTTCCTATGATGTCAAGCCACCAGGTTGTTATTGTTAAGGAAGCCCAGTCGCTCAAGAAAATAGAGGACCTTGCAATCTATATCGAAAAACCGCTGCAGTCGACAATACTGGTCTTCTGCTACAAGTACAAAAGTCTCGACAAGCGGACAAAGCTATACAAGCTGCTTGACACAAGCGCTGTTTACTTTGAGTCGCCCAGGCTCAGGGACTACCAGATCCCGGCATGGATAGAACGATACCTGATGAGCAAGGGAATAAAGATCGATCCGCAGGCAAGCGCAATGCTCACCGAGTACCTCGGTACCGACCTGCATAAAATAGCCAATGAACTTGAAAAACTGCTGATTACCCTTCCTGCAGGAAAACCGGTAATAAACAGTGCCCTTATCGAGAAAAACATTGGTATCAGCAAGGATTACAATAACTTTGAACTACAGAATGCTGTCGGGAACAGGAATGTACTTAAAGCCAACATGATAGTTAAGTACTTTTCCGACAACCAGAAGGAAAATCCAATAACACTCACAATTGCTTCTCTGTTCAGCTTCTTTACAAAACTGCTTACCTACCATTATCTGCCTGACAAGAGTAAGAATAATGTAGCTTCAGTGCTGAAAGTAAATCCCTTCTTTGTAAAGGATTACGAGAATGCCGCTTCCAAGTACAATGCAAAAAAAACAGTCCAGATAATAAGTCTTTTAAGGACCTTCGACATGAGATCAAAAGGTTATGGTGATGCCGGAACCGAAGCTGGCGACTTATTAAAAGAACTGGTTTACAGGATATTACATATTTAATATTACCTTAAACTCGAGTCAGTTCATATCAGGTGATTCGGGGAAATCAGCCCATGCACGGTACTTATTCCTCAGGCTGCGGAGCACCTTTTTCCAGGTATCATCTCCCCTGCTTGTCATGACAATGTCAGACTGAATTGTAGCTATAACCCATGAATTTTCCTTCAGTTCACGCTCAAGCTGACCTGGCGACCAGCCTGAATAGCCAAGAAAGAACCTTAATTGTGAGGATTTTACCCTTCCTTTTTTTATGAGTTCGCGTATTATATCAATATCTCCTCCCCAGAAAATATTAGTATCAACCTGTACACTTTTCGGAATATGTTTTCCAAGGCTGTGCAGGTAATGGAGCGTGTCAGGGGCAACAGGACCACCCATATTCAGAGTCTCCTCCCAGCTCTCAAAGCCTTCAAGTGCATCACATATTTTAAGGTCAAGTTTCTTGTTGAGTATAAAGCCAACTGATCCTTCAGCCGAATGATCCGTCAGGTAAACAATGCTCCTGTTAAAGAAAGTATCGGGAAGAAAGGGCTCCGAAATAAGAATCTTACCCTTTTTCGGTATCTTGTCTTCAGGCAGTATGGCAAACAGGTCAATTTCCGGCTGCATAACGTTAAATCATAATAATCATTATTACAAAAATAATTAAGTAAAAGCTTATCTTCAATTAATTATTATCATATTTTTGCCCCTGTTGTTAAATATTCTTATGCAGAAAAGCACATTACGTATTATTGGGAATAAGGTTGTACTCAACATCCGTGAAAGGATGTGTGAAACAGCTGAGGAGATGCTGGGTAGTGAAAAATTCCGTCAGGTACTTGATCACTGCATTGATACACTAAAGTCAAAGAACTCGCCATTGCTTGATATCTTTGTCAACAGGACACCTGACAAGGCTGCAGTAACAGATCTCGTGAAAACACTTACCTTTCTTGTTAAATACGAAAACAAGCTTGTGCCTCATATTTTTGAAAATTCCACTGTTTTCCTCAGGAACCTCGACAGGCTTGCAGGCTTTGTGGAATACCTCTATGACTACTGGAGAAGCTTTGACAGGTTTATTGTAAATGATTCTGAAGGCGACAGGCTCGACAAGCGGCCATACAGGACATTCAATGAGACAGTTGAGCAGCTCACCCACCTTGTAAGAACTGTTTACAGGCAGATACAGGAAAACATTACAGGAAGCCACCCGAATGTATACCGGCAGGTTCCTGCAGGAGCCGAGATGTCGGTCATTTCGCTCCCAAAGAAAATATCATATAAAGGAGAAAAATACAAAAAGCTTGAAGCAATACCTGTTATCAGGCAGATGCTTATTTATCCGCCGCTTGTGATTCAGCAGCCGATGAACAAGAGGACAGGTCACTTTAAAAAGATTGAAAAAAATCCAATTGACCTTGTTGATCTTAATCCTGAAGAATGGTTGTGCTATCCGGCCAAAATAGGGAAGCAACTCATAATGGTTTACTTCCATCTCAATTTTTTCGAGCTTGGCTTTTCTCAGTGTAACCTCTTTCAGCTTGCTGATGATCAGGATCTTAAAAGAAAACCAGATGCCCTGTTCATATATGGCGTTCACGGAAATGTTCTTGACGGACTGGCCTCATCGCCTACTGTCTTCTATGAGGATAATGAGAATGGAATATTTGTCGGCGCTGTTCCCGTACGTCCTGAGTTTGGCTATTTTGGTTACCTGAAAAAGATGGTCCTTACGCTTCATAACTCAATAATAATGAAGTCTGGTAATATGCCTTTCCATGGAGCGATGGTCAAGATTCTTCTGCAGGGCAACAAGGAGGCAACAATCCTTATGATGGGTGATACAGGAGCAGGAAAGTCTGAAACGCTGGAGGCCTTCAGGGTACTTGCCGAAAAACACATAAGGGAACTTACAATTATTGCCGACGACATGGGCTCAATTGAACTTGACGAAAATGGAGCTCCGATAGGATACGGAACTGAAATTGGCGCTTTCCTCAGGCTCGACGACCTGCAGCCCGGCTATGCATACGGACACCTCGACAGGTCAATAATAATGAATCCGAGCCAGGTCAATGCAAGAATTATTATTCCGGTTACAAAGTTTGAAACTGTCATACAGGGACATAAAATAGACTATATTCTCTATGCAAACAATTACGAGGAGATTGACAGTGATCATCCTGTAATTGAAAGGTTTTCATCAGCCGAGACAGCTCTTGAAACCTTCAGGGCAGGCGCTGTAATGAGCAAGGGAACAACTACTTCCAGCGGACTTGTGCATACCTATTTCGCAAATATTTTCGGCCCTCCTGAATACCGCGAACTCCATGAGGAAATAGTAAAAAGATACTTTGACGCTTTCTTCAGAAATAAGGTCTTCGTGGGTCAGATGAGAACAAGGCTAGGGATACCAGGTTATGAGGCAAGTGGACCGAGTGAAGCAGCTATGGAGCTTCTGAAGATTATAGGGGTGGAAGAATAAACTCACCCCCAACCCCCTCTCTTCAAAGAAAAGAGGGGGCTGAGAACCTCCGGATGTTAGTTAAAATAAGTCCTGCAAATCAATACTTCTCAGGGATTGCTTCCTTCATCATGGCATATACTGTGTCGAAGATATCCTCAGCGCTTGGTTTTGAGAAATAGTCTCCGTCAGTTGTATAGGCAGGCCTGTGTTCCTTGCCGGTAAGGGTCTTCGGAGCTGAATCAAGATATTGCCATGCGCCCTGTTTTTCAAGCACTTCCTGCATCATATAGGCTGTTGTACCACCCGGCACATCCTCGTCCAGGAACAGTATTCTTCCGGTTTTTCTTACTGAATCGAGTATGAGATGCCTCCTGTCGAAAGGAACAAGAGTCTGGACATCAATAAGTTCTGCAGAAATTCCATGAGCTTCAAGATGCTTTACTGCTTCCTGAGCCACCCTTACAGTTGAGCCATAGGTTACTATAGTTATATCTTCTCCGGGATTAAGTATCTCCGGAACTCCCAACTCTAACCTGAATTCTCCGATGTTTTCCGGCTTTTTCTCCTTTAATCTGTAACCGTTGAGAGGTTCTATAACTATTGCAGGGTCATTCCCTTCAAGCAGAGTATTGTAGAAACCTGCAGCCCTTGTCATGTCTCGGGGTGAACATACATAAACACCTCTTACAGAGTTTATAAGCATGCTCATGGGTGATCCTGAATGCCATATTCCCTCAAGCCTGTGCCCACGGGTGCTTATAATAAGTGGAGCCACCATCCTTCCAGCGGTACGGTAATGAGTTGTTGCCAGATCATCACTTAGCAACTGCAACGCATACATAAGGTAATCGAGGTACTGTATCTCAGCTATAGGTCGCATACCCCTTAGAGCCAGGCCAATGCCCTGCCCCAGTATTGTTGCTTCCCTGATGCCTGTATCAGTTATTCTTAACTCTCCATACTTCTTTTGAAGTCCCTCAAGCGACTGGTTTACACCGCCAATGTGTCCGGTGTCTTCACCGAAGGTAACAAGCAAGGGATTCCTGGCAAAGAGCCTGTCATAGTTTTCCCTGAGTACCTGGCGCCCGGGCACTTCCTGTGAATTTTCTGAATACACCGGAGCAACAGGCTTTACATTTAACACAGATGTTGGTGTTTCGTTATAAAGAAACATATTATATGCTTTATGAGCATCCATATAGTTTCTTTTCAGCCACCCTTCAAGTTCTTCTTTGAGGTTTCCTGACTTTTCGCAGGAGCCGCAAACATTCCTTAGCATCTTGCGGGCAGTCACGAAGTTGTCCTTCCTGATCGGATTGATTACCTTCTTAAGCTCGTCAGTGAACTCATCAACAGTTGATTCCTTCACTTCTTCAGAACATCTGCAGCTGCGCTGATTTATAATTTTAACAAGAGCATCCCGTTCAGTTTTTACCGGATTCTGGAACAGCTCCCATGCTTTTTTCCTCGATTCCTTTGCTTCGCTGTCGGCATCAGCCACCACCCTGTCGACTTCATCAGCTGTTGCTATACCCGATTTTATTATCCACTCCCGCATTTTTCTGAGAGGATCGAATTCCTGTTCCCATTTAAGGCGTTCCTCACTCTTGTAGCGCTCGTGTGAACCTGATGTTGAGTGACCCTGTGGCTGTGTAACATCCTCAATATGAAATAGTACAGGAGTATGTTCCCTTCTGCAGATATCTATTCCCGTTTCGTACATTTTAAGCAGGCCCGTGTAATCCCAGCCTTTGCCTTTGAAGATCCTGATCCCGATCCTTTCTCCTTCTGTTTCAAAACCTTTAAGTATCTCTGAGATACTTCCTTTTGTTGTCTGGTACTTTTTAGGTACTGAAATGCCGTATCCGTCATCATACACCGAAACAGCCATTGGAACCTGCAGCACACCTGCGGCATTCATAGTTTCCCAGAAATGCCCCTCGGAAGTGCTTGCATCGCCAATGGAACCGAAAGCCACTTCATTGCCTTTTACCGAAAGGGTATTGAACTTATGAAGCTCTTTGTTCTGCCGGAAAAGTTTTGAGGCATAGGCAAGTCCCAGAAGACGGGGCATCTGGCCTGCCGTTGGCGATATATCAGAGGATGAATTCTTCTGCTTTGTCAGGTCCTTCCAGGAACCATCGGCATTAATGTTGGGAACAGAAAAATGGTTATTGAACACCCTTCCGCCATTACCAGGGTTCAGATCCCTGTCGGTATTGCCATATAGCTGATGAAAGAACTGCATTGAATCATACAGTCCCATTGCCATCATCCAGGTCTGATCCCTGTAATATCCTGATCTCCAGTCACCATTCCTGAACTGTTTTGCCATGGCAATCTGGATTATTTCTTTTCCGTCTCCGAAAATTCCGAATTTTGCCCTTCCTGATAAAACTTCTTTACGACCTATAATGCTCAGATTCCTGCTAAGATTTGCCAGCCTGAAATCAGCAAGTACCTCCTCTTTACTCCATTCTGCCACTTTCCTGTCTTCTGTACTTTTCATTATTATTTTATTAAAAAAATCTGTCTACTGTTAATACAACAATTAATTGAGTTACTTGTTTATAAGGAAAGAGGAAATGATCACTATATTTGCATTCAGGAAGTAATATAACAAAAGCTTATTGCCTCGTATATTGATAAATATCAGACTATTACACAAGAAATGTTTATAAAACTCCTCATATTAAGCCTTGCATTTACAGCTCTTGCAGTTATCTTTTTCGGGATAAGGATGCTATTGAAGCCAGGGGGAAAATTTCCGGATACTCATATAAGCCAGAATAAGGAAATGCAGAAGCGGGGTATTACCTGTGCCCAGAATAATGATGTAGGCTGTCATTCGACAGAGGGCTATCCGGGTTGTTCATGCAGCAGGAGACTTTCTGATTAATTCAATTTCCCTGCTTATCTGAATTTCTTCTAAGTGCCTCTTCAGTAAAACTTTATTGTCCTTCTTCTGTGAGATATTCCTTAAGAGATTCTGACATCCAGGTTTCGTAATTACTGTCAATGCCGGAAATAACAAAATAAGCACTGAACTCCGGATGATCATTAATAAACTCAATTGCTTTTTCATGTCCCATAACCATGCAGGAAGTTGCCACGGCATCAGCAGTTCCGCAATCAGCTGCCAGAATTGTGGCGCTAAGAAGCCTGTTCTTTGCCGGATAACCTGTTTTGGGATCTATAGTATGTGAATATTTTATACCATCTTCAACATAGAATTTCCTGTAATTCCCCGAGGTTGCAAGTGATCTGTCACTTATCCTTATTATGGCCTGCAGATTCTGACCAGGGATAACATTATTGTCTTCCGGCCTGTCAATCCCGATTCTCCATAAATTACCATTTTTTGTTCCTCCGGCCCTTACTTCTCCCCCGATCTCAATCAGGTAGTTGTTTATTCCAAGGCTTTCAAAATATACGGCAACAACATCAACCGAATAGCCCTGGGCTATTGCATTGAAATCAAGGTTTATTGAGGGTTCGCTCTTCCTGACCTTGCCATTTTCAAGCGAAACCTTATTCATACCAATAAGTCTCATAAGGCTGTCAAGTCTCCTGACATCAAAGTTTTTATGATCATCAGGACCGAAGCCCCAGGACCTCACAAGTGGACCGACAGTAACATCAAAAGCGCCTCCGGTCAATACTGAAATCTCAGCTGAAATTCTGAAAACCTCCTCAAAATACTTGTCGACTGTTACATCTTCATTACGGTTTATTCTTGATAGTATTGATGAGTCAATATATAATGAGAGTGACATGTCAAAATCATGAAGTATACTTTCAACTTTTTTATGAAGCGAATCGGTGGTGATGGTCTTGTTCTTCTCAAACACTATGCTGTAAGTAGTACCCTGGGCAAAGCCGTTAAAGCTGTCAAATTCAGCTTTTTTGCATGAAGAAAATGAAAAAAGGATTATTACAGAAAGAACAGGTATAAGAGATTTCATGATAGTATTTTTTATTACACAGAGGACCACAGAGTTACACAGAGAAGCACAGATAATTTTTCTCAGCTTCCCTGGTAAGCAGGATGGAATATAAAAGTATATTAAATTTATTTACACTCAGATACCGAAATCGTCAAAGGCGATATTTTCTTTCGGTACGCCGAGTGAATCGAGTGTCTTCACAACAGCAGCATTCATCTGGGGCGGACCGCAGAAGTAATATTCAATATCCTCCGGCTCATCATGTTTGCAGAGGTAATTATCGAGTAATACCTTGTGTATGAAACCAGTATAGCCTTTCCAGTTATCTTCGGGAAGTGGTTCGGAAAGAGCGAGGTTGAAAGTGAAATTAGGGAATTGCTTTTCTATAGCCCTGAACTCATCTTCATAGAATACTTCTCTAAGCGAACGTGCTCCGTACCAGTAAGATACCTTCCTGTTTGTTTTGAGAGTCCTGAACAGATGGAAGATATGAGAACGGAGCGGAGCCATTCCTGCACCTCCTCCGATATAGACCATTTCACTCTGTGTATCTTTAATATGGAACTCCCCGTAAGGTCCGGATATCATCACCTTATCTCCCGGTTTCCTCGAGAAGATAAATGAAGAACAAAGGCCGGGAGGAACATTCATAAACTGTTTTTTGACATTATCCCATGGCGGGGTGGCAATTCTTATGTTCAGTTTAATGAGTCCCTTTTCTTCAGGGTAATTAGCCATTGAATAGGCCCTGTAGGTTTCTTCATTATTCTTTAATTTAAGATCCCACATTTTGTACAGGTCCCAGTCGCCCTTGAACTGATCATCAATTATGAAATCCCGGAAACTGGTTTCATACTTCGGAACATCAATCTGAATATATCCGCCGGGGCTGAAATCGAGTGACTCACCTTCCGGAAGCCTGACAACAAACTCTTTAATAAAGGTGGCCACGTTTCTGTTCGACACAACTTCGCATTCCCATTTTTTTATTCCCATGACAGATTCGGGGACTTTCACGGTGATGCTCTCCCGTATCTTAACCTGGCAACCGAGGCGCCAGTTGTTCTGTTGTTCCTTACGTGTGAAGAAACCTGTTTCGGTAGCAAGTATTGATCCTCCCCCGTCAGTGACCTGACATTTGCACATTCCGCATGTACCTCCGCCGCCGCATGCTGAAGGAAGGAAGATTCCGTTCCCTGTCAGTGTGCTCAGAAGGCTCGAACCCGGTGAAACATTCAGTTCCTTATCATTTATTTTAAGTTTAACCTCGCCCTGTGGTGAAAGTTTCGCTTTTGCTATAAGAAGAATAGATACAAGGGCGATAATCACCAGAAGAAATACAATAATACTGTAAAGGATTGTACTACCGGTTGTAATAGCTAATATCATGTCAATCTGTAATTTCAGTTAAAGTTTTATTCCCATGAAACCCATAAATGCAATTGCCATCAGTCCTGTAAGGATAAATGTGATTCCAAGTCCCCTCAGCGGAGCAGGCACATTGCTGTACTTAAGCTTCTCCCTGATAGCAGCAATACTAACGATAGCCAGCATCCATCCTATTCCTGAACCCACTCCGAATACGGTAGCTTCTGCAATAGTCTGATATTCACGCTCCTGCATAAACAATGCTGCTCCAAGAATTGCACAGTTTACAGCTATCAGCGGAAGAAAAATACCAAGCGAGTTATAAAGTGCCGGGCTGTATTTCTCAACAACCATTTCAACAAGCTGAACAATAGCAGCAATAACAGCAATGAAAACCATAAATGAGAGGAAGCTCAGATCAACATCGGCAAATCCTTCTCCAAGCCAGGCAAGAGCTCCTGCCTTTAGTACATAATTCTCCACAAGAAAGTTCACTGGAACAGTAATGAGCAATACAAAGATCACTGCTATTCCAAGTCCCACTGAAGTTTTGACAGTCTTTGAAACAGCAAGGTATGAACACATTCCCAGGAAGAATGCGAAGATCATATTGTCGATAAAGATCGACTTAATGAATATATTTAAAAGGTGTTCCATAGTTCTTCAGCTATTTTTTCTCTATAAGACTTTCATTTCTGCTTCTCTGGAACCAGATTATCATACCTACAACAATCAATGCCATTGGTGGAAGTATCATCATTCCATTGTTCTCATATCCAAGAGAATATACTCCAAGTTTCTGCATCACCGGATATCCGAATACAGTACCTGAACCAAGGAGTTCCCTCAGGAAAGCAACTATAATAAGTATAATACCGTATCCGGCGCCATTTCCGAGACCATCTACAAAAGAAGGCCATGGCTTATTGGCCATGGCAAAAGCCTCAAGACGGCCCATGAGGATACAGTTTGTTATTATGAGTCCGACAAATACCGACAGCTGCTTGCTTACGTCAAAGGCATAGGCCTTGAGGAACTGGTCAACAAGGATAACCATTGTTGCAATTACAACAAGCTGAACTATAATCCTTATCCTGTCAGGTATATAATCACGCAAGGCTGCAATCACGAAATTTGAGACAGCTGTGACTATTGTTACTGAGAGCGCCATAACAAGCGCCGGTTTCAGTTTTACTGTTACAGCAAGCGCCGAACAGATACCAAGAACCTGAACCGTGATAGGATTCTCCTTTCCCAGCGGGGTTGTGAAGATTTTCCTGATCTTTGCCGAGAACATCGGCTCTTTTTCCTGATTGCTCATATTTTAATTCCTGTTTTTTACAAAATAATCATTATACTTTCCAAGACAGTCTGAAAGCATCTTCTCAAGACCTTTGCTTGTAATTGTTCCTCCTGAAATCGCATCTACATTGTGCTGATCATTATCCTTTGCTCCGCCTTTAACTACACCGACAGAGACAAATTTTCCACCTTCAAAAAGCTTTTTACCGATGAACATACCTTCAAAAGACCTGGTATTGATTTCAGCTCCAAGACCCGGAGTTTCTCCCTTATGATCGAATGTTGCCCCGAATACTGTATTCATATCAGAGCTGACAGAAATATATCCCCAGATAGGACCCCAGAGCCCCTTACCCTCAACAGGAATTATTATAATCTTCTCTCCATTTTCGGCTGTTGCCCTGAAGAGCGGAAGGTGCTGTTCTTCAAGAGGTTTCTTTTCCTCTTCCTTAAGAACAATATTGAAAGCATCAGTCCCTTCAACGTTTTCTCCTTTTGAATTGAGAACAAAGCTTTCAGTTATGTACTTGTCATACAAGCTTTCGGTTGTTGCAGCGGTTGCTTCAATACCTATTGATTCAAGCATGCTCTTTTTCTTTTCAATCTCAAGATTCTTAAGCTGCTTCGGCTGCAGCATTGTTGCAGCCATGGCAAGAAGAGTTGCCACAGCAATTACCATTACTGATGAAAAGATGAAAATATATCTGTTGCTGAAGTGTTTCATTTTACCTGATTTTTAATAGCTACCCTGGCTCTTCTTAACCTGCGGTTTATATTTGACTGAACAACATAATAATCAATAAGAGGTGCAAATACGTTCATCAGAAGTATTGCAAGCATAACGCCTTCAGGATATGCCGGATTAAGAATCCTTATAAGAAGCGACAGTACACCTATAAGGAAACCATAGATCCATTTCCCGGTTTCTGTCTGCGATCCCGAAACAGGGTCGGTGGCCATAAATACTGCACCAAATGCAAAACCTCCCATCACAAAGTGATAATAGAAAGGAAGTTCCATGTAAGAATTAACAGCAAAAACATTCAGAAGAAGCCCCATGAACAATCCGCCAGCAAAGGTGCTGATGATAATTTTCCAGCTTCCTATGCCTGTGGCAATAAGGATCACTGCACCTATCAGTATTGCTATTGTTGAAGTTTCACCAATTGACCCGGGTATTGTTCCAATAAACATTTCCATGAACGAAGGAAGCTTTACCGCCTCACCCTGCGCAAGAAGAGAAAGTGGCGTAGCGCCTGAGAATCCGTCAATTACATTCTGTCCCTGTGTGAGTCCCTCAATCCATACCTTGTCGCCTGTCATCCAGCCAGGGTAGCTGAAAAACAGGAAAGCTCTTGCCAGCAATGCCGGGTTGAAAATATTCATCCCGGTACCGCCAAAGATCTCCTTGCCCAGGATCACTGCAAAAGCAGTTGCCAGTGCAAGCATCCACAATGGCACATCAACAGGCATAACCAGAGGTATCAGCAGCCCTGAAACAAGGAAACCTTCATTAATTTCATGCCCTCTGAGCTGAGCAGCAATGAACTCAATTCCAAGTCCGGTAACATAGCTCACAATAACAAGTGGTAGAATCTTCAGGAAACCAAACCAGAAATTCTGCAAAAGGCCTGATTCAACACCTATTGACCTGAAATGCTGCAAGCCTGTATTGTAAGCGCCAAAGAGGAAAGCAGGTATCAGGGCAATTATTACAACTGTCATTGTCCGCTTCAGGTCGATGCTGTCACGGATATGAGATCCTTTGAAAGTCACCCTGTCGGGGACAAACAGAAAAGACTCAAATCCCTCAAAAACCGAACGTAACTTCGAGTATTTACCGCCTTCCATGAAATGCGGCCTGATCTTGTCGATCTTTTTCCTTAATGAATCCATTATATATTTTGTATCACTGTTTACTGTTTACCAATTACCGGCTACCGGCTACCGGTTACCGGTTACCGGTTTTAATTCATCTCTTTTACCATAAGATCAAGTCCCTGTCTTACAATTGACTGTATCTCAATCTTTGAAGGGCAGATATATTCACAAAGAGCAAGATCCTCTTCCGCGATCTCGTATATACCCAGGTTCTCCATCATATCAATATCTCCGGCAAGAATAGCTTTAAGAAGCTGCATTGGATAGATGTCCATCGGAACAACTTTTTCATACTGGCCGGTCATAACGAAAGCTCTTTCGCCGCCATGAAAATTTGTATCAAAGCTGTACTCCTTCTTTGGGAAGATCTTTGACGCAAAGGTCCTGTAAAAACTGAATTTATCTGTCCCGGGCTTAGCCCATCCGAAAAACTCAAAATAATCACCTTCTGGAATCACTGTCACCTGTGAATCATAATATCCCAGGTAGCCATTAGCCTCAATCTTTGAGCCTGTAAGGACATTACCACTTATAAAACGCATTTTCCCCTGCTTGACATTATCCTTTACAACTGGATGCACTGAGGCTCCTGACCTCATTTTAAAATACTGAGGTTTAATAACTTCCGATCCTGTCAGGGCAATAATCCTTTCATGCAGATACCTTCCTTCCTCAAACAATCTGCCGATTGCTATAACATCCTGTGGATTAACATGCCATACAACCTCTCCTTTGTTTATCGGTTCAATATGGTGAATGTGAACTCCAACGTTTCCGGCAGGATGAGGCCCTGAGAACTTTTCAATTTCGGCAGGAGCATCCTTAAGAATTTCTGCCGGCTCGGCATTCCCGTTCACAGCCAGGTGTATCCTACCGCCTGTGAGCTTCTTCAGTGCCCTGAGACCAGTCCTGAAAAATGAATCAGATGAGTTTTCAAAAATAAAATTATAATCCGGGGCAAGTGGCGCTGAGTCAAAAGCAGAAATAAAGACTGCCTTTGGGATGTCAGATGGCTTTGCCACGATGTTATATGGGCGCTGACGTATAGCTGGCCATAATCCTGAATCAAGCAATTTCTTCCTGATATCATCCCTGCTGATATCTGTCGGATCAGCTTTTCCCAAATCGATAAATTCATCACCAGCCCGCTCAATTACAACTTCAATTATTTTTCGCCTGTCTCCGCGGCTGATCTCAGTAATTTTTCCGCTTACAGGTGAAGTAAACAGGATTTCAGGCCTGAGCTTGTCATGAAACAAAGGTGTACCCGCCTTTACCACATCACCTTCCTTAACATTCAACTTTGGCGTAAGACCGGGAAAATCGACAGGTTTAACTGCATAAAAATGAGAAATCCTTTCAGGACTTATTATCTTCTCCGCCTGACCTCTGAGCCTGATGTCAAGCCCTTTTTTTAATTTGAAAGATAAAGACATCTTCTTTATATTTGATTATTTCCTGCTACTGTTAATCAATTAACAATAAAGCTGCAAAATTAAAGTTATATCATCATAAATTGTAAATTATGATGAATATTATTTATCATTGGCAGGATAATTGTTTTACCATTATAGTTAAAAATATTTAAAAGAGATCAACAGGCCATCAGGTTATAAAATGAAGGTTCCGGAATTAAATATCAGTATCCTGTTTGCAGTAATAACATTATCAGCATTTTCACAGACTGATCAGCAGGGAGTTTTCTGCGACATAGCATACAACAAGAATGTAAAAACAGTCCAGCTGAACAGGGAAGAATGGAATCTGTCATATCCTGTGATGAGCCTTAACGGCAGCGAAAAGCTTGTTCTGAATTTTGATGTCCTGGGCAGCAGTTCTGAGAATCTTTTTTATAAATTCATCCATTGCGACAAGGACTGGAAGAAGAGCGATATCTTTGAAAGTGACTATACCGAAGGCTTTCCTGAAAATCCGGTTGAAGAATACAAGCCTTCCTTCAATACCACAGTCGATTACTACAATTACAGGATCACTTTTCCTAATGACAGGATAAATTTAACATTGTCAGGCAATTATGTCATTATTGTTTATCCTGAGAATAAGCCTGAAACACCACTCCTGATTAAAAGGTTCCTCATAACAGAAAACAGTGTCAGGATAAATGCAGATACTCACAGGCCGATGATGACTGATAACAATAACAGCGGCCAGCAGGTAGATTTCACAGTCAGCCAGTTCGGCAGGAATATTATAGATCCCTACAGGCATATTTATGCTTTCATCCTTCAGAATGGAAGATGGGATAATGCCAGAAAGAACCTGAAACCCGAATTTTACAGCAATAATGAATTAAAATACAACTCATTATCAGATAAAAATATTTTTCAGGGAGGAAATGAATTCAGGTTCTTTGATATTAAAAGCCTCCGCTACCAGTCGGAATATGTGAAGAGCATTGATTATGTTTCCCCCGGTTACAATGTATTTCTGTTTCCCTCGGAAAGCAGGGAGTTTAAGCAGTATTTCTATAATCCTGACTTCAATGGCAAATACTATGTGGCAATTCAGGAAGGAAGAAATTTCGACACTGATGCCGATTATGTAAATGTATTCTTCACTCTTCCCGCAAAGCAGAAAATTGCCGGAGGCAATGTATTTGTTTCAGGGGCCTTCAATAACTGGGCTTACAATGAAAACAATATTATGGAATATAATCCACAGACTGAACAGTATGAATGTTCAATACTTCTGAAGCAGGGCTACTACAATTATGAATATGCTTTTATTAAAGACGGAAGCGCTGACGGTACTGCAACATATTTCGAGGGGAATCACTATGAAACTGAAAACGATTATCTCATCCTGATCTATTACAGGAATCCCCAGGAGAGATATGACCGGCTCCTTGGCATGACAATGACAAACACTGTGAACAAGCCCGCCAATTAGTGTTTTGAATGGGTGTCGATCCCATACTGCATCTGAAGTACATGCATAATTGTTTTCAGTATCTCATGCATATATTCCTCAACAGCTTTTACAGAACCCGGAAGCGTGTAAATAACTGATTTACCGGCTATTCCTGCCACACCCCTGCTTAAAAGGGCATTTGGCTTTTCAGCGCCGTACTTAACACGTATATATTCCATAATTCCAGGCAACTCCTTCTCAAGCATTGGTTTTACAACATCAACTGTAATATCTCTCGGACCAATACCTGTACCCCCGGAAGTGACAATAATATTGTACCGGCTGAAGGCTTTGAGCAATTCCTCCCTGAGAAGCTCTGAGTCATCGGGAATAAGCCTGGTGCCGACAGATACTTCCAATTCCTTAACTGCAAAGAAATCGGAGAGCATCTCCCCTATCCTTGGTCCGCTAAGATCCTTATATTCGCCCTTATAAGCCCTGTCGCTCAGCGTTATTACAAGTATCTCAAGTTTTTCAGGAAAGTTCATAGCTTTAGTTTTTCCGTAAGGTGTATTTCACTTATCACCATTTCCTTATCAACTGCCTTGCACATATCATAAACAGTGAGAAGAGCAAGAGAAACTGAAGTCAGTGCCTCCATCTCAACGCCTGTTTTTCCTGTTGTTCTCACCTCGCTTTCCGCGCTTACGCCGGAATCAGTTACCTTAAGTTCAACTTTAATGTTCTCAAGCAGAATATTATGACAAAGAGGTATCAGCTCAGACGTTTTTTTTGCTGAAGTAATGCCTGCAAGTTGTGCAACTGTAAGAACATCTCCCTTTTTGATGCTGTTTTCCTTAAGCAACTTTATCGTCCCGGGTGCAAGCTTTATACATCCGGCCGCACGCGCAACACGCTGCTGTATAATCTTTGTTCCGATATCAACCATTACAGCTTTTCCTTCAGTATCAGTGTGTGTCAGTTTATTCATAATTCAACCTCCAATATTATAAAATGCACTTTTGTTGTTTACACTTCCGCAATCTGGTTTCAGCTCAATTGCTTTCATGAAAGCCTGCTCTGCTCCCAGCTTTCGAATATCAAATTCAAGATCACTGAACAGGCAAGGTTTCAGAATGCCATTTGCGGTGATCCTGAGACGATTGCAATGAACACAGTCTCCTCCTGTACCTCCGATTACAGGTGAAAAATGGCCACGTACAAGGTCCATCTGCCTTATATATCTTATTTCCAGCCCCTTTTTGTTGCAGAATTCAGCTACCTCCCTTGCATCCGGTTCGTTGTCCGATTTCCTGACAACACAATTAATCTTGACAGGTGCAAGCCCGGCATCAAGAGCAGCATTGATCCCCTCAAATACCATTTTAATGTCACCACCTCTGCTTATTTCCCTGAATTTATCAGGATTAACCGTATCCAGACTGATATTAACCCGGTGGAGTCCGGCTGACTTAAGTTCATCCGCATGATCCCTGAGCAATATCCCGTTTGTTGTCATCGAGAGGTCTGATATCCCGTTAAGGTCTGCCAGCATTCTTACAAGTGCGCTGATACCCTTTCTTACAAGAGGTTCGCCTCCTGTAAGTCTTACTTTTGTAATTCCATGACTGACAGCGACTCTGCAAAAAGAAGTTATCTCATCAAAAGTAAGAATATCAGTATGTTTCAGCAGCTGAATACCCTCAGATGGCATGCAGTAAACGCATCTGAGATTACACCGGTCGGTAACTGAGATCCTCAGATAATTTATTTGCCTGTCAAATCTGTCTAACATGAACAATCTCCCCCTTTCTTATTTCACTCCTTCCTTCGGGAACCGACATGACTGCATCAGCCATCGACATTGAATTTATATGTGCAGATCCATGATAATCAATGATTTTCACTTTACCTTTTGAAGTTATTCTGACAGGAACGAAGCCAAGACGGTCAGATGAACGTCTCCTGTAATTATCATCAATCACAAGGTCAAGTGACATGGGTTTCCATTCGTGTCCCATCATCCTGTAAACCAGGGGGCGGACAAGCAGCTCAAACTGAATAAAAGACGAGACCGGATTCCCCGGCAATCCGAATACAAGGCACTTCTCATGGATTCCGAAAGTGGTTGGTTTTCCCGGTTGAACCCTGACTCGCGAGAAAAGTATTTTAACTCCGGCCCTTTCAAGAACTGAAGGAACAAAATCAAAATCCCCCATTGAAACACCGCCTGTAAGAAGAAGTATATCGCACTCTGAAACGGCCTTATTCACAATACTGAAAGTTTCAGCCTCATCATCCCTGGCAATTCCGTAATATTTTGATTCACAGCCTGTTTTCTCAGACTGTGCTATCAGTTGCCATGCATTTGAGTTCCTTATCTGCGACATGGCAGGTACATATTGTGGTTCAACAAGTTCGTCACCAGTGCTGATAATTCCAATAATAGGCCTTATGCTTACAGTTGCTGAAACTGAGCCAACAGAGGCAAGTACTGCTATATCCTGCGGACTTAATAATTTCCCTGAATGAAGGACGGCATCTCCTTTTTTAATATCCTCGCCCCTGAATGAAATGTTTGCCTTGGTATTTACTCCGGTGAATTTCACGAAACCTGAAGGCAGCAGAACTGTATCTTCTACCATAATAATACAATCTGCTCCATCCGGAACCGGAGCCCCGGTCATGATCCTTGAGCATTCTCCCTTCCGGATACTCTTTTCCGGTAAGCGTCCTGCAGGAATTGTCTCAATAACAGCCAGTTCCTTTTCAACATCTTCCATCCGGCATGCAAAACCGTCAACAGTTGCCTTGTTGAAAGGAGGCATATCAATATCGCTGAGAATTTCAGTTGCAAGCACCCTCCCTGCAGCAGCAGTGAAAGGAACCTCCTCTGTCCCCATCCTGAATGATGAGGCCATTACTGTTTCATAAGCCTTATCGAAAGAAATCATTTTATGTAATATTGTAAATACTCAAAGCTACCCTGTACCCTGTAAGACAACAAGCGCTTCCGCTGCAAAATTAAGCCAAACTTTCGACTGCCCGGTCACAGGATGATTTTTATACATATCTGCTGAGATATCAACATAAAAGACCTCGCCAGCATCAACTGTAAGTTCGTAACCCGATTCAGTTGGTAATATTTCAGTTACAATACCCCTGAAAGTATTTTTCTTTTCTGCCGGAGGAGGAACAGTGGATATTTCAATATCGTCACTTCTCAGAATTATCATTCCTTCATCCGGGAAGGAATCTTCTGATAAACTGAATGTTATGTTCTTACTGCTTACAGCCAGATATTCTCCGTTATTTTCCATGAACCTGACCCTGAAGAAATTTCTTATACCGGCATAACGAGCAACGAACCTGTTGACCGGCTTTCGGAAAACCATGTCAGGAGTACCTTCCTGTATTATCTTTCCATTGTGCATAACCCCCACTCTTGAGGCCAGGCTGACAGCCTCACGGTAGTCATGAGTCACATGTATTATTGTAAGTCCCTGCCTGTTCAATCTCCGTAATAAACGCCTGATATCATCCTTCAGGCTTGCATCAACAGAGGCCATTGGTTCGTCAAGCAGAAGCAGCTTTGGTGAAGTTATGAGTGTGCGGGCAAGTGCAACCCGTTGTTTTTCACCACCTGACAGGTGCCTTGTATCTCTGTCGAGAAGATGCATTATATTCAGTTCCCTGGCAACAGACATAACACGCTCCTTTACTGCATGCCTGTCATACCTGCCGGAAGTCAGTGAATAAGCTATATTGGCAAACACTGACATGTTGGGAAAAATTGCATAATCCTGGAAAACAAGTCCGATCTTTCTTTTCTGAATACTTTCCTGGGTGATATTAACACCATCAAGCCATATCTCACCGCTGTCAGTCCGGGTAAGTCCTGCAATAAGCTCAAGAAGCTGCGTTTTCCCTGCACCTGACCGACCCAGCAGCACATAATAGGTCCCGGCAGGGATATCAAGTGTAATATCCGCCAGCCGGAATGATCCCAGCTTTCTGCATACTTTATCAAGCTTCAGCATCCTCTTCCATTTTAATTCCTGTTGGCTTCCGGTCAGATATCAGCCTGAGAACTGTAAATACTGCCAGTGCAACTATTATGAACAATACTGCAGCCGGCCGGGCATGTTTAAGACCGAAGGAGCTGAACCGGTCATAGATCAGCACTGGTGCAATCATGGGGTGATAGGCGATAATCACAACTGCTCCGAACTCGCTCATCCCCCTCGCAAACATCATCACAAAGCCTGTTATTATACTCCGCCAGGCCAGAGGCAGTGAAATAGTAAAAAAGACCCGGCCTCGGCCTGCCCCAAGGTTGAGTGCGGCTTTCTCAAGGCGTTCGGGGACAGCAGCAAAACCATCACGGGCAGAGTTAATGAGAAAAGGCAGACTGACGAAGGCCATTGCAAGGGCAATTCCTGCCGGATTATTCACAAGGTTCAGACCTGCAAATGAAGCAATTTTCCCAAGAAATCCATCCCTCGATATAAAACCAAGCAGGGCAATCCCCGCAGCTGTATGTGGCAGAACTACAGGAAGATCTATGATTCCCTGAACGACGCTTTTCATTGGGAATTCCTTCCTGGCCAGAACCCAGGCAAAGGGTACTGCAGCCAGTGCGAATAAAAGTGTCGACACCAAGGCAACCCATACTGTGAGCCAGATGCTCTGCCTGACTTCTTCTTCAGCTGCAGTAGCAAAAAAATCGCCTGCATTTGTTGAAATGAACATTCCAAGCAGAGGGGCTACAAGGAACAGAAGCACCAGCGATGACAATAGAAGCAGTAAAAGATTAAAGGTCCCTGTTCTTTTCATTTTTATTTTCTGATATCAGGCAGAAAGATCTTAAGTTCTTCAGGTATTTTACCCGGCTGCTCAGTGCTGAGCGGAACCAATGGTTTCTGCCCGTTCTTCCTGAATATCTCCATACCCTCATCTCCCAGAACGAAAGAAAGGAATTTGATTGCAGCCTCCCTGTTTGGTGCATCAAAAGGCACTGTCAGACTGTAGTTAATAAACTCACCCCTGACTGTTATTTTCTCATCGGGTTTAGTGCCCCGAATGCTTAAAACAGCTGTATTATAAAGCTCTTCCATTGAAGGATCCGAAAGATTTATTTCTGCAGGAAGCTCTACATAACGCAGGTTATGCTGGATGGCAACAGATTTGTACTGAAACATGTAATCAACAGAGTTGGATTCTATAAGTGCCACGAGGTCAACTTCTTTCGGACGAATGTAATCACGGTTTTTTGATGTAAGCCTGTCAGCAAGTCCGGGTTTGTTGTAATACTTTTCAGCCAGCTTCATTGCAAGCACGCTCCTGTATCCGCATGGATCTGCATCAGGATCGGAACGGCCATAAAGAACATCATCCCTGAGCAGAATATCGAACCAGTTTACTGAATCAATCTCATCTGAATATCTTGCCTTATCACTGAATGCAATTACAATTTCATTAGTCGCAAATCTTATGCTCCAGTCAGCGTACTCAGGAATAAGAAGCTGATTTATAACATAATAGTCAGCAGAAGCCATAATATCACAGGGCTTTTTAAGCTCTGTTATCTTGCGCGCACAGACAATGCTTCCAGCCGGTTCAAGAAGTAAGTTTATCCCCGGATTTCTTTTTGAGTATACTTCCTTAAGTTCATGAAATGGCACGGACAGGCTTCCTGCATGAAAAATAATAATGTCACTCTTCTCCTGGCTGCTGTTGGTTCTGCAACCTGAAATAAACAATAAGGTAACAATTGAAAACAGGAGCAGCTTTCTCATATTCAGAATTTTTCAGCTATTGCTAACAGTGACATAACTGTTTTCCAGTTCCGGGCTGTTCCGGTTACGCCCATTTTGCCTTCGAAAAAATTAGTATACAGTCTGGTCTTTCCAAATCCATTCGGACAGAAAGTCAATATTTCCTTTCCTGATAATTGATATTTATCCGGTGGATAATTGATATTAATCATTTTTCCGGTCTGGTCTTCTGTGATACTCTCCTTAAGAAAGATAACTGCCATTTTTGACGGATCAAAATCCGGTTCCCCGAGGTATGGATTTTTCTCTGAAATCAAACGCAAATCAGCAACAGATCTTATCATTACCGGAACTACATGTCCAAATCGTCTGTTGATTTCAGTTTCTATCTGCCTTTCTGTCTCTTGCTGAGATGCCTTCCCTGCAGTTTTGAAGATTACATTTCCGCTTTGTATATAGGTTTTATTGTTATTAAATCCCAGGTTGCTGAACATATCTGACAACTCAGTCATTTTTATTGAATTATGACCGGTCATATTCACACCACGAAGAAAGGATACAAGGGTTTGCATGTGTAGAGAAGCTATATTGGAAAATGCAAATATGGCTGCAAATTACTGGAAATCCTTTACAACCTCTATCAGCTCAGGAAAATCCATCCCTATTTTCTGAAGGAATTCAATCTTTGGTACGCCGTTTCTGTTCCATCCTCTGCGCTTATAGACGGCATCGAGAAGCGATTCATACTGATCCTCGCGGTATTTCCTCAGGGCAGCCATTTTTTCCTGTGTTGACCTGCCTTCAGTCTTGAAGCCGACAAGTTCTTTTAGTTGCCTGTCATATCTTTCTGCCCTCGATTCATATTCCTCACTTGTAACCGGGCCTGCAGCCCTGTATGGCTGCCTGTCGTGTACCCGGGTGCCAAATCCCCTCCTCAGGTTGAATATTCTCTGGAAATTATATACCCTCTCTGAATCCTGAACAAGTCTGTGCTTATCAAATTCCCTTCCGGTAACAGCCTTATATATAGTCACATAATTATCAACATGTTCCGGCACTTTTGCAGGTTCATCCGTCTGGGCATTAGTTTCTGGTTCCACATCGTTCCAAGGTAGCTTACACAGGCCAACAAGTCCGAACCAGGTCCTGAACATAGGGAAATAATGCAGAGCCTCAGCTTTGTTCTCAAATGTAGGTATCTGGTTATTAACCATATCCATGAAAATTAGCCATGCTTCATCGTGCTGGGGACCTTTGTTTGTCATGGCATAACCGCCCTGCTGTGCAAGAGATTCCTTCGACATGTACTGGGAATATTCCAGCCCCTTATTTTCCATTGCAATATCAAAGATCAGCCCCGGATCACCCCATTTATTTGCAATGAATAATTCTTTCATTTTCCTTACACCCCTGCCGGCGATTCGTCCGAATCCCTCTCCCCTGGCTGTCATGTGAAGCAATTCGAGTGCCTTCTCCGATTCACCGAAATGCATTTCAAAGCCTTGTGCCCGGTCTGCATTCAGGATACCACGCTGGAAGCATTCCATTATAAAAGCAGTAAGCGTTCCCCAGGTTATAGTACATATCCCATAAGTATCGCAATAAAAGTTCGCTTCAATTATGTATGCCGGATCAAATATGCCGCAGTTTGATCCCAGACCTGCTGCATTTTCATATTCAGGTCCGTCGACAGTTACAACCTGTCCCTTATAAGGACCGGTTGTAAGCGTAACATTATCAGCCCCTTTACTACAGGACATATTGCAGCCTATCCAGCATCCGTCGGGAATGTTCTGTGTGAATTTGCTTTTCCATACAGAGGAATCAATTTTCCAGGCGTCCTCATGACTACCATACTGGTAATTCATTGTTGGAAGGAGATCATGGTCATTCATTATCTCCATCA
>CAZEYY010000031.1:0-23581 GCA_964516485.1 uncultured Rikenellaceae bacterium
GTATGCCAGAACAGGTTCATAGTTGAAACGTCCGTAATTAAATGAGGGATTTGCAATTACAGCGGGAGCGCCAAGTGAAAAAGAGGGGATTGAAGAGATCCCGTTTGTATTCAGACTGAAGGTACAGGATGCTTTCAGCTTCAGTTCACCGTCAGCAGAAGCATCACGGCAAAAGGTTTCAAAGCAGATAATCGTGAAAAAAAGCATCGGGAAAACTCTTCTGTAAATATCAATCATACCTATATTTTTCCTTAAATCTAAGAAATAAAGCAAGACAGATTTTCATAAATTACTATTTTTAAGATAAAAAGAACGGTTTAACTTCAGTACCATGTTAAAGTCATTATTTGTACTAACTGTACTTCTACAGTTTTTTATGCCAGGCAATGCAGCCATGTTTTCAGGTACCGAAACCAGGAAAATCTCGATAGTATGGACCGGCCAGAAGCCTTCAGGCACAATAGAGATCACTAACGGCTCTATTAAGGAAATAAGAATACAGGAAGGAAAAGGAAAAATTCGCGATAAGCAGTTCACATTCAGCACAACAGGTGAAAACAGGCTTGAAATAGAGATACTGAATGCTGGGCTGAAATATGGAAGCGGAGCAACAGTTGTAAAAGTCAATACTGAGCAAAATCCCTTTTCATTCTTTCTGAGGGATATAAATTCAGAATTCCCCGTACTTATCCCAAACTACAAGGTGGCAGTAACAGACACTGATGACAGGCGAACCTTCATCCAGATTAAAGATGATAATAATTCAAAGAAACTTTCGACATCTCTCCAACTTATTGAAAATGAGCAGGAGGAATCATTTGAAAATGCCTCTGCCTTTACCAGAAACATGGAATGTCCGACCTGGCTTGGCATAAGCCGCGACATGAGGATTTTTGAAATTGCAACGCCTCAGGACCTTGAACTTATTGTTCCCATGAATGCATCATCGCCTGTAAATCTGAAGGAGGAGAATTTTTCAAATATTAAATACGGTTTCCTTACCGGCCGGGGTGTCAGCGTTGAGGATAATATACAAAGGAAGCTTGAGGATGGAGTACTCCCCATTCTGAATACTGTAAAGAAAGACAGAGGAATTGAATACAGGACAACTACTTTCGTAACTCTTGAAAGCAGACAACTGAATGAAGCTCAAAGCTATGGCACTCACTACCTTATTGCCGACAGCAGCAGTTACGGACACATGTTCACACCACAACAGAAGAAAGAGCTTATAAGGGCAGCAGGGAATAGTACAAGTAGACAGGAAGAAACAGTTCTTTTCTTCAGGGCTGTTGCCACAAACACATCAGGATCACCGGAATATGCATGGTTCAGAACAGTAAGACCAGGCGGAGGATGGTGGCAGAAAATGAGCTACAGCTACGACAAAACAAGGGGATACTCTG
Source organism: uncultured Rikenellaceae bacterium (assembly GCA_964516485.1). GTDB lineage: Bacteria > Bacteroidota > Bacteroidia > Bacteroidales > VadinHA17 > LD21. The sequence goes on from CAZEYY010000031.1 coordinate 1,407, forward strand.
TCTACCCGACAGGACGTGTATTCGGCATCTCTAAACTTAACGGGAATCCGCTTCCTGATGAAGAAATAGCTGTATTACTCAAACCGGGAGAAACAGCAGTATTTGAGTTTTTCCTGCCCCATGAACCAATTTCTGAATCAAGAGCTGCTGAACTTAACAAACAGTCATTCGATACCAGGCTTGATGATTGCAGAAAATTCTGGAGGTTGAAACTAAGCAAGGCCTCATCGATACACCTTCCAGAAAAAAGGATAGAAGAGATGATAAATGCAGGCCTTCTGCATCTCGATCTGATTACATACGGGTTTGAACCGGACAGTACCCTGGCTCCATCTGTTGGAGTATATTCACCAATAGGAACAGAAAGTTCACCTATCATACAGTTCTATGCATCAATGGGTCTGAGTGATCAGGCAAGAAGATCACTTGACTATTTCCTCGACAAGCAACATGAGGACGGGATGATCCAGAATTTCGGAGGCTACATGGTGGAAACAGGAGCTGCCCTGTGGAGCATGGGAGAATATTTCAGGTATACAAACGACAAAGAATGGATAAGTAGGAACAAGGACCGCATTGAAAAGGCGGCAGATTTTCTTATTGCATGGAGGGAAAGAAATAAAATTGAAAGCCTGAGGGGAAAAGGATACGGAATGATCGATGGGAAAGTTGCTGACCCTGAGGATCCTTATCATCAATACATGCTCAATGGATATGCTTACATCGGTGTGAGCAGGTGTTCAGAAATGCTTAAGGACATTGATCCAGCCAGGGCAGAATATTACCTGAAAGAGTCTGAGTCATGGAAAAAGGACATCAGGGATTCCTTCTTCATGTCAATGGCGAACTCACCTGTTGTGCCACTGGGAGACGGCACCTGGTCGCCAACAGTTCCCCCATGGACAGAAGCTGAAGCCCTGAGATTGCTTTACCAGAAACCAGAGACTTTTCTTTCACATGGCACCTTTACAATATCTGACGCCATGCTTGGTCCTCTTTACCTTGTTTTCTGCGAAGTAATTGATCCCGAGGAAGAGGCAGGTAAAATGCTGCTTGATTATCATTCTGACATGTTTTACCAGAGAAATGCTGCTTTCAGTCAGCCATATTACAGCAGGCATAACTGGGTGCAGATAAAAAGAGGTATGGTAAAGCCCTTCCTAAAAACATACTATAATACTTTCTCAGCACTGGCTGACCGCGAGACATATACATTCTGGGAACATCTCTACAAGGTAAGCGTTCACAAGACCCATGAAGAAGCATGGTTCCTCATGGAAACAAGATGGATGCTCTACCTCGAAGACGGGAAGGATCTTAAACTGCTGCCCGGTATCCCAGGGAAATGGCTGGAAGGCAGAAATACAATTGACATTAAGAATGTTGCCTCATATTTCGGCCCTGTCTCGTTCAGTGTAAATGCTGACTCTGAAAAAGGCATTATTGAAGCTGAAGTCAGCTGCAAGCCGGAAAGAAAGCCTGACAGGGTAATATTCAGAATACCTCATCCGGACGGCAAGATACCTGTAAGTGTTACAGGCGGAGAGTATGACAAGTCAACAGAATCTGTTATTATCAGCAATTTTTCAGGCTCAGCCAGAATATTGCTAAAATACTGATTTTAAGATAATTATTTCTTCTGATCGGTGTATTTGACAAGCAGACGCTTCAGTTCCAGCCTGTCAACCGGTTTTGAAATATAGTCAGTGCAACCTGCATTCAGGGCACGTTCCCTGTCGCCGTAAAGTGAATAAGCTGTCTGGGCTATTATTGGGATTTTGGTATTGAATTCCCTGATCTTTTCTGTTGCCTCAAGACCACTCATACCTGCAAGTTTTATGTCCATCAGGATTATCGATATTGATGCATCCTCCCTTATACATTTCACCGTATCTTCTCCTGAAAGAGTCCTGATTATACTTACAGCACTGTCGGCCAGTGCCTTATGAAGATAAAGATAACTTGCATAATCATCTTCGGCAATAAGTATCTTCAGGCCTTTTGGCAATGGCCTGTCTTCGCTTATATTTACTGAAGCAGTTTCAGTAGCTGTCTCTGCAGGCAGATAAGGTATTGAGAAGGTAAATTTAGTGCCATGACCTGCTTTTGAATCAACCTGAATTGTTCCTTCAAGCAGATCAATATAGCCTTTCACAATTGCAAGACCAAGGCCTGATCCCTCATGCTGCCTTGAGTTGGAGCTGTCAGCCTGAACAAAACGTTCAAAAATACGATCAGTCTTTTCAGCCGGTATTCCGATTCCGGTATCAGAAACATAGAAGACCAGCCTTTCATTCTCTTTGAAACAACCCAGCTCCACAGATCCGGCCTGTGTGAACTTTATAGCATTCTTCATCAGGTTCGAAACTATGCTGTCGATTTTGTTCCTGTCGCTTCTGAAATATCTGATTTCCTCAGGAAATCTCTCACTAACTGACAGATACAATCCTTTCTTCTCTGCCTGCTGAGTAAAAAAACCCTTATAGTAACCGGTCAGTTCTGAGATATTAATATCGGAATAATTGATATTCAGCTCTCCAGACTCAATTCTGGATATTTCTATAATGTCATTTATAGTATCGAGCAGTCTCTGACCACTCATTGTAACAATGTTGATGTATGCAGCCTTATTCTCCTCCGAAAGATCAGGTTCGCGCAAAAGGTTAAGAAAACCAATTATGCCATTCATCGGTGTACGGATTTCATGACTCATATTTGCAAGAAACGCGGACTTCAGTCGGTCACTCTCTTCAGCCTTTTCCTTTGCCGAGATAAGTTTATTTTCCTTTTCAATGCGTTCCATAACATTAACAAGAGTCTGAGCATAAACCTTCAGAAGCTGCTCTTCATCAAGATTATATAAATGTCTTTCACGAACTGAATCAAAACCCACAAAACCTATGCACTGCCCATTACTCAGTAGAGGAATTGTAAGAATACTGAGTATATCTTCATCCTCCAGAAGTCTGCGGAACATCGATTCCGGAAGATCCTCTACTTTCTCAACCAGGTATGGTTGACCGTTTTTATGGGCGTTTACAAATTCAGGATAGACATCAAGTGACAATCCCTGGAGGTTCATTATTTCCGGCTTAATGCCCTCATTGCACCATTCCACAGTATTTGTGACTGTATTCCCGGCAAAATCATATTCAAAAATATAGGCTCTGTCTGCACCGACAAAAGATCCGACCCTTGCCAGTGATTTATTTATTGCCAGGCCGATTTCAGTGACCGGAAGATTAATAAATTCAGAGGAGAGTTCGACCAGGATCTTCCTCAGATCTGACTGATACTGAAGAACAATTTCCGAGTTTTTGTTTTCTGTGATATCTCTTCCAACAGTGAGCAGCATATCAGTACCCTGTATCTGTATTATTTCTGCTGACAGCTGGAATACGAGCGCTCTCCTGTCTTTTGTATAGATAATTGCTTCCTGGTTCCGTACAGAACCTGTTTCAGTAACCTGTTTCTTTATATTGTTCCTGAAATCATCATCCAGAATCAGAATTTCTGATGATTTCTTACCTATAACCTCATTGGGAGCATAACCAAGTATATCATAGAATGCCTGATTCACTTCAATATAGATCCCTTCATCAAGGGTACTTAATCCAATTATTGAAGAACTGGTATTAAAGGCTTTTGCGAATTTTTCTTCTGACAGCTTAAGATCTGAAATATCACGGCTCTTACCAAATAAGGCAGGTTTTCCGTCCCATTCTCCCATTCGTACATAAGTTTCAACAGGGATCTGTTTTCCTGATTTTGTTATAACAGGGATGAAACATGGGATCTGGCTTCCTGCCAGCATCGCCTCAATAATTATCCGGGCTTCCTCCCTGAGGTTCTCAGGATGAAGGTTAATTATGGGAGTACCCTTAAGTTCCACATCATTATACCCCAGTCTGGAACGAACAGTATCATTATATGAGATTATATTACCCTGCATATCAAGTACCCAGTTGAAATCGATACCGGTATTGAAGAATTTATTCAGGTTATTCTCACTTTTTGCAATCCTTTCATCCATCCGCCTTCTGTCAAGTGCTATCCCAACAAGATTTGCATAGGCCATGACAGTGGCCGGATTAACAATTTCTGTATCAGCTGTATAAAAGAGCAAAAAATCACCTAAGATCCTGTTATTTGCTGATATCTCAACTGCATATATAACACCAAGGTTGAAGACCTTGGATATTGTTCTGCATAGTTCGGGAGACAGTGCTCCCTTTGCGAGTGCAATAAGATTTTCAAACCTGACAGGAGTCCCGCAGGAGATCTCCTTTATTCTCACCTCTGAGATATCCCACTCCTTATTTAATATACTATATCCAAGATAGTTTTTCAGGCTCAACAACTTATCAGATTCACCGTAAAGAGCAATGTTCCTGAACTTATTGCCATCTTCAGAATAAATATTAAGTACACCATAAGCAGCTCCGGAGATACGGCATAAAACAGCTGTAAGGTGATCATAATCTATCAGTGTATCAGCAGGGCCGGCAAGAAGACGGCTTAATTCCAGTAACTCATTACTGAAATCAATGTAATTCTCCATAACTGATGCACTTCTCAATTTAATAACTTTAAGAAATCCGGCTCAGCTTCAGATTATGAATCAATCAACTGGACAGACAGATGGTTAAAAAAATTTCTGCAAGTATAAGTACTAAAACTTACAAGTGCAATTAAAAAGACTAAACTAATAAGAAAATTCTAAAGAGAACAAACAATTGAGATATTTAGGCATATAGCTTAATATTATTAATTCTATTAGCAATTTTAATTAATATTATTTACGTTTTAAGCTAAATAAATATCAAATATCCAATAGCAATTTTGCAAAAGCCATATTAAAATCTAAACAATGATCATAATTTTCCGGCACTTACCTGGCTATATTTTTAAGGACAAGAGTAAGCAGATCTTTCCTGTTTATTGGCTTTGAGATATAGTCAGTGCATCCGGCTTCAAGAACCAGCTCCCTGTCTCCTGCAAGAGAATAGGCAGTTTGTGCAATAATTGGTATTGATGTATTGAATTCCCTGATTTTCTTTGCAGCTTCAAGCCCTGACATGCCTGGCATTTTAATATCCATCAGAACTAAAGAGAACCCCGGGTCCTTACGTACTGCTGCAACTGTCTCCTCCCCGTTTGTAGTCCTTGTAAAACTGAATCCCTCTCCTTCAAGAGCCTTCTGAATATACAGATAACTTGCATAATCATCTTCGGCAACCAGAATACGCGAATTTCCGGCAGCAACTTTCTTTTTTCCTGCAACAGGAATATTCTTTACCGGACCTTCCTTTTCCACAATGCAGGGCAGATCAAATACAAATTCGGTACCTCTTCCGGGTTGAGATTCCATGCTTATCGATCCCCCCATCATTTCAATATAAGCCTTTACAATTGAGAGTCCCAGACCTGAACCTTCATGTGGGCGTGAAGTTGAGATATCAGCCTGTACAAACCTTTCAAAAACTGATTTGTGCCTTTCCCTGGGTATGCCCACTCCTGTATCTTTTATTGAAAAGAGAAGTGAATTTTCCCTCAGATCACATTTAAAAATTATACTTCCTGAGGGAGTGAACTTGATTGCATTCTTCAGAAGATTTGAAAGAATGCTGTCAAGCTTTTTCTTATCTGTTCTTACATGCTGAATTGAAGCAGGAAGATTGTTTAAGACTCTGAATTCCAGACCTTTCTGATCGGCCAGCTGACGGAAGAAGCCATCATAAAATCCGAAAAGCTCCCTGATATTGACTATGTTATTGTCAAGACGTACTGTTCCTGATTCTATTTTCGATACCTCTATTATATCATTAATGGTCTCCAGCAAACGCTGGCCGCTCTGTGTAACAATATTAATATAGGTGCTTTTGTTCTCCTCTGAAAGGTCAGGTTCGTTCAGCAGGTTTAGAAATCCGAGTATCCCGCTCATTGGAGTACGGATCTCATGGCTCATGTTTGCAAGAAAAGCCGATTTCAGACGGTCACTTTCCTCTGCTTTCTCCTTTGCTTCCACAAGTTTTCTCTCGTTATCAAGCCGAACCAGGGCATTTACCACAGTCTGTGCATAGACCTGCAGAAGCTGCTTTTCATAATCATTGTACCTGTGCTCGTTGCGAACTGAATCAAAACCCACAAAACCTATGCACTGACCATCTTTCATCAAAGGAATTGTAAGCATGCTTATTACATCCTGATCTTCAAGCAGCTTTCTTAGTCCCGGATGTGAAACCTCATGACAGTTATCAACCTTTACTATTTCACCGGACTTATGCATTGATACAATTTCTGCAAATTGGTCAAGTGCCATATTCTGCAGGCTATCTATTTGCGGAGTAATGCCCTCCCTGCACCATTCAAAAGTATTTGAGCTTGTATTCCCGGCAAAGTTATAATCGAAAACATAAGCACGGTCTGCATCAACAAACTCACCAATTTTAATAAGTGACTGGTTTATTGCCGTATTAATTTCATTTATCGGAAGGTATATAAGCCTTGATGAGAGTTCGACAAGCAGTTTTCTGAGGTCGGACTGATACTGAAGCTGCAACTGACTGATCTTCATCGCAGTGACATCCTTGCTGTAAACAGAAACTCCTATCACTTTCCCATCAACAAGAATGGGATTCATTGCAACTGCTATGTAAACAGGTCCCTGTATTGTTTCGACAACATCCTCAAACTGGAAATGCTCATTCATGAAAGCCCTGTCATATCTGCTTTTCCATAATGCCCTTGCTTCTTCAGGTAATGCTTCGATGATATTAACTCCCTTTGCCAGTCTGGTACCGAAACTTGCCCTGAAAGCATTTGCAAAGACTTCATTTACATAATTGATCTCATAATTAAGATTTATTGACCAGATATTTTCAAGGGTATTTTCAATTATTGCCTTCAGGTTTGCCTCATTCTCCTTTACAAGCAGTTGTGAATTTCTTTCTTCTGTTATGTCCTCCAGTATTCCGTCAAAATATCCCGGATTGCCCATTGAATCGAAGACAAGACGTGTATTATCCCTTACCCAAATCAGATCTCCGTTCTTTTTCCGGAGCTGGAATTCGCTCAGAACAACTCCTCCTCTCGTCTCAGCAGCAGAAAACTGTCGCTGCCTGTTTTCCGGATCAGAGTAAAGCTGGCTGACATTCAGTTTGAGGAATTCCTCAATGGTATCATAACCAAGCATGTTGACAAGGGCCTGATTTGTATAAACTATCTGTCCGTTCAAGGCAGTACGGTATACTCCTACAGGAAGCTGTTCTGTCAGTGACCGGTACTTGTCTTCACTCTCGGCAAGTGACCTTGTCATTTTTTTGAGACTCTCATTCTCAATAAGCATGTAGCCGCTAAGATCAAGCTCATTCTGCAGACTCTTCAGAAAAGTTATATCACTGATCAGCAATGAGATCCGGCCACCAGGACCAATTATTTTCTGAACTGAATACCACTTTCTTGTATTTACAAAAAAGAATTCGGTCAGTCCTTCCCTGCTGTTTTCTTTCAGATCAGTGTAAAGTGAAGCTACGTCTTTTTGCAGGCCATTCTCACCGGAGAATAATTCAGATACTTTTTTACGATTGATTTTTCCGGAACAGGCGCCTGTAATCTTCTTAAAAGACTCGTTGCACCATGAAATTATGAAATCAACTGTACGGCTGTCTGAATCATAAACAGGCTCATGAACTGCAAAACCGAAGGAAGCCTTCCCGACAACTGATTTGTAATCGACATCTTTCATCTGCACTGAAATCAGGCGCTAATTTATACAACTACATTAAATATCCGAGAATCAGCAGCTCATTTATTATCCGGGCATTTGCATCTTTCCTTCCCTCATTCAGTGAAAAATTCCTGTCATTTTCAAAAAGAGCCCTGCTCCATTCAATAAGTATATTCCCTGGATGCTCTTTTATCTGATTTTCAAGCCATTCACCTGCTTCTTTGGTCTTTCCTGTTGTTTTAAGTGCAAGAGCGGTTATGATTTCATTTGAGGGAACAAAATTCCTCACTCCGTTTTCAATACCAGGTGAAAAACTGATTATCTTATCAAGCATTGAATCAGCTTCTGCAGTTCGTCCTGCATTTTTCAGGCAGATGTAGCTCATCCAGCATTCAAGCCGTTTATCAAGATCCTCATCATAAGGCTTGCCGACTCCAAGGTTTTCAGGCCATAAGTCTGCCTGTGATATGAACTTCATTGCTCCACGGAAGTTCTTTTTCTTCATCAGTTCAGCAGCAAGCATCAGTTTTGCTTCCCTGTACATCTCCCTGCCTCCTGTAGCTCCCTCAACAGGTATTATATTAAGATGTGAAAGAACTGCATCAGCTTCACTGTATTTCTTTCCAAGCAGCAAGGCCCTTGCATAAACGGTGCCCATCCTGAAATCCTCAGGATGCGATTTATAGTAAGGTCCTGCAAGTGCTATTGTTTTTGCATGCTCACCATGAGTTATATAAAAATTGGCCAGGTACTGGTAATAACGCCACTGTTTATCAAGAGAAAGTGCTCTTAAAAGATCCTTTTCACAAAGTGTATCATCAAGTCCTTTAAGCACTTCGGACCGCACAATGTAAAAAGGTGCAAAATCAGGCTGATCACCGCACTGCTTCAACAGGCTTATCGATTCATCAATTCTGTTCCTGTCCCTGTAAATAAGCGCCAGATGGTATTTAAGAAGCCAGTGATCCTCATTTTTGAGCAGTGATTCTATTATTTCAGCTGTCTCCCATCTGAACGGGAAAGAAAATGACGGATTCAGTTCTGATCTTTCAGGTTTCCTTTTCTGAAGGAAGCTAAGCCAGTATTCCCGTTCAGCTGAACGCGGTGAGATCTCAAGCACTTTTACAGCATCCTCGTCAAGACCAGTATTATGGTACCATGCAGCCAGCTCCATGAAAGTTTCTCCGGGCAGCTCATTCCTTATCATCGAAAGGAATTCTGTTTTTGCCTTTTCTTCACCTGTTCCAAGATATCTTTCAAAGAATGAAAAATGGTTAATCGGATCGAATCCTGTCAGTGTTTCAAGCACAATCCCAGCCTTGTCTTTGTCTCCGCTTTTTCTCAGGGCTGCAGCCTGAATCTGCAGTGCCTCCATATTAAAACGGTTATAATCAACTGCCCTGAGTGCATAGTCTATGGAGCGCTTATAATCCATTTCCCTGAGAAAAAGCCTTGCAAGGCCGGTATAGGCAGCGCTCCTGTATTCTGATGACAAGGTGGCAATACTGAAACCGTCCCTGGCATCAGTAATATTTCCAATACGCTCATTTATAAGTGCATAATAATAATTTACCTCTCCATCGTGAGTATCAATTGCCAGAGCCCTGGTTGCATATTCAAGAGCTTCAGAATAACGGAGGTTACGAAGCATAAGTTCAGCCAGCCTTAAAAGAGTGGGTACATGACAGCTGTTAAGCTTAAGTGCAGCGTTCAGTTTTTCTTCTGCGCGGGGAAACATTTTCTGATCCATTGCTTCCCTGCCTTCAACATACAATCCATAAGCACTGTTCCAGTCAAAATCGGAAGGAGCCTCAACCGGCCTTGAAATAACCCTATACCGGGGATCAGTGGAATAAACCAGCTTATTTTTACCCAGGGTTACAGTAAGGTCTTTATTGTTACCCGAAAATCTTATTGAATCAGACCATGTTTGCAAAGCCAAAAGCTTAAGATCTTTGCTTAAGAGTAAGCGTTCTCCTTCCTTTACCTCAAGAATATCATCAGTTTTTCCGGCCGGACAGAAGTAAATTTTAAGATATCCGTTTTCATTAATAAGGTTAAGCGCTCCTGACTCATTAGCTTCAACATAGCCCCTGGTTTTGAGAACCGGGTAGAAATATTCAGTCCAGATATCAGTTGAATAAGGGGCAAATCCAAGATATTTGAAGGGGGTATACAATGATCTTCCTGAGTTCTGGTTGAAAAGACGTCCCGACTGCATTTCCACATACTGACCGTCATTATCTGTAAGCAGTTTTTCCCATATCATTCCCTGGCGTGAAAGGCCCCATATCCAGATTTTCTTTCCAGCCTTGTCATCGTAGTTGCCATACCTCACAACTCCGTATTTGTCGTCGTGCCAGTAGCCTCCTGAAAAACCAGCATATTTCCCGAAAACATGATAAGATTTATATCCTCCGAAATTATTTTCTTCATAAAAGGATATTTTCCTTCCGTTTGTTTCGTTTACCGGCCAGCTGGCATATTCTCCGCCATGGCCTATATAATGTGTTCCGGGGAATATGAACTCAAGGTTACCTGCTGATTTATAACCTCCATTAAGCCAGTGGTAATAAGGTTGTGAAACAGCCGTGCTGTTGTACCAGAAAGTCTTTGCAGTGAAATATGCCTTGTCGGGTGGCAGATTTATTTCCAGCCGCCAGTTGGTTCTTGTAAGCAGATCGAGTACACCTACAGTGCAGCTGACACTGCCGTCATCATGTTTTTCAATTGCATAATCCACCGGTGTGGCACAGTTGGGAGTATGTCCGATTATTCCATAATTCAGCTCCAGACCTCCGCTTGTATATGGTCCGCGCATTGCAATATCGCGGAATTTTACAACATGGTTGTAATATATAAATGGCTGACCTGTAGATTTCTCAATAGCAGACCATATTTTCCCGCCGATCTCTGGAAGTATAATTACTTTAATAAAATCATTCTCAAGTTCAACTACCTTCCATTCCTTCTGAACTGGTTTATCTGTGAATCCATCATATCTGAAATATGGATATAATGATGACAGTACCGGAACCGGACTGGGATCAGAATAGGGATAGGTTGTAAAAGTCTGGCTGAATTCTCTTATCGAGGATTTACCTTTCTGCGAGAAGCTTATTAATGAACAGCTTAACAAAAATACAGCAGCAATAATGTGCGTATTGAATGATTTTACCTTTGACATACAGCTTGGGTTTAGTGTAAAATTTCAGGATATCTGTTTTAAAGGTAGTCTGTTAATCAGTAATAATAAAGAAAGTCAATGGTTTTTTTACAGGAATGGAATGCAGAGCATTATCAGTACACTTTTAACAGCCTGTGAACCGAGCAGGGCTGCCCCTGGCTGTTTATTCCGTTAATATCGATCCTGTAATTGCCAGAAACATCGGAAGACCAGAAGCCTGTTCTGTCTTTCCCGGGAGCTCCGGTATTATCAAAGGGAGCCCAGAACAAAGTATTCCTGAAATCCGGTATCCTTGAACCTCTCGTATCTGAATCACTGTAAGCAGGAGACCTGAAAGTTCCTGATTTATCAGCAGGGCGGTATTTTAACTTTACGGCATAAGCCGGCATGGAAATATTTCCGATATTACCCTTTCTTGTTATAACATTCACAATTCCGAAAAAGATATAATCACCAACCAGATAAAGGTCCTTCACAACATCTATCTTCTCAACAAGTTCAGGCTCAAGAGCCGCAAGCGGGGTCAGGTCACTTATCACAACTCCGTCTATCATTACAACAGGATCTTTCTCATAATTCCTTCCGCTGACAGGATCTGAAACAGACATTGAAAATGTTGACTTTTTACGTTTTAGCTGCACCCCGGGAGTCAGTTCAAAGAATACCTCTTCCATCAAAGGCAGCTTTACATAATCATCCATCATCAGCTCTATGTCCGGCTTGCCGTAAAACCTTACAGGAGCCTTAAAAACTGTCATAACTCCATCCTTTTCAGCCTGTGAACTTATGCCGTAAATTTTATTTATCTGGTAGTTTATTCCCCATTTTCCCAGGTAATCAGGAACCTTTATCAGTGAAGTATCTGCATTCACCCGGCCGGAGAAGCAATTATCACAAAATGAACTCATTATCATCACCGAACTGTTTGAATTAGCTTCCTCAGGCTGAATAACAACATCGAATAAGTCTTCAGTCACTGGCAGTGTGAATGTAAAGAAGCCTTCAGTATCAGTTTTCGAACTTTGAAATACAGCCACCTTTCCCGGGATTGAAAGAAAAACATTTTTACCGGCAAAAGGCTGACCTGAAATTCTGTCCATTAACCTGCCCTTCAGAATGTGTGAATCACGTTCTGCCGGGTAACTTATCCGGGGAAGCCTGCCGGACATTACAATATTCCAGTCAATCCAGTTACTCTCACGCCCTTCAAGCAGGGAATCGACAAGCCCTGGTTCAATATTTTCCAGCTTTTCTTTGAAAGGATAAGATGTAATTGTCCCAAACTCAGATCCGAATACCATATAGTCCTCAAAATCAAGGAAATAATCTGGCGCCGAAGCACCTGAAACTGAAATACTGAATCCTTGTGAAGAAGAAGGCGCGGCTACAAGAGATCTTTTCTGCACTGAATCAGGAAAAATGAAAGCTGGCTTTTCACTCAATTTCACCGGAATAAAGGAAAGCCTGCTGCAGATATAGTTCAATGTCCTGTCAAACAGCACCAGCTGATTAACTCCGGGAGACAGATTTGCAGGAGAAAGGGATACAGAGGTCTGACCACCACTGAAGGCATCTTTCCTGACACAGGTAACAGATCCTCTGTTATGTATAAGTAATATGTATCCGTCAGCAGAGATATTAGCAGAAGTATTTTTTATCAGCGAAACACTTATTCCGCCGGAGGATAAATGACTTACTGTCAGACCTATATCTTTTACAAATGTTCCGGTTTTTTCTCCGGGTTTCACTGAAGAAAGCCTGCTGCCTTGGTACAAAACAGGGATTTTACCCGAACTGTTATTCAATGCATTATGAACAAGGATCTCCTTTTCAAAACAATTTCCAGGAAGGAAATTCTTCATCCACCCGGTATAAGCCCTTATTGTATACCTTCCTGTCGAAAGTGTATCGGGCAGTGATAAGGAGGCAGCCCCGGCACCTTTCTCAATCAGTATTCTTTTCCGGAGCACCGGGGTATTTGACTGATTCAGAATCTCAAGATATGCAATAGTCCTGTAGTTTGTCAGAGTATTTGATTTTCGGTCAAGCAGGTACAATTCTGACCAGATTTCCTCTCCGGATATATACCCGCTCCTGTCGGTATGCACATAAATTTCCTCGCGGGGAAGTTCAAGGCAGTATGCTGACAGTCTTGTTTTCAGGATCTCTTCAGGATCAGCTTGCTGCTGTGCTGAAAGCAAAACCGGTAAACAGGCAAGTATTGAAACAAGGATTAATCTCATTTTTGATACTGATTTTTACTTTCCCAGAAAGCAGGTTTTTTCGTTGTTCCCCGCACAGAGCAGTCTGCACAACCCTTTTTATCGGTGAGCACCCTGTACGGAGGCATTTCATAGGAGCCGTCTATTATTATCCAGAGTGACACACCAAGGTTTGGAATCGGGCCGATGGGTCCCACGGTATCAACAGCACAATCCTTATATAACTCAACCAGACCTGAAAACAATTCTTCAACATAAATACGCTTAGTCCTTTTTGCAGATACACTTAAAAATCCCAGCACTTTTTCAGAAGGATCCTCAATACAGTTCATGTTTCCCTGCACTGAAGATGGCATTACGTCGTAAAGGGTTCCTGTCTGCTCCGACATTGTCTGCATCCTGTTCCAGTAATTATATTCCTGTTCCGAAATTGAATATTGCCGCACAAGTATACTGTACCTGTTATCCAGCCTGTCAGTTTCATTTGAAATGAATGTAACAGGATAAGCTGAAATGTTGTTCTGGCTCAGATGACTTGTATTCTTCAATAGTATCTGGCTTGAATTATTTGTCACCCAGCATATTTTATTTGGAACATCGTACGGCAGTCTAATCTCCCAGGTCTCGGTATAATCCCATCTGAAATATGAGCAATCCTCACCTGAATCCCTGGTATCAAGTAAAATATCACAGCCCTCTTTTGCCGGAGCATCATCAGTTTCAGCTGCAATAAGCACTTTTTCATAATAAAGTCTGTCTATTTCCGGGACAGGCTTCATTTCAACTGGGTCTGATTCATAATTATAGCCGTTTGGCAGGCTGTTGCGTGTATCAACCCTGAGAGTATAACTTCTTCCCAAAACACCTCTGAAAACAGTTGAATCGGTGATATAATAACCGTTGCCTTTTTCCTTCAGCAGCCAGGTGTTTCCCAGGTCATCACTCAGATTGACGATACATTTCAGCACAGGCTTAATTGTATTTTTCCTGTCGAGCGGAGATGATTTTGTCAGACGAATTGAATTTGTCTCATTCTGGTCCGTTATTATTCCTTCAACAACAAGCAGTTCCCTGCTTTCATCAATCTCAGGCATGAATTTAGTGACACAGCCTGATAAAATCAGTAAAAGTATCGGGTATAATATAAGCTTTAGTATTCGCATATCACTAAAAATCAAAACTATATGTTACAGAAGGAATTGCTTTTGCAAAAACTGAAAGCTTGTAACCATTGACAACGTTTCCTTCCTTCCTGAAATAAACCGAATAAACATTCTCTCTGCCAAGGATATTGTAAACTGAGAAGGTCCAGCTTGGATGTGCTATCCTCTTCGATCGCAGGTTTCCATTATACCGAAGTGACAGATCAAGCCTTGAATAATCGGGCAGCCGGTACCTGTTCCTGTCGGAATAATGTATCAGCATAAAATTGCCAACCGAATATGAAGCAACAGGATAGGTTATTGGTCTGCCGGTATTGTAGACATAATTTGCCGAAAAGCTCAGCCGCCGTGAATAGAGATAATTGAATGTGACTGTAAGATCATGAGGTTTATCAAAATTGGCGGGGAACCATTCACCTCCGTTTATTATTTCTTCAGAGTTTTTCCCTGTGGTTCTGAGCAGGGTCCTGGAATATGTATAACCTATACTCCAGTTATATGTTCCTTCCTGCTTTTTTAACATTAGTTCAAAACCATAGGCTTTGCCCTCTGCATCGATAAGGTCTCTCTCAATTGATGAGTTCATTACAAGTTTGGTTCCTCCCTTGTAATCAACAATATTCCTTATTGATTTATAGTATACTTCAGCAGAGGCCTCAATACCCTTTGGCAGTGACTTGTAGAATCCGGCAGCATACTGGTCGCCTGTCTGTGGTTTAAGATAATAATCGCTCAGTTTCCATGTATCTGACGGAGATATTGAGGTTGAGTTTGAGAGGAGATGAATATATTGACGTGTGCGATTGTAATTAAGTTTGAATGAGCTCTTTGCTGACAACCTGAAATTAAGTGAAAATCTCAGTTCAGGGCTGCCATAAGTCTTATAAATCCTCCCTTTGCTGTAACTTAAAGTATCCATAACTGATAAAATACTTCTTGCCTGGTCAGGATCATAGATCAGGATATTTCCCGGGCCAGTGACAAAATAAGATGACATCCTGGCGCCTGCATTTACAGAAAAATACTCGGTAACAATAAATTTATCATCCACATAAATACCGGCTTCATAAGCATGTTCCTCATCGAGTATTTGCGGAACCACTAGCGACGAATCATTTTCTGGCATATATTTTCCGGGAAGGACACTGTACCTTATCAGATCTGATCCGAAGTTCAACTCATGCCTTCCCATAAACCAGTTGAAATCAGCCTTCGCGGAAGTACTGTTTATCCTGTGCGACATCATAAATGCTTCCTCTGCAGGATCTGTACCCGAAATATTATACCTGTAATTACTGTTATTTAACGTTATCTGGGAGAAAAGGCTGTTTGAGAAGAAGTGTCGCCAACGTAATGCAACTATGTTATTATCATAGGCATACAGAGTATCGGAATTGAAGCGGAATGCATCATGACTGTTATAGAACGAGAGATCCAGTTTATTGTTTTTGTCAATATCCAGTACCACCTTGCCGTTCAGGTCATAGAATGAAGCACTGCTGTTTTTAAGTGAAGAATTGTCAAACATGTGCAGCATCCAGTTCGAATAGGTTGATCTTCCGGCAAGCATATATGTCAGTTTATCCTTAATAACAGGACCTTCAACCATGAGCTGGGTTGTTATGGGGCTTATTCCTGCCTTGCCTGCGAATTCCTGCCTGTTGCCGTCCCGTGTACCTATATCCAGAACAGAAGAGATCCTGCCTCCGTAGCGTGCCGGAATACCTCCTTTGTACAGAGTCACATCCTTTATAACCTCAGAGTTTACAGAGGAAAAGAATCCGAAAAGATGAGAAGCGTTATAAACAGGTGAACCATAAAGCAGTATGAGGTTCTGATCAGCAGAACCTCCTCGAACATTAAATCCTGCTGAACCCTCTCCGACTGACTGCACTCCCGGTATCAACAGGACGTTTTTAAATATATCAGCCTCTCCCATCGGTGAAGGAAGAAGCTTGAAATTAGATACATTTATCTTTTCCATTCCAACTTCGAAGCGCTGGAACATCACATTCTTTTCTGCAGAAATAACAGTTTCCTTTATCGGAATCAGCATGTTGTTCATTTCAATATTAAGCTCACCGGAGCCAAACAGGTTAATATTTACCTGCTTCTCCTTCATTCCAATGAAAGTATACTGCAGGAGATGTGTTCCGCGGGGAAGCGTTAACTTATAGTATCCATGCTCATTCGAAATCGTACCGGCTGAATTCTTTGCAACAAAGACAGTTACACCTGATACAGGCTGATGAGTATCGCGATCGGTAATATATCCCGCTACTGTCACTTCTCCTGCTTTGTCCTTTTCGGATGGGTTACCGACGTCATAAAACAGATTGCCCGAATCATCATCTGAACCGTTTTCATCAGCATACTGAGAAGGAGGCATATAGGCAGTCTCCTCACCTGCCGGAGCACCTGTGGTTTTTATTCCGAAATTAAGTGTAAGTATTACATTTCTTTCTTCATCAATGTAATAATGTAGTGATTTTCCTGCGAAAAGCATGTCAAGCACAGACTGAAGACTGTAATAACCAGGCTGAAGGCTAACCTTAACATCACTGATCCATTCTTCCTTATAATAAAAGCGGATATTAAGCTGCTGTTCTGCCTTTGCTGAAAACTCCCTGAAATCCGTATCAGGAGAATCCCATTTCAGTCTGAGATCTCCCTGGGCAGAGGCAAAAAGCAATTGGAAGCAAAGGAATATTGGGAGCAACAGTATCTTTCTCATCCGGAAATCACTTATTATTTATGCTGTCAAAATACCGCAATGCCGTAGCCATACTGTCAGGCACCTTTGAACTGACCTTTATCCCGTTTTTTTTCATGTATTCGGTCACCTGCACCCTGTTTTCGCCAAATAACCTGAACAGGTCACGCTTACTCTTAATCCGTTGTGGTATTGAGTCTGTCAGTACATAAATCCTGTCAGTCTGAATAAAATTCTCATAACTTTTCCCCGGTGCAGCTTTTGATATCTCCTTTTTATGTTTCAGAAAAAGTAAAGACTGTCCTTCATACCTTATATCAACAAAACCTGATATATCGGGATAATCCCTGAACACCAGTTTCCTGAACCTGTATTCACGGGCAGCATATTCAAGTGTGAATTCATCCGTCATCTCCCTGTTTATCTGAAGTATCTGTGCATTTCCGGTAAGGATATGCATTTCATCGAGAAGCAGATCATATCTGACCTTAAGGCCTTTATAAACAGCTCCGCTAAACCTTACAGTCCCTGGAAGAAACTCACTTGTGAACAGAAACTGATCTTCACGGACACTTACATAAATGTCCCTCCATAACCTACCGTTATACAACAACTGACTCGCAGGCAGAGTATCCGCAATAGCCACCCTCGAATGTAGTACTGTAGCAGCAAATGCAATATCAGGCTGTAGAGATTTGAATACAATCAGGCAGACAAAAACTATAATATTTCTCATGGAGAGAATTGAAATATACCCATTTGACAAATTAAATACAGGTAATATTCCGAAAAGTAATAAAAATAATTAGCTTTAACTTAACAATCTATTATACTATGGAGCTTTCAGGAAAACAGGAACTTAAAGGAATCAGGCTTTATGCTCTGACGGTACTCAGGATTGTTGTGGGCTGGCACTTTCTTTTTGAAGGACTCACCAAATTATTCACACCATCCTGGTCTTCAGCCGATTACCTCTTACTATCAAACTGGATATTCAAGGGGTTTTTTCATTCAATAGCGGAAAATCAGGCCTTGCTCATAGCAGCTGATTTCACTGTCACATGGGGACTGATTTTTATTGGCTTCATGCTTTTTACGGGCTTGTTCGACAGAATAGCTTCAATTGCAGGGATGGTGCTGATCTCTTTGTTCTGGATAGCCAATCCTCCGCTGACCGGGCTCGATTTTGGTTTACCGCATGAAGGCAACTATCTTATAATCGACAAGAATTTTGTTGAGATGGCAGCCCTCTTTATCCTCTTCCTCTTCCCCACTGGGAAAATACTTGGTTTGTCAGTCTTTATAAAACGACGCAGGAAGAAAAGAATAATTCCTGCAGACACTATTGAGGAAAAGGCACTTGCAGAAGAGTCTATAATTTTGGCTGACAATGGAATAGACAGACGATCTGTAATAAAGGGCCTTTCGTCAATTCCTGTCCTTGGCCTGTTTGGTTATGCTTTGTTCAAACAAAAACAATGGGAATCCTATGAAGAGAAGAACCTTGTTGATGCTGTTACCGGAGCCAGTGCCAAAACATTCAATGTGGCAAGCCTGAAAGAACTAAAAAGCCAGGTTCCACATGCAATGATAAAGGACAGGCAATTCAGCAGGGTGATACTCGGCGGAAACCTGCTCTCAGGCTGGGCTCATTCGAGGGATTTGATTTATGTTTCACAGCTTGTGAAGGCTTATCACCAGAAGGAGAAGATCTTTGCAACGCTGCTTCTTGCAGAGAAATGTGGCATTAACACTTTGCTTACAAACCCTATTCTGTGCTCGCTTATAGATGAGTACTGGAAAAGAGGCATAGGCAAAATACAGTTCATAACTGACTGTGCGGGACTACTTTACAGCGACAAGGGAATTTCGCCAATGCCATTCAACGAGTACCTCGACAAGATAAAAAGAGCCATAGATACAGGCGCAGTTGCATGTTACATACAGGGAGAGACTGCCGATTACTACATGGGTAACGATCAGCCTGATGTTATTGCAAAAGTCCTTGATTATATCAGATCAAACGGCCTCATTACAGGGATTGGAGCACACAAGATTGAGACAATCAAGGCCTGTGTTGATGCAGGCTTTGTGCCCGATTTCTGGATGAAAACAATGCACCATTATAATTACTGGTCAGCCGGACATCCTGTTGACCATGACAATAAGTTTGACAATAATCCTGCTGAGACAATTGCCTATATGAAAACACTGCCTCAGCCGCTTATTGCATTTAAGGTAATGGCTGCAGGTGCCATACTCCCGAAAGACGGTTTCCGGTATGCCTTCGAAAACGGCGCAGACTTTATTTGTGCAGGTATGTACGACTTCCAGATGGTTGAGGATGTGAATATTGCATGCGATATACTTAAGACTGATATTAAAAGAGACAGGCCATGGAGAGCCTGATTGAGAGGACCTCACCCCCTCATTCCCCCTCTCCCGGGGTGAGAGGGGGAGGTCGGAAAACGCCAAGCAACAAATAATACTCTGAATTTCTGTATATTATGAAAAATTTACTTCTATCCTTTATTCTGAGCTTCGCTATCAGCTCACTGGCAGGACAACAAAATGTCGTTAAAATTATTAAGGACAATAACTCCTTCAGCCTGGAAGTGAATGGGAATCCCTTCTTTGTCAAAGGTGTTGTTGGTGATACCTTTCTGGAGAAGGTCAGCCGGTACGGCGGAAATTCTATAAGGATGGGGTCAAGAAAAGAAGGCCTCGACAAAGCACAGCAACTGGGACTGAAGGTCCTTGTCAATCTTCCTGCAAATGCAGAACGGTACGGCTTCGACTACAACGATACAGCCGCTGTAAGAAAACAGACTGACAGAATAAAGGAGATAGTGAAGAACATAAAAGACCATCCTGCAGTGCTTATGTGGGCAGTTGGCAATGAACTTGACTTCATTCCTCCGAACAATACATTCAACCCAAAGGTATGGGATGCTGTAAATGATGCAGCCAGGGAGATAAAGAAAACGGATCCGGATCATCCGGTAATGACCGTTATAGGCACCAGCAGAATGTACAAGGTTGCTGATATTGTGAAGAGATGTCCTGACCTTGACCTGCTCGGAATTAATTCATACGGAGATATATACACAATCGGCGACACTCTCAGAAAATACGGATGGACAAAACCATATTTAATTGCAGAATGGGGACCTGATGGCTACTGGGAAGTGAAAAAGACATCATGGAAGGCGCCATACGAACAAAGCGGTCGCGAGAAATATGACTGCTACGAGAAAAAGTATCTGAGTGCAATGAGTACAAGGAACAGGAACTGCCTTGGATCGTACGTATTCTACTGGTCAGGTTTCAAGCAGGAAACAACCCACACCTGGTTCTGCATGTTTGACTCAACCGGACTAGAGTCGCCACAGGTCGGACTTATGCATAAAATGTGGACAGGTATGATAAAGGATAATGAAGCACCCATAGTTGACTCCCTGAATGTTGATAATTATATTCGTTATCAGGATATTATAATTGACAAAGGCAGCCGGAATTCAGCAAGGGTCACTGCCTCAGATCCTGATAATGATGAACTGACATTCAGATGGGAGATAAAACCTGAAGCAAAATATGCTTCATACGCAGGGCAGGGAGAAGTGGCTCCAAAACCGGTTCCGGGACTTATTGAAGGCAGCGGCCCGCTTATCTCATTCAGGGCTCCATCAGAAGCCGGAATGTACAGGTTGTTTGTTTATGCTTTCGACAATAAGGGGCATTTTTCATCTGACAACCTGCCGTTTATGGTAAGGTGACAGCTATGAGCAAGGGGGGCTGTAAAAAGAATATTATAAGGATAATAATCATATTAAACTAAAGCAGGTATATATCAAATGAAATCAAAAGAAACAAAGGAAATGGAAAATTCTATGAACAGGAATCCTAATAACTGGAAAGGGATTTTCTATTTCAACAGAAGTGATTACAGGATAATTGTTCCAAAGAATAACCCGTATATGGGCTGGACGCTCAATTTTGCAAGTCCGAATACATGGCTGTTTCTCATTGCAATACTGGCACTTGGCTTTTTCTCTGAATATTTCGATAAAATATTCTGAAACCCACATGTAATGAATACAAAACACGTATAAATATAATTTGTGGGTTCCATCATTCCATTAAAATCAAAATAATATTATGATGAAATGAATAAAAAACAACATTTTGATGCCCTGCTCGAAGGAAAAACACATCCGGACAGAGTCTTCTTCAGGCCAATACTGATGCACTTTGCCGCCAGGTTCAATAACACCACTTACGGTAAATTCGCTTCTGACTACAAGACACTTGTGGAGAGCAACATTAAGGCCATGGAATATTTTGACACTGATATGGTCAGCCTTATTTCAGATCCGTACAGGGAGACATCAGCCTTTGGAGCTCCGGTCAAATATGTTGATGAAGGCGTCCCCCAGTGTCTCAAAATAATTGTAAGCTCAGCAGATGATATTGACAGGTTGCCGGAACCCGATGTTTACAAATGCGAAAGAACCCTCGACAGGATAAAAGGAGCTGAATACTTCCGGAAACTCCTCGATGGCACAGTGCCTGTAAGCGGATGGATTGAAGGTCCGCTTGCTGAAGCATGCGATCTCGCAGGAGTCGATAACATGTTAATGATGCTCATGACAGATCCTGATTCTGCTGAAAGACTATTTGACAAATGCCTTGATCTGGGGAAGAAGTTTGCAAAGGCACAGATCGAAGCAGGATGCGATCTGATTGGAATTGGCGACGCAATATGTTCCCAGATCGATTGTGACACATACAATACTTTTATCAGACACAGACACAGGGAACTTATTGAATACATCCACGGGCTTGGTATACCTGTCAAGCTTCATATCTGCGGGAACATCAACCATCTCCTTGAGTCACTGAAAAATGTCAATATGGATATTATCGACCTCGACTGGCAGGTTGATATCAACAAGGCAAGATGGATACTTGGCAATGCCGTAGTGCTTGGAGGAAATATTAATCCTGTATTTGTACAGGACAAAACTGAAAATGAGGTATTTGCATTTTCAAGAGATCTTATTGAAAAATATAAAGACCAGAAATACCTGCTTGCAGCCGGCTGTGAGATAACAGTACTTACACCACATGAGAACCTGCTTGCAATGAGGAAAGCCTCATT
>CAZEYY010000031.1:23681-26342 GCA_964516485.1 uncultured Rikenellaceae bacterium
ATAGAGGAAATTGAAGCCGAATTCAGAGCCCAGATTGAGATGGCAAAACGTCATGTACCACATGTGAGCCATGTCAACTGCCACATGGGATGCGAGAGTTGTGCACCGGAAATATCTGCCCTCGTAAAAGAACTCGCACAAGAATACAATCTAAACATAAATCCCTCAGCAGCAGGATATAAGTATGTGTCATTGTGGAAAAGTGAGGATAAAACAGCTGAGGCCAGGATTGCATCGGCAATAAGGACAATTAAGGACCTGAAACCGGGAAAATATATCTTCATCGATCATCCCGGACTTGACACACCTGAGATGAGGGCTATCTGGCATACCGGTTATGAGAATGTAGCTGCAGACAGAGATGGAGTAACTAAAGTATTCACCAGCAGTGAAATAAAGAAGGCCGTTGCTGAGAAAAACATCACTCTGGTATCTTATAAGGAATCAGCAAAATAAAGCATTTTTACAAATTGCTAATTTGAGGATTCTCTTCAGTTATGCTACAGATATCAGGGTAAATCTGCAACATCTGCGGAACAAAATACAGACTAATCAATCAGTGCAGCCAGTGCAGCTCCGACCAGACCCGATTGGGCAACTTCTGTGAACTCAAAATATCTCTTCCTGTCGCCACTAAGGTAGTCATTAAGATAAGTCTCAAACCATTCCCTAAAATTGTGAAGCTTATAGAATGTTGTTCCCTCAACAGTTATGAGTACCGGCTTCTCAGGAGATGTCCCCTTAGCTGATTTCAGTATTACTGCTGACATGCTTCCGGCAACCAGCTTTGCAGCCCGGTCAATAAGTGATTCAATTATGTATCTGCACATCTCAGCATCCAATGAATTCTTTAATACTTTATTAAGAGGATGATCCAGTGACAGTTGTCCCTCCACAAAAGAGCTGACATCACCGGTTTGCAAATCAGACAGTCTGTTTAACGCTTCTGTTGTTGATGCAGAGAATAGGCCTTTGTTAGCTGCTGCCTTTAAAACAAAAAGAGCAAAGCCACCAAAATAACCTCCGGAAAACATCTTCTCAAATTTATAGCTGTCCGGATCGGTTGTTGTATTACAGAATTCTATATCGGGGACTGTCTGGGGAGGCCTTCCAAAATCGCCTGACTCAACATTTATTATCTGGCTTCCAGTTTTTTTAAGTTCCGGCTTTTTAATAATGTTTATGTTTTGTTCAATATAACAGGTGTTGGTGCCGGTTCCCAGGATAAAGCCTATGAAAGAATCATATTTCCGATTTGCAGCAGCAGACTTTCCTGCAAGGAGAGTAGCCACAGTATCATTGAGCAGAACGATCGTCTTTTCAGGCGTCCCCAGTGTCTTGAGCAATCGTTTTCCTATTATCTGGCCATGAACCTCAGGAGCCTGCACCTCTTTACAAAATTTAATAAGACGTCCGTCCCTGTCAGGAAGTATTTCTGTCGGATATGAGAAACAGAAGCCGATCCGGTTTACTTTCTCAGCAAGTGGTCTTATGTAATCAGCAATTGTTTTAAAGAACTCATCGCTGCTTATTAGCCCGTTAAGTCCGGGCATCCTGTAATTTACATTATCCCTGATTATTACATCTCCTGTTTTTGAAATCCTCACAATTGCAGCCCTGAAGTTAGTACCTCCGGCATCGATTGCAAGAACAGGCGTTTCTTTCAGAAAATCATTTTCTGCCTCGATATATGTAGGTATCATTCTCATACCTCCCCTACCTGACAAACCAGATAGCATGTCTTCGGAGAAGGTCTTCACCAGGTTATCGAGATCAGTATGTGATGAAAGAAGCTTATGTTTTAATAGGAATTCCTCTGCCCTGTTCATCCTGAATAATCCTCTGCAAAATTATTTTGTACCGAATCTTTTCCTCGCTTCCTCAAGCATGGCCTCAGTAGCTGTGGCCCCCGACCGGACTGCTCCTGCAGCTTTCATCTTCAGAAGATCGTCAAGGGTCCTCACTCCTCCCGCGCATTTTACCCTTACCTTCGGACCGGAATGTTTCCGCATAAGTTCAATATCATGAAGAGTGGCTCCCTTGTAATTAAAATCACCATTTGGCTGTTTTACATATCCGAAGCCTGTTGAAGTCTTTACAAAATCAGCTCCAACCTTTGTGCAGATTTCGCAAAGCCTTATCTTATCCTCATCCTTTGTTACAAAATCAGTCTCAAAGATAACCTTGACAATAGCATGGTTTGCATGGCAGGCATCAGTCACGGCTTTTATCTCCTTCTCTATATAATCCCAGTCGCCCTGCAGTGCCTTTCCGATATTTATTACCATATCTATCTCAACAGCACCTTCATTGCAGGCCTGTTCGGCTTCAAACACCTTCACAGTGGTTGAGCTGTTACCGTGAGGAAATCCGATAACACAACCAACTTTCACATCGCTGCCTTTAAGAATTCCAGCTGCCCGTCTGACAGCATAGGGCTTCACGCATACTGATGCCACATCATACTTTAAAGCTATTTTACAGTGTTTCTCAAGGTCAGCATCTGTCAGTGTGGGACCCAGGATCGAATGGTCGATCATCTTTGCAAGTTCAGAAAGTGTACTCATAGGATTGCTTTTTCTGGTTTATCAGTTATCAATATTAATATTTTTTTACTACGGATTACACGCAAGACACGGATTTTTTCACCACTGATTACAC
>CAZEYY010000031.1:26442-32717 GCA_964516485.1 uncultured Rikenellaceae bacterium
ATTTTTTTACTACGGATTACACGCAAGACACGGATTTTTTCACCACTGATTACACGGATGACACGGATTTATCTTCTCCGTGAAACCCGTGAAACCCGTGGTTATTTTTTCACCACTGATTACACAGAGAACACGGATTTATTTTCTTCCGTGAAACCCGTGAAACCCGTGGTTAATTTGTTTACCACTGATTGCACAGAGAACACGGATTTATCTTCTCCGTGAAACCCGTGTGACCTGTGGTTAGTAAACACATATTGGAATTCTCATTTTTTAGTTTATTTTTATGAGATGTATTTCCGGATATCTGAAATAAGGAATACAATAAGGAGATTAACGAATTCTAAACCTTACTAAAATGACTGATAACAAACAGATTAAGCAAAACAAAAGCCTCGTATTTGTGATTGCTACAATTGCAGCTACCGGTGGACTACTTTTCGGATTTGACACAGGTGTTATTTCAGGGGCAATACCATTTTTCCAGAGCGCCTTTGGCATAGATAACAGCTGGATTGAAATAATAACAACTGCCGGACTGGTAGGTGCGGTAATTGGTGCATTATTCAGTGGAAGAATTGCTGATATTGTCGGAAGAAAAAAAGTAGCACTGGCTGCCGCCGTTATTTTCATTATCGGTGCTATCTGGTCTGGTGCGGCCACGGGGCCGGTGATGCTTGTCCTTGCACGTTTATTCCTTGGAGTTGCGATCGGTGTTTCATCATTTGCAGTGCCTCTCTATATTGCGGAGATCTCTCCCACAAAAAGCAGGGGAACAATGGTCTCTATGTTCCAGCTTCTTATAACAATAGGCATCATGGTTTCTTACCTCAGCGACTCGGCTTTTGCAGTTCCCGACGGTCATCCCGACTTTAACAGTTGCTGGAGACCGATGTTCTATGTTGGTGTAATTCCTGCGCTTATAATGTTTATCGGCATGATCTTCCTCCCTGAAACACCCAGGTGGCTCATCAGCAAGGGTTATGAGGATAAATGCCGTGAGGTGCTTCAGAAAGTTGAGGATCCTACACTTGTTGAGGAGGTGATTGCGAAAATGAAAGCAGATATTGAAGCCGACAAAGCCAATAAGGTCAACTGGACAGAAATATTCAAAAAGTGGCTCAGGGTTCCTCTTATTATTGCAGTCGGAATCATGTTCGTTCAGCAGTTTACAGGTATTAATACAATTATCTATTACAGTCCCAAGATTTTCCTTATGTCAGGCTTTGCCGATGCACAGGCAGCCGTTTGGGCATCAGTAAGCGTAGGTGTCGTTAATGTTGTATTTACAATACTTTCCCTGTTTATGATTGATAAGCTGGGAAGAAGAAAACTATACTTCATCGGAGTAACAGGACTTGTCGTTGCACTTATCGCAATGGGAACATGCTTTGCCCTGCAGTCAACACTCGGCGATTCAATCAAATGGGTTACAATTGCTCTTATATGGATTTACATAGCATTCTTTGCAATCAGCCTCGGCCCTCTCGGCTGGCTGATCATTTCCGAGGTTTATCCTCTGAGCGTGAGAGGAATAGGATCAAGCATAGGTGCTCTTTCAAACTGGCTGTTCAACGGCATTGTTGCCTTTACTTTCTTCAAGCTTGTAAAGGGTCTCACACTGCCGGGATCAAACATAATACTTAATGGAGAGGATCTGGGCAATCCGGCAGGA
Source organism: uncultured Rikenellaceae bacterium (assembly GCA_964516485.1). Lineage (GTDB taxonomy): Bacteria > Bacteroidota > Bacteroidia > Bacteroidales > VadinHA17 > LD21. Next base: position 28,118 of record CAZEYY010000031.1, read on the forward strand.
GCTTTCTTTCTATACGCACTTGTGGGAATTCTGAGTCTGGTGTGGGGATACTTCTATATTCCTGAAACAAAAAATGTTACACTTGAAAAGATAGAGGAACACTGGAGAAAAGGCACGCAGCCAAAGGATATACATAAATAGTCACTGAGCTAATACAAAAACAGTGAAAATTTCACAAAAGAGCACAGAACAGATTAAAATCCTGAATCTGTGCTCTTTGTGTTCTAATATAATTATTGAAATAACCAAATAAGCATTACAAACATGTTCATAATCAACTCTTACTCTCTCGCTGTGATCTTCTGCTTCATAACAATGCTATGCTGGGGATCCTGGGCAAACACCTCAAAGGTTTCAAGTGACAAATGGCCTTTCCCTATGTTCTACTGGGACTACTCACTCGGTATAATACTGATGACATTAATTTACGGGCTTACAATTGGAAGCATTGGTGATTCAGGAAGAAGCTTCATAACCGATCTGCAGCAGGCAGACAGCGGGTCAATAAGCTCGGCCTTTATCGGTGGAGTAATTTTCAATCTTTCAAATCTCATTCTTGTCGCAGCCATAGCAGTTGCAGGTATCTCTGTTGCCTTTCCTGTAGGTGTAGGACTGGCCCTTGTTATTGGCGTGATAGTCAATTACATCAAGAATCCTGAAGGAAATCCGGTTCTTCTTTTCGCAGGAGTTGCACTCGTTGTTGTTGCCATAGTTGTTAATGCCCTGGCATCATCAAAAGTCTCGAAATCAAAAGGTTCCACATCAGCAAAGGGCATATTGCTTTCTGTAATGGCAGGTATCATAATGGGCTTCTTTTACAGGTTTGTTGCTGATGGAATGACTCTGAATTTCACTTCTCCTGAAGCAGGAAAAATGACTCCGTACTCAGCTGCCCTGATCTTTTCAGCCGGAGTCTTCATTTCAAACTTTCTATGGAACACATTTTTCATGTACAAGCCTGTTGAAGGCAGCAAATCATCATATAAGGACTACTTCACAAATGGCACAACAAAACAGCATCTGTTCGGCATTCTCGGCGGAATGATATGGCTGACAGGCTTTCTGTTCAACCTTATTGCATCCGACAAGGCAGGACCAGCAATATCTTATGGACTAGGTCAGGGAGCAACAATGGTTGGCGCTGCCTGGGGTGTTTTTGTGTTCAGGGAATTCAAGGGCGCACCGCCTGTCATTAACAGGTACCTGATAACGATGTTTGTCTCATTTTTTGCCGGACTGGGAATGATCATCATAGCCCGCTTATAATCTGATATTTATGAAAAAGATCGTTGTAATTGGCAGTTCAAATATCGACTTCATAATGAAGATGAAGCAACTGCCGAAGGTTGGGGAAACGGTAACTGATGCCGAATTCATGCAGGTTTTCGGAGGAAAGGGAGCAAACCAGGCAGTTGCAGCTGCCAGAGCCGGAGGAAATGTATGGTTTGTCAGCTGCGTTGGCGATGATGACATCACCCCAAGGATGATTGACAATTTCAGTAAAGACGGTATCAACACTGACTTTATATTCAGGGAAAAAAATATTTCCACAGGAACCGCACTTATTATGATCGGTGAACATGGGGCAAATTTCATTTCTGTGGCTCCTGGGGCAAATTACAGGCTCTCCCCAGGCTATATTGACAAGGCCACTTCCATAATAAAAGAATCAGATATTGTCATACTTCAATATGAAATAACTGCTGAAACCCTTAAATATGTGCTGGATTTCTGTGAAAAGCACAGGAAGCTTGTAATGTGGAATTTTGCACCGGCCAGAGAGTTTGACAGGAAATATCTCGGGAAGGTTGGGATTCTTGTTGTAAATGAAACAGAGGCTGAAATATTGTCAGGGATCGCTGTCACAGATGATGATTCGGTGCTGAAAGCAGCCAGGGAACTGAAGAAAGCCGGTTGCAGGACAGTGATAATCACTCTTGGAGTCAGGGGATCCTTCATATATTCCGATGAAGCTTCAGAATGGGTTAAGGCATTCATGGTTGATGCTGTTGACACAACAGCTGCAGGCGACATATACTGCGGCAGTCTTGCTACAGCTTTAACCGAAGGAAGGTCTCTTGCAGAAGCAGTAAGGTTTTCTAGTGCTGCAGCAGCAATTTCAGTGACAAGAATGGGCGCACAACCTTCAGCACCCTTTAGAAAGGAGATTGATTCATTTCTGGCATCACATTTCAATAACAGCAGGAATGGAACATCCAGCTGACTTGTTTAAAGAATTTATAAATTATCATTATGGCTTTAACTATATATTTTTATATACTTAAAGCCATATTTAAATATTATATTTGGCTTTATAATTAATTATACGTACATTTAAAGCCAGAATCAAACCGGAATGAAAAAGTTTACCGGACGTAAAAAAGAGCTTGATCAGCTTCAGAAAGCCATTGTATCAGGCAAATCAGAATTTATTGCAGTATACGGAAGAAGGAGGATCGGGAAGACTTATTTAATACGACAGGCCTTTTCCAAAATTTTCACATTTCATGTTACAGCACTGAGCAATGCGGATTATCTGATGCAGCTGGCAAATTTCAATGTTGAACTTATGAAACTATGCCCTGATGAACAGATAAAACCACCTTCAGGATGGCTTGATGCCTTTGAATCACTGAGATACCTGCTTGAAAAGAATTTTCCGGAAAAGAAAAGGAAAGTCATTTTCCTTGACGAACTCCCATGGTTTGATACACATAATTCCGGATTCATGCCGGCATTTGAGCATTTCTGGAACCACTGGGCTTCGGCAAGGAAGGACATTATCCTTGTTGTCTGCGGATCAGCTGCATCGTGGATGATAAACAAACTCATCAACAATAAAGGAGGGCTTCACAACAGGATAACATTGAAGATCAAAGTATTTCCCTTCACCCTTAATGAATGTGAACAATTCCTGCTTTCAGACAATATGACTCTCGATCGTTACCAGATTACACAGCTTTATATGGTTCTGGGCGGCGTTCCATTTTACTGGGACCAGGTAGTGAAGGGCAAAAGTGCAGTACAAAACATAAATGATATCTGCTTCACTGAAACTGGTTTGCTCAGGAATGAATTCAACAACCTTTTCAGGTCTCTTTTTGATAATTATCAGAAGCATGAAGCTGTTATAAAAGCTATTGCATCAAAAAGCAGCGGTCTCACACGCGATGATATTATTCGTAAAACAGGCCTGCCCAATGCCGGAAGCACTACAAGAATACTTCAGGAACTTGAAGAAAGCGGTTTCCTGAATAAATTTTTGCCATACGGGAAGAAAGAGCGCAACAGCCTGTACCAGCTTACTGATAATTACACTCTGTTTTATTTCAAATTCCTCAGAGACCTCGGCAAAGATCAGAATACCAGCTGGATAACACACTTTGACACTCCCTCATACAGAGCATGGAGCGGTTATGCTTTTGAAACGATTTGCCTTAAACATATTGATCAGATAAAACATTCATTGGGCATTTCCGGTGTCCAGACAGCTGTCTCATCCTGGCGCTGCAATACGAAAAATAAAGGCGCACAGATTGACCTGATAATTGACAGAAGGGATATGACTATAAATATCTGTGAAATAAAATTCTCTGTAAATAAGTTCATTATAAATAAAAAATATCAGAATATTCTTCAAAACAAGATCTCACTTTTCAGGGAAGAAACAGGAACAAAAAAAGCTCTGTTCCTTACTTTTATAACTACATTTGGAATAGATAGTGCAAGTACAGGATCTGGTCTCGTTCAAAACAGCCTGACACTTGACAATCTGTTCATTCGGGATGACTAAGATTATTTTTATTTTTTATAATTTGGCAAGAATGAGACAACGGTATTTAAATAAGAGCCTCCTGCTAATAACAGCAGTTCTGCTAATAACAGGAAATGTATCAGCCCGTGAATACAACATAACTGATTATGGAGCTGAAAAAGGCAAGAACTCAACTTCTGCCATTCAGAAAGCTGTAGATGAGTGCTTTGCAGCAGGCGGAGGCAGGGTTATAATTCCGGCCGGAACCTTTATCACGGGACCGGTGATCCTCAACAGCAACGTGAACGTGTTTCTTGAAAGCGGCGCTGTGCTGAAAGGAAGTGAAAACATTGAAGACTACAGGTCAGGCAATACAGTAAGAGGGATATTCTTCTGCGAGGATGCATGCAATATTTCAATAACCGGGGATGGTACAATTGATGCCAGCGGATCGCATTTTTATGATTTCACAAAGAACCATGGCTTTCCTGATTTTAACAGGTCATTCACCCGTCAGAAGGATGATTACATGAAGGATGGTACCTTCTTCAGTGACGGACCTGTAAAAAGACTAGCAATGCCGGGCATGACTATAGTATTTTTCCACTGCACGGGAATTACACTGTCAGGGATTACTGTAAAAAACACCCCTGTCTGGGCAATAAGGTTCGGCTACTGTGAAGATGTGCTTGTCACAGGGATCACAATCAGGAATAATATCCTTATACCAAACAGTGACGGGATTCACTGCACTGCATCAAGGAACATCCGGATTTCTGATTGTGACATTGTTGCAGGTGATGATGCAATTATAATGACAGGCTTTGACAAAAATGAAAACACTCC
>CAZEYY010000032.1:0-31779 GCA_964516485.1 uncultured Rikenellaceae bacterium
ATCATGGAATTCGAAAAGGAATTCAACATCGGAATTCCTGATGACCAGGCAGAAACCATCAGTACAGTTGGTGATGCAATTAAGTACATCGAGGAAAATGCAAAGTAATTTGCATTTAAAATAATCATTTTATGAGAAGAGTTGTAGTTACGGGGATTGGAGCTTTGACTCCACTGGGTAATAATTTGCATGAAACTTGGGAAGGACTTAAAAACGGTGTGAGTGGCGCCAATATGATCACTTATTTCAATACCGAAAAGTTCAAAACAAAATTTGCCTGCGAATTAAAAAACTATGACTCCTCAAAGCATTTCGACAGGAAGGAAGCAAACAAACTTGACCTTTATTCACAATATGCCCTCGTAACAACCGAAGAGGCCGTCAAGGATTCAGGATTAAACCTGGAGAAGATTGACAAGGACAGGATTGGTGTGATATGGGCATCAGGTATTGGCGGACTTGAAACTTTTTTCCTGGCAATAAAAAGCCACGTTCTTGGCGATGGGACTCCCCGATTCAGCCCGTTCTTCATCCCCAAGATGATTGGTGACATAGCTGCCGGAGTTATTTCAATCAAATACGGATTCAGAGGTCCAAACTTCGGTACTGTATCAGCATGCGCTTCCTCAACCAATTCAATTATCGATGCAGTAAATTATATCCGCTGGGGAAAAGCTGATATTTTTGTAACAGGAGGTTCGGAAGCATGTGTAAATGAGCCTGGCATTGGTGGATTCAATGCACTCCAGGCACTTTCAACAAGAAATGATGAATACAGTTCAGCATCCCGTCCATTTGACAGGACACGTGACGGATTTGTGCTGGGTGAAGGTTCCGGAGCCCTCATTGTTGAGGAATATGAACATGCAAAGGCAAGAGGAGCCAGGATTTATGCAGAATTAGTTGGCACAGGCCTGACAGCTGATGCTTACCACATGACTGCCCCTCACCCTGAAGGACTGGGAGCAAGAAATGTAATGAAACTTGCAGTGCAGGAAGCAGGCATCACTGTTAATGACATCGATTATATTAATGTTCACGGGACATCAACTCCTCTGGGCGATGTCTCGGAAACCAAGGCTATTGTTGATGTTTTCGGCGAACATGCATATAAACTCAATATCAGCTCTACAAAGTCAATGACTGGTCACCTTCTGGGAGCAGCCGGCGCTGTAGAGGCCATTGCCGCAATAATGGCTGTAAAGCATGATATAATTCCACCTACAATCAATTTCAGGGAAGCAGACCCTGATATAGACCAGAATCTGAATCTTACACTTAATAAGGCTCAAAGCAGAACTGTGAATTATGCCATTAGCAATACCTTTGGCTTTGGCGGGCATAATGCATCAGTAGTCATTAAAAAAGCAGAATAATAGTGTCATTATTCCTCAGGAGAATAAATGGTACATATATTCTTGATAAACATGAGTTCAGCTCTCGTTTAAAAAAGATTTTCGGTTTCAGGCCGGGAAACCTGAAGCTATATGAGATAGCATTTATACACCGGTCTGCCACATTCACTCTTCCCGATGGGAAAAAAGTCAATAACGAACGGCTTGAGTTTCTTGGTGATGCAGTTATAAGCACTATCCTTTCTGATTATCTCTTTGAAAAATTCCCTGATGCCAATGAAGGATTCATGACAAAAATACGTTCACGGATAGTGAACAGGGATGTCCTGAACCAGCTTGCTGTATCGATGGGCATTAACAAAATCCTGATAAGCAATATAAACAGCCAGCATCCTACACGTAACCTTTACGGTGATGCTCTTGAGGCCCTTATCGGCTCAGTTTTCCTTGATAAGGGATACAAGAAAACAAAAAAGATCTTCATAAAAAGAATCCTGGATAAACATATCAATCTGGAATCAATTATCAACACTGACACCGATTATAAAAGCCTTGTTTTTGAGTGGGTTCAGAAAAACAAGTCAAACCTTATCTTCACATACAACGAAGAGTACGATTTCAATATGAAGAAATCGGTCTTCTCAACAACTCTTATTATTGACGGGACCAGCATGGGTACAGGTCAGGGTTCCTCAAAAAAGGAAGCAGAACAGGAAGCTGCATGTCAGGCATGGAAAAGACTGAGAGATAAATCAGTCGTGCAGTGAACCTTGATTCGTTTTTTTAATTACCTTTATCAGTCTGTGGCTTGAATAATGAAAAGCACACCAAAAACAAAACGTATCATTTTTGATGCAGGTAAGAATGAAAACCTGCTCGTTTTTGGAATAGTTTCAGCTGAACCCGATTATAAACTATCTCTGGCTTTAAACAGAAAAATGGGAATCTCTCTAAGAAACACTGATCCCTTATGCATAAGTGACGATTCAGGAAATGAATTGTTCTTCAGTCGTTTCAGAGCCACCGGTAAGACTGGCGAAGTTCTCTATGAACTTGTCTCAAACAGGTCAGGCAGCCAGTTCCTGCTGAAAAAGCTTAAAAATATTGATTTCATACTTCAGGTCCACCTGTCCCTGGGCAGTGCCGGTCCTGAGATATCTGCCCGTCTGAAGCAGACAGAGGCTGTAAGTGCTGTTTTTATTATTGATAAGGATACGCTTAACGATAAAAATTTACTTTACCTAATACAGTAATTTATGGAACAGCTGTATTTCAATCTTTCAGAAGAGGAATTCACAAAAGGCAGAAAAATTCTGCTTTGGATTTTTGCAGGCCTGTTCTTTCTGGCTGGCTTATATGTTGTCACTGCCCGGCCTTTGTTCGGGCATCAGAGCATCCCTCCGGTTCTTTCGGCCGCACCATTTGGAATAAGCTTTATAGTTACAGTTTTTGCCCTTCTGGCCTCAGTAAAAAGATCTGATCTGTTCTTCCTGGTAGATTATGGAAAAATAGAATTCCGCTATGGGATTATCAGAGCGAAAAGACATTCATTTCAATGGCATGATGTAAAGGAGATGGTTTTCCCCAATAAACAGCGTAAAATAAAACTTCTGTTCATGGATGGCACTTCATTCGTCATTGATCTGAATTATCTCCAGAGAAAAAAATCTACACTCATCAGGAAACATATATACAAGACTGCTTCAGAAAAAGGGATTAATATAATAAAGGTCCAAAACCTGAATTAGGACCAGTTAATCATTGCGGAAACCTTAAAAAAAGAGGCTGACCCCTAACTGTCAGCCTCTCATTTTCCGATAACCCTAAAACTAACCTAACCTATGAAAAAAAACCTTTATATGATAAATTCAAATTTCGTGCCAAATACTCTGCAAAGATATACCAGATAACTCCCGGAAAAAAATAAAATTGTCTGATTTACTGAATTTTAACAAAAATTTAATGATTTGTTAAATATTTTTGTCTTTCCAAATTCCTGTTCTGTAAAGCGATACCGCTCGAAGCCCGGTCTGTTAAAGAAAGTTAAAGAATGTGAAAATACAATTGTTAAAGGTACTTTTGTATTCGTATGAAGCGGAAAATCATTGTATTACTTGCAATATTCTTTTTCCTTGCAATTTCAGGTCTGATTTTAATACAACTTACCTGGATACGGCAGGCTGTTGCCGTTACTGATCAGCAATTCCGTTACATGGCTAACAAAGCTCTCGAATCTGTAGTACTCGATCTTGAGGAAAAGGAACTCATAGAAAACCTTGTTGAAGAGCTTGAACCTGAATCATCTGATTCTGTAACGCTTATTGTCCCGGAAAACTCTCCTTTAGCAAAAAAATTGCTTGAAAGCAGGCATGGACAAACCCTTGTTGAAAAATCAGGCATTGGTTCCGGTGAAAACAAAATTGCTTTCACAAGTTCAGGCCATAAGATCTTCATATCATCAGAAAACGTTTCTCCTTACTCATCAGGAGAATTAAACGAACCATCACCCCAGGTAATTCACTCTGAAATCAGGGGAAGAGTCAGCAATAAGATTGTTTTTCTCGAAAACCTTATGGAAAAGATACTACGGAATACTCCTGATATTCGTGACAGGATAAACCCTGAAGACCTCCAGAAAAGACTTAGAGCTGCCCTGAATAATGTTGAAATATATCTCGACTTTGAATTTTCAATACGATCCGGTAAGCTGGGTACAATATGGAAAACACCGGGCTTTACAGATAAACCCGGAACAAATAAGTTCATAATACAGCTGTTCCCTAATGACCCGGTTCCCAGCCAGAATCAGATAGTACTTTACTGCCTGCAGGAGAAACAGTACAAATTTGAAAAAATAGGTAACCTCGGTGTATTCTCCATGATTACTACTATCCTTATTATAATACTGTCCACAGGAACCTTTATTGTCATTTTCAGGCAGAAGAAAATATCAGAAATCCGGAATGACTTCATCAGTAACATGACCCATGAGCTAAAAACACCTATTTCAACAATATCGCTTGCCTCGCAGATGCTTGCCGACAAAACAATTCCTGATAAGGATAAGAATATTGATGCCCTGGCAAAGATAATCTCTGATGAAAGCACCAGGCTTAAGTATCATGTTGAGAAGGTTTTGCAGATGGCAATATTTGAAAAGGTCAGAATGAATCTGCACAAGAAGGAAACAGACATGCATTCACTCCTTAATAAGTCAGTAAATAATTTCAATCTTCAGATAAGAAACTGCGATGGCCTTATAAAGAAAGATTTCCAGGCAACCGATTACTTTGTCTTTGCTGATGAAGTACATATTAACAACGCCTTTTCAAACCTTATTGATAATGCAATAAAGTATTCGAAGGGGAAACCTGAAATTTCTATTTCAACAAGGAATAACAACAAGAAACTTGAAATAAGTGTTTCTGACAAGGGAATAGGAATAAGCAAGGATAACCTGAACAGGATCTTTGAAAAATTTTACAGGGTCCCATCTGGAAATGTTCATAATGTAAAAGGATTCGGGCTCGGACTAAGCTATGTTCAGAAGGTGATAGAAGAACATAACGGTCAGATTATTGTCGAAAGTACTTTAAATAAGGGAACCCGGTTCACCATCTGGTTGCCCATAAATAATAACGCATAGTAAATTAACTAAAATCAGAATATCATGGACAACATAAAAGTATTGCTTGCAGAAGATGACAGCAACCTTGGTATGCTTCTTAAAAATTACCTGGCTGCTAAGAATTTTGACACAACCCTTGTGAGAACAGGCACCCAGGCCCTTGATGCTTTTTCAAACCAGTCGTTCAATATCTGTGTGTTTGATATTATGATGCCTGAAATGGATGGGATTACCCTTGCAAAGGAGATCAGGCTGTCAAACCAGGAGATTCCTATTATCTTCCTTACTGCAAAAAACCAGCAGGAAGATATAATTGAAGGCTTTATTTCAGGAGCTGATGATTATATCACAAAACCATTTTCAATGGAGGAGCTCATCTACCGTATCGAAGCAGTGCTCAGAAGGACCGGCGGAAGCACTGTGTCATCAGTAAAGGAGGGACCATACCAGATAGGCAGTTTCACATTCGATCCGCTTAAACAGATTCTCACACATAAGGGGAAAGCAGTAAAGCTGACAACAAAGGAATCTGAACTCCTTGAACTGCTCTACAGGCATAAAAATGAAATTCTTGAAAGGAATTATGCCCTTAAGGCAATATGGATCGACGACAATTACTTTAATGCCCGCAGCATGGATGTCTACATTTCAAGGTTAAGGAAATACCTGGGTAAAGACCTTACTTTGAAAATACTTAATATTCATGGAAAAGGTTATAAACTGATCTGCTGATATAACAGACCATCAGAAAGTATTTATTTCAGAATTACCAGCTGGTTAAGCGGTTTTGCTAATCAAGTTTCAGAACTGCAAGAAAAGCCTGTTGCGGAACCTCAACATTACCAACCTGTCTCATTCTTTTCTTGCCTTTCTTCTGCTTTTCAAGAAGTTTTCGCTTTCTAGTAATGTCACCGCCGTAACATTTTGCTGTAACATCTTTCCTTACAGCCTTAACAGTTTCACGGGCAATGATCTTTGCCCCTATGGCTGCCTGTATAGCAATATCGAACTGCTGACGGGGTATAAGCTCTTTCAGCTTCTCACACATTTTTCTTCCGAAATCATAAGCATGACCACGGAAAATCAATGTTGAAAGGGCATCAACCATCTCTCCGTTAAGCAAAATATCGAGCCTTACCAGATCGGCTTTCTGGTATGCAGAGTAATAATAATCGAAAGAAGCATATCCTTTTGAGATGCTTTTCAGCTTGTCATAAAAGTCAAACACGATCTCTGAAAGGGGCATTTCAAATGTCAGTTCCACCCTGTCGCGGGTGAGATATATCTGGTTCTTCAGTATTCCCCGCCTGTCAATGCACAGGTTCATAATAGCTCCCACATAGTCGGCATGGGTGATAACCTGGGCAATAATATATGGCTCTTCAATCCTCTCAATGTGATTCAATGGCGGCAGGCCTGACGGGTTATGCACATCCACCTCCTCTCCCTTTGTTGTATATACCTTATATGATACGTTTGGCACTGTTGTAATAACATCCATGTCAAACTCCCTGTCAAGTCTTTCCTGGATAATCTCCATGTGCAGCAGACCCAGGAAACCGCAACGGAATCCAAAACCAAGGGCTGCAGATGATTCAGGTACAAATGAAAGTGAAGCGTCATTTAGCTGAAGCTTTTCTATCGAAATCCTGAGATCCTCATACTCATCGGCATCAACAGGATAAATTCCTGCAAATACCATAGGCTTGACATCAGAAAATCCTTCAATTGCATGACTGCACGGATTTTCGACATGTGTAACTGTATCGCCTACCTTTACCTCCGATGAATCCTTGATACCTGAAATTATATAACCCACATCACCGGGTCCAAGTTTTTCACGGGGATCCTGCCTGAGCTTCAGAACTCCTATTTCCTCAGCCTTGTACTCATGCCCGGTACTGAAGAATTTTACCTTGTCACCTTTTCTGAGAGTGCCGTTGACAATTTTAAAATATGCAATTATTCCCCTGAAAGAGTTGAATATTGAATCAAAAACAAGAGCCTGAAGAGGCGCCTCCGGCTGTCCTGATGGAGGAGGTATCCTTTTTATGATTCGTAAGAGAATCTCTTCGACTCCCATCCCTGTTTTGCCGCTTGCCTCAATAATATCCTCACGGTCGCATCCAACAAGATCCACAATCTGGTCCTTGACCTCTTCGGGCATAGCATTTGCCATGTCCATTTTGTTGAGGACAGGTATTATCTCAAGGTTATGGTCAATAGCCATATACAGGTTTGAGATAGTCTGTGCCTGTATTCCCTGGGTGGCATCTATTACAAGCAGGGCACCTTCACAGGCAGCAATTGATCGCGATACTTCATAAGAGAAATCCACATGTCCCGGAGTATCTATCAGGTTAAGAAAATACTTCTTACCGTCAAGGGAATGCTCCATCTGTATAGCATGGCTTTTTATTGTGATACCCCTTTCACGTTCTAGATCCATGTCATCAAGAACCTGCGCCTGAAAATCTCTCTCTGAAATTGTTTTTGTCTTTTCAAGCAGCCTGTCAGCCAGGGTACTCTTACCATGGTCAATATGTGCTATTATGCAGAAATTCCGGATGTTATCCATTTTGTGAGGCAGCCTTTTAAATCAGCTGCAAATATATAAAAATATATAAAACAGAAGGGACATGCTGGTGCATGTCCCTTCAAAAGAATAACTATCTGATTATTCAGTTATTACATCATACCTGGCATACCGCCGCCCATTCCGGCAGGTGGCATAGCCGGCTTATCTTCCTTCTCCTCAACAATAACTGCTTCGGTTGTAAGGAACATTCCAGCCACTGAAGCTGCATTTTCAAGAGCAACGCGGGTTACTTTTGCAGGGTCAATTACACCGGCTGCGAAAAGATTCTCATAGGTATCAGTCTGTGCATTGTATCCGTAGTCAGCTTTGCCTGCCTTAACGTTCTGAACAACAACAGCACCTTCTTTACCTGCGTTAGCTGCAATCTGACGAAGTGGTTCTTCTATAGCGCGTTTTACTATCTCAATACCAACTGTCTGATCTTCATTGTCACCCTTGAGTTTGTCAAGAGCTGAAATAGCGCGGATATAAGCTACTCCTCCACCAGGAACTATACCTTCTTCAATTGCTGCGCGTGTTGCATGAAGTGAATCATCAACGCGGTCTTTTTTCTCCTTCATTTCAACTTCAGAAGCTGCGCCAATATAGAGAACTGCTACGCCTCCAGCCAGTTTGGCAAGACGTTCCTGCAGTTTTTCCTTATCATAGTCTGAAGTGGTTGTTGACATCTGCTGCCTGATCTGAGCAACCCGTGCCTTAATATTATTCTTGTCACCGGCTCCGTCAACAATTGTAGTGTTCTCCTTGCTTACGGTTACTTTTTCAGCTTTGCCAAGCATATCAAGAGTAGTATGCTCAAGCTTGAGGCCCTTCTCTTCTGATATAACTGTTCCACCTGTAAGTATTGCTATGTCTTCAAGCATCTCTTTCCTTCTGTCGCCAAATCCGGGAGCTTTAACGGCACAAACCCTTAATGAACCACGGAGACGGTTAACAACGAGTGTTGCAAGAGCTTCACCTTCAACATCTTCAGCAATGATAAGAAGAGGACGGCCTGTCTGAGCAGTAGCTTCAAGAACAGGAAGCATATCCTTCATTGTTGATACCTTCTTGTCATAGATAAGGATGAAAGGATTTTCAAGCTCAGCTTCCATCTTCTCTGCATTGGTTACAAAATATGCTGAGATATAACCACGGTCAAACTGCATACCTTCAACAACCTCAACTGAAGTAGTTGTGCCTTTTGACTCTTCAACAGTTATAACGCCTTCCTTGTGAACCTTACCCATAGCCTCAGCTATAAGCTTGCCGATCTCCTGGTCATCATTTGCTGATATCCTGGCAACCTGCTCAATTTTGTTCAGATCGTCACCAACAACTTTTGCCTGGCTCTGAATATTCTTCACAACTTTTTCAACAGCCTTGTCAATTCCTCTCTTAACGTCCATTGGGTTTGCACCTGCAGTAATGTTCTTAAGACCAACATTTATTATAGCCTGTGCAAGCACTGTGGCAGTTGTTGTTCCGTCGCCGGCAATGTCACCGGTTTTTGAAGCAACTTCCTTAACCATCTGCGCACCCATATTCTGATAAGCATCACTAAGCTCAATGTCTTTAGCAACTGTAACACCATCCTTTGTTATCTGGGGTGCTCCGAATTTTTTCTCGAGAACCACATGACGGCCTTTCGGACCGAGGGTTACTTTAACTGCATCTGCCAGCTGATCAACACCTTCCTTAAGAAGAGCGCGGGCGTCAATATTGAATTTAATCTCTTTTGCCATATTTTCAGATTTTTATTGGTTACGAATTGTTATGCAATAAATAAAATGTCAGTCTGTGAAATGAGAAGATAATCTTCACCATCAATTGTAAGTTCCTGCCCGGAGTACTTTCCGTAAAGAACCTGATCACCCTTCTTAACTTCCATTTCCTCATCTTTTTTGGGTGCGCCTACAAGTACAACCTTACCTGAACGGGGTTTTTCCTTTGCAGAATCCGGAATAATAATACCGCTTGCTGTCTTTTCTTCTGCTTCATTTGGTTTAACAAGAACTTTTCCTGCTAAGATTTTACCTTTGATTTGTGCCATTTTATTTAGTTTTAAAGTTAAACATCAATTCTGACTCCGATTATGATCACATTCCATGCCAAAGGCCAAAAAATGCCATTTTGGAACTCTTTTCTCCTGCTTTGTGACATTATTCTGTCAGTTTTTTTGTGATTATGTCACCTGGCAAAGCTAACACATTAATTTACAATAATATAGTATTAAAAAACAAAAGTGTCAGTTTGTGACAAACTGACACTTTTATATACAATATTATTAATTGTCCTTAATTCTGTGGTTTCTGCTGGTCGCCTGTTGTTGTCGTTGAAGGCGGTACAGCTGTGGGAAGAGTAGGAATGGCATTAGGATCAACGGCATTCTGTATCTGATTCTCAATCCTGGAACGACCTGATTCAGAACCTCTCGGGATTGTAGCTGTAGCAACAACACACAGAATAACTATTGCTGCAGCAAGGGTCCAGGTAGACTTTTCAAGGAAGTCAGCTGTCTTGCGAATACCCATTGTCTGACCTGCAGAAGTGAAATTGGCTGCAAGACCTCCTCCTTTTGAATTCTGTACAAGTACTATCATTATCTGAAGAACACATGCAACAAGTACAAGAACTGAAACAAAAATATAAATTCCCATCTCTCTACTTTTTTATAAATTCCTTTACCTTTTCAATTTGAGCTGCAAAGTAACTGCTTTTTTCCGGATATTTCAAACTTAATTTTTCATAGATTTCTATAGCTTTTGAATAATATCCCTGATTTATATAAATTTTTGCAAGAGTTTCAGTCACTAATCCTCCCTTTTCCTCAACGTGCGGCTTTGCAAGGTCATCAACCGGAAGATTTGATTTTTCACGCAGTGGCTCTATCCTGGGATTTAAAGTGATAAACCTGTCGATCAGCTCGATTTGCTTTTGTTTTTTTGTATCCCTCTTACCGGCAGGATCTTCATCCTGCTCTGCTCCGGGAAGCTCATATTCTGTAACAGGAGCCGGGGAATCTGAAACTGAAGTATCGAGTTCAAGAAGGTCTGGTCCGCCGGGAGATGAAAAGCCGGGATCCATAAAGACCACACTTTCTTCATTGCCTTCTTCTTCACCCTCCATAACCAGGATAACACTTGCCGATTCATCTTTTAATTCATCATCTTCAGGCCGCAAAATATCATGTATTATAACTGGTTCATCCTTTTCGGACTCTGAATCTCTCTCCTCTTCTTTTTCAATTTCCGATATCAGCTGATCAGAGTTTGCAATCTCTATGACAGTCTGCCCTGTATCAGCACTTTCCTCAATTGTGATCTCAGGTACTTTTACTTTGGTCTCAACCTCTTCTGAAAGCGTTTCAGTGCTTTGATCTGAAGGCGGTGTTTCAGTGCCCTGAAATACTTCCCGGTTCAGAAAATAGTATAGCACCTCCCTGTCAGCTATGTGCATTGCTGATTCCCTGAGTTGTTTCTCAAACTTAATATCTTCATTATCCTTAAGGCCCTTCAGAAGCAACATGTGAGCACTCTGGAAATAAGGAAAAAGGTCTACTAACTCATAAACCTCTCCCAGATTGCTTTTGCTGAAGGAAGACTTCTTCCCCAAAAGATCAAGAAAATCAGTCCTGTTCATCAGTAACTACCAGTTTACGAAGGCTTTATTGAAAACATCCTCGATTATGAGCTCTATAATTTTCTCCGAAAGATCCTGTTCTACTGCACTAAGGTCAAGGTTGCTGTCATAATCTTCATACCTTGAAAAAGTCTGGTCGAAGCTTAAATCAGTATCAACAGTATTCGTGAACTTGACTCTTACAGTTATGGTGAATCTGTTCATTGCAGCATAAGCATCGGCAGCAACTGTAAGGGGGGCAGTCCTGTAATCGGTAATTTCACCTTCAAAGCTCACGTCGCCCAGGTTACTAATAACTTCCAGACTGGTCTGAGCCTTGCATTTATCTATCAGGGCATCAGTGAATGCCTGATCGAGACCCGGCTGAACAAGGGCAGCCCGATTAAGAAAATTCTGTACGCTCAGGGTCCTTATCTGGGGAGAAATGCTTGCTCCTGAGAAGGAATATGACACCTTGCAGCCTGCAGTGGCAATTATGAATACCGGCAGAATAACAGCAAGCAAAGCCCGTATCCTGTATTTATGAATCAATACCATACTCCTTTATTTTTCTGTACAGAGTGCGTTCTGAAATCCCAAGTTCCTGGGCGGCAAGTTTCCTTTTGCCCTTATATTTTTCAAGGGCCTTGTTTATCATCTCAACTTCCTTGTCGGCAAGAGACAGCGACTCTTCTATTATTTCCTCTGTATCCTGAATATTGTTTCTTGATGTGTGTACCTGAAAGTCCGGAGCGGCAGTGGATGCTTCAGCGGTATTGGGAATATCGCCTGCGGCTTCCCTGAAAAGGTTTTTTATATGTGCTGAACTATCGTCATGGAACTCCAGATCGACATCCCCCCTGCGGATAAGATCAAAAACAAGCTTCTTAAGATCGTTCATGTCACTCTTCATATCGAAGAGAATCTTGTAAAGCAGTTCCCGTTCAGAGGCAAAGGATCTTTCCTCTTCCTTTCTTATAACAGCCGGTAGTTTAATTCCAGTATAATCAGGAAGATAATTTCTTAAAGTTGAAGCATTAATCTCCCTTTCGCTTTCAATTATAGAGATCTGTTCTGTTATGTTTTTAAGCTGCCTTACGTTTCCCGGCCATGAAAAATTAAGTAACAGGTTTTTTGCCTCACCGTCAAGCCTTATGGCAGGCATCCTGTACTTCTCAGCAAAATCGACAGAGAACTTTCTGAATAACAGAAAGATATCCTCTCCCCTGTCGCGTAAAGGAGGTATCCGTATCGGCACAGTATTAAGCCTGTAAAACAGGTCTTCCCTGAATTTACCTTCATCAATTGCACGCGGAACATCAACATTGCTGGCCGCTATAACCCTGACATTGGTTTTCTGAACCTTGGAAGAACCAACCTTTATGAATTCTCCTGTTTCAAGCACCCTTAACAGACGTACCTGTGTTGAAAGCGGGAGCTCGGCAACCTCATCAAGAAAAATGGTTCCCCCGTCAGCAACTTCAAAATAACCTTTTCTGCTGTCAGTAGCGCCGGTGAATGAGCCCTTTTCATGACCAAAAAGCTCTGAATCAATTGTTCCTTCAGGTATGGCCCCGCAGTTTACTGCAATATATTGTCCATGCTTCCGTGTACTGTAACTGTGAATCACCTGCGGAAAGATCTCCTTTCCTGTTCCGCTTTCACCGGAAATCAACACTGAAAGATCTGTTGGCGCAACCTGTGCAGCGATGTCAATGGCCCTGTTAAGACCCTCATGGTTGCCTATTATACCAAACCTCTGCTTAATGTTCTGCAAATCCTTCATCACTTTTATTTGGAACTGCGAATTTAACGCTTTTTTAAAACATAGGGAAATCCAATTTTAGTAATTTAGCACAATGAAAACTCCTAATAATTACAAAATTGCCGGCATAATACCTGCTCGTTATGCTTCGTCAAGATTTCCGGGAAAACCGCTTGCAATGATAGGCTCCAGAACTATGATCAGGAGAGTGTTTGAACAGGCTTCCAAAGCACTTGAACTTGTATATGTTGCTACCGATGATGAAAGGATCTATAAGGCTGTTACTGATTTTGGAGGTAAGGCAATTTTGACTTCACCCGACCACATGAGCGGCACTGACAGGTGTTCTGAAGCAGCAGATAAAATTATGGAGAATACCGGCTCAGCTGTTGATATTGTAATTAACATCCAGGGAGATGAACCATTCATAAAACCTGAACAGATAAGACTTCTTGCCGACTGCTTTGATTCAGAAGAAGTTGAACTGGCTACTCTTATCAGAAAAGTTGATGCCGGAGAGGATATCTTCAATCCTAACCAGCCAAAAGTTATTGTAAACAAATTCGGTGATGCCATTTACTTCAGCAGATCAGTAATACCATTTATAAGAGATGCCGAAAAAGCAGTATGGGCTGAAAAGCACACATATTTCAAACATATCGGCTTATATGCCTACAGAACAGAAACACTTAAAAAGATTACAAAACTGCATAGGAGCCCGCTGGAACTTGCCGAATCACTTGAGCAAAACCGGTGGATCGAGAATGGTTTTAAAATCAGGACTGCCATAACAAAATGGGAAAGTATCGGGATCGATACTCCTGAGGATCTGGAAAAAGCACGGCTCATACTTGAAGAATTTGATAAAAATTGTTAATTTTAGCACAGTTTTTGTTGTGAAAGGAACTAAATGCTGTTTATGAAGAAAGGTTTACTCTTTATCTTCTTTTTAATGACTGCCTTTACCCTTTACTCCCAAAGGGATACAACAGTATTTGCTTCTTCTTATGCGGGCAGGGATCATATAAGGGAAAACAACAGCACAAGCGTTAATATTTATCCTGTACCGGTGCGGAATAATAATTTCACACTCAGGGCAGAAAAGGAAATTGTATTTGTCAAGATAACAAACATTATTGGTCAGGATATTTTTAAAAGCAAATATGGCAACCAGCAACAGGTGAGAATCTTCCTTGATAATCCAAAGAGAGGAATGTACCTGGTGACAATTAATTTCTCCGACGGATCAAGAGTCGTTAAGAAAATCATGGTTGAAGAATCCGAGTAATTCAATATGAGATTGATTTCAGCCTTAACAAGGCTCTGAAACATTTCATTCCAGTTTAAACAATCTGTTCATCTCTTTGTTACTTACATTAGTTAGATGTAATCCAGAAATCATTAATACAAGTCTTATGGAAGACAGCCTGAATGTATTTTCAATTAAGGATCTTGAGAACTTTTCCGGCATCAAAGCCCATACTATCAGGATCTGGGAGAAAAGATACAATATTCTTGAACCTGACAGAACTGATTCAAACATAAGAACTTACAATGAATCAGAATTAAAGAAAATTCTGAATATCTCCTTCCTCAACAGGAACGGGATAAAGATTTCAAAGATAGCCCGGCTTGATGAGGATGAGCTTACAAGAAAGGTGATGACAATCAGCAGCAGGAATGACACCAAAACAAGTGATTTCCAGCCTGGGAAAATGCTGACTTCTGCGATAAGATTCAATGAAGCCCAGTTTCGTGACAGTTTACTTGCACTCATTGAAGAGCACGGGATCGAAGACTCATATTGCAGATACATCTCTCTCCTGCTCGAAAAAGCGAGGATCCTCTGGCAGACGGGAAGCCTTTCAAGGGCTCAGGAACAATTTGTAAGGAATACAGTCAAACATATACTGATTTCCGAGGATCTGAAACTCCGGAAAGCAGAGAATCTCACTTCAGCCACTGTGGCAATGATAAATACATCTGCAGATAACCTGAATGAGAATAATTTTCTCTTCTACAAGCTTGCACTGCGAAAAAGAGGCTTTGATGTCATTTATACAGGTGGCATACTTCCTGCCTCAGAAGTAGTTGAGATTTTTAAAACAAAATCCTTTGAATATCTTGTTGTCAACTCCGGATCATTTGACTTTTCTGAAAGAAAGATTTCATATTTCAGGAACATTGGCAAGTCTCTTATGCTCAGGAAGATAATATTTTCAGACTTGCATGAAACAAATGAAATAAAACACCCGGATAAACTTATTTTCACAAGCCTTCCGGGTGAATTCCTTGAAATTGCAGATTCACTGTCTGCAATCAGTTAATACTTACAACAATTGACTTTGCTATATCCAGAGCTGTTGTTATAGTACTCAGATCTGTAAACAATTCTCCTGTACTGCCGTTGTAATGGCTATGACCAATTACTTTGGCAGGAATTGAATCATTCCTTCTTCTCATGTCAATAACTGCTTCATATACAAGCGCCGGCTGACACGACATCTTATAGTATTCATCACCAGGATATTTGTTATTTGTCCAGTATTCATTCCAATCCCAGTTCTGATTTATCTCAAACATTACTCTGAACTTCTCCGGCAGTTCGTTGTCGGCCCTTGCATATAAAATAAATCCTTCAGTGGGAGTTGCACCCGAGTACGAATCTGTTACGGGATTCTCAGGTTCTGGCATATATAGTCCGTCAGAAGCCTTTATCCCTCTCTTGTGAGCCCAGTATGGTAAAGTTTCGGGAGCTCTCTTAGGAGCTGAAGTCCAATGGTTTCCCTCAGTTTTTCCATACTTGAAAATACCCTTTGCGACTGAATATGGAACGAACAGGGTTTGTATATACCTGCCATCCATATCTTCAATCCAGGCAGCCATGAGTGGGTAATAGAATGATTTTCCTCTTGTAAAGTCTATTACAATCTGTGGTCCTTTCCCTTCTGCATTTGTTTTCACAACAGATTTTTCTTCAGGCACTGCAGCGCCTCTCTTCATACTGGCCGATGAACAGGCCGTTAATAAAGAAAAAATCAGTAAAATGATTATTCTGTTCATATTCTTTTCGCTTAAAATTCAACAATAATACCAATAGTGGGAAGCACTGTACCACTTTCATTCTTCAGATATTTCATACTGTACTTCTGAGGATCTGAAGGATCAGTGAGCGGTTTGCCAGAGTTGTCAGTTTCCCTTATGAGCAGATCAGGCTGATCAGCTTTATGATTATAAACGTTCTGGACATCAGCATACAGCATAAGTGACCAGTTTTTAAAATAGTACTGTTTATCGACCCTCAGGTCAAGCTGATGGAATGCGCTCAGCCTTGCCGAGTTAAATTTTGAATAATCGAGGTAGGCCCTTCCCTGCAGATCCCAGGCTGCTTTATACGATGATTTTTCAAAATCATACGGAGTGTAGGGAGCACCGCCGACAAATCTCCATTTAAAGCCAACATCCCAGTTGTTCCTGAATTTTTTTGTTCCGGTAAGGTTGAAGAGATGCTTATTGTCCCATGAAGATGGTATCATGTTACCTGCAAGGTCTTCAAATTCGCTCCTGACAAGTGTATAAGAAAATACAAGGTTTATGTTCCTGAATTCCTTCACCCTTCCAAGCAATTCAACACCATAGGATCTTCCGCTGGCAGAAGATGTCAGAGCTTCATCACCGAATATTCCATAGTCTGCGCTTTTACTTGACAAGGGAACTGAATCCCTGAGTGAAAAGGGATAGTTTGAATACTTCTTGTAAAAACCTTCAAGCGTAAACTGAATATTCTCCATAGGGATCAGCTCAAGACCTGCAACAATATGGTCTGCCGACATGTACTTAAGATCATTTTCCTTATTAAGCATTATTCCGCTTGAATTTGAGTGTCCCAGTGCAGTATATGGTGGAAGCTGGAAATATCTTCCTGTTGAAAAATTCAGGTTCAATTTCTCTGAAAGCCTGTATGATGCCGATATTCTGGGAGAAAGCTGCTTCAGGGGATTCATCATTGAAGAAGAATAAGAATTGAAATCACTCCTCAATCCGAATGATGCCGTCAGTTTTGATTCAAGAAATGACCGGCTCACCTGACCGAAAGCACTGTACTTGCCTATTTTGAGGTTTGTATCATAATCAAGAAGAAAAGGAAGAGATCCTCCTGTATAAAAAAGCTGGTAGTTTGAGGTCCTGTAATGCCCGTACTCACCACCTGCACCATAAGTAATTCTTAAGCCTTTTTCCCCAAGGATGGTCCTTTCGTATCTTGCCTTTATCTCACCTTCACCTGAAAGATAGTCAAGTGTCTTGCTTGTGTCAGCTTCAATATTGTTTTTGAATTTGTACTGTGAATTGTTCAGGTAATTACGGCTTAAAACCCATGTATCAAAACCACTGTCACGATAGTGCTTGTAAACCAGACCTGTTGTGTAACTGTATTGCTCCTGAACAGGAACATAATCAAGAATATACCTCTGGAATTCTGTCTCATCAGCATCCAGATTGAGGCTGAAATCATCCTTTGCACCAAGACCTATGACAGTAAGTTCATTCTTGGGATCAAGCTTCACCTTATATTTCAGCTGAAAATCAGTGTACGTAGGTAAAAAAGGCAGCTCAAGGGCACTGAAAAGAAACTGAAGATATGACCGCCTGACAGATAAGAGCAATGTTGCTTTCTCACTTAAGGGTCCGTCAACAGTCAGTCCTAAATCAGAGGCGCCAATAGTCGCACGATATTTCATTTTTTCCTTATTCCCGTCAACAAAGGTAAAATTCAGAACAGAGCTCAGGGCATTT
Source organism: uncultured Rikenellaceae bacterium (assembly GCA_964516485.1). Lineage (GTDB taxonomy): Bacteria > Bacteroidota > Bacteroidia > Bacteroidales > VadinHA17 > LD21. The sequence goes on from CAZEYY010000032.1 coordinate 17,742, forward strand.
CCTTTTGAAGCCGGAAAGGCGCCTGAAAGGAAATCAACCGATTGCACAAAATCTACGTTTATTATACCGACAGGTCCGCCTGAAGATCCCTGTGTTGAAAAATGATTGAGGTAAGGAATCTCCACATTGTCAATATAGAACCTGTTCTCATTCGGCCCTCCTCCCCTTACAATAACATCATTTCTGAATGCTGGTGTTGATGAAACACCGGGGAAGGACTGAATTACCTTTGAGATATCGCGGTTTCCTCCGGGATTTTTCTCAATCTCATCAATACCGATAATTCTTGCTGAAATTGGAGTTTCAATTTTTTTCAGGAAGGGTGAGGCTTTCACAACAACCTCACCAAGAGCAATCTCCATCTCTTCAAGCGGAATCTCAACATTCACCTGCTTGCTGTTTGTTACCATCATTGCTCCTGAAATATAAGGCTTGAAACCTATTGATGAAACCCTGAGTTCGACAAATCCGGGTTTTAATCCAGTGAACGAAAAATTTCCGTCGAAATCGGTCACTGCGCCAATGGTAGTACCCCAGACCTGTACCGTTGCAAATGGCACACCTTCATTTGTCTTAGCGTTATATATCCTGCCCTTTATGACTCCTGATTCATTCTGTGCAGACAGGAAAATATTTAAGGACAGGAAAAAGACTATCAATACTTTTGTTCTCATTTTCTATTCATTTTTGTTACAAAACAACAAAAAAAGCATATTGTTCAATAAAAATGTGACAAATTTCACTTTTTGAAAATCTGACATTGAATAGAATAATAACACTAATTACATGTAAATGTTCCGGCGGATTCCTGTTATTGCAGGGAATGACAGCGGATACATTGTCAGTCGGTGAGAGAACTGAAATATTTCCGTTCCCGGCTCAGATCAATGTAAGAATGATGTTTTTCAAGGTCATAAATCTGCTTCAGAACATTAGCTGCAAATTCCCTCCTGCCGTTTTCCGATCCTGTTATAAACCTGTGATTAAGTGCTTTTGTGATTCTGAGCACTCTTGCCTGCAACTCTGTTATGCTTTTGTCAAAATAGGTTCCTGAGAATTTTTCCCATATATATTCAACAGCTTTTTCTGAAGGGTGCAGCATATCGTCATTAAAAAACCTGTAATCGCGCAGGTCATCCAGCATCAGCTCATAAGCCGGGAAATATTTAATGGAAGGATAATACTCCCGGATACCGTCGATAGCCAGCAGGAGTATTGATTTGCTGATCTGATTTCCATGTGCTCCATCTTTCCAGTGGCGCACAGGACTTACAGTAAAAATTATCCTTAGCTCAGGATTAAAATCCCCGAGCATTTTTATAATTCTGCTCCACGATTCAGTTATTGCTTCAACTGAAAGAAGCTCATTAGTGAAATATGATGCGGGCACTTTATGGCAATTTGAAACAGGCTTTCCTGTATCCTTAAGCCTGTATATCCTTGCAGTGCCAAAGGTGATAAACAGACATGAAGCCTTTCTGAGAAATTCTTCAGCTCCCATCCTGTTATCGTTAATCCTTTCCAAAAGCATGCCTGCATCCTCAGAGGAGAAATCAGTGTAATGTGAAAAGCTGAGCCAGGTTCCTTTATAATTGAAAAGGTCATTCACAGAATATTCTTTCCCGGAAATAATAGCTTCAATTGCATTTCGCACAGATTCAGGATTATAAATTGTGCCGTAAGGATTAATCAAAACGGGCATCTTCCTGATATTCATTTGCTCACCAATGCTCGAAGCAAAGCATGATCCCAGAAACATAACCCCGGTATTATATCCTATTTTAAAGTCAGATGGTTCTATATCAAAGCTTGTCCTGAATTCCATATATCTAATTATATGATTATTTAATCCTGCGCAACCAGTTCAGGATATAATCAAACACTTCCTTTTTAAACGGCTCATTATGAAGCTCATGATAACCGCCTTCAAATATTTTCAATTCCGTCCTGGCTGATTTTGAAGCGAATTCCCTGCTTCCTTCAGGGGATGTAATCTGATCATCACTTCCATGCATGAGCAGCAAGGGCACATTCATTTCACCAGCATGTCCGAGTGAATACCTGGCAGCTTTAATTGCCGAGTCGAACAGGCTTACAGATACTTTATCATGAACCAAAGGATCGGATTTGTATGCATTAACAACATCCATGTCATGCGAAATATGGGAAGCATTCAGTCCTGAAGGCTGAATGAGACCCGGAAAAATGTATTTCATTACAGAAGCAAGGATAAGTTTTATCCGTGGAGGTTCAAAAGCCAGCCTCAGAAAGGGAGATGTGACTATTGCGCCTTTTATCTTCGGTTTGTTTTTAATTATGTATTCAAGAACTATTCCTCCTCCAAGGCTGTGACCATAAAGGTATACCGGAACTCCTGGAAAGGTCTGGTATGCGCTTTTCATCATAATATCAAGCATATCCTTTAAAACTGAATAACTTTTTATATGCCCCCTTCTGCCCTGGGACTTTCCATGACCGGGAAGATCGAGCCCGATAAATCCTATACCATTATCCCTGAACACTCCGGCCACATGCTGATATCGCCTGATATGTTCTCCAAGTCCATGAACCAATATCACTATTGCTCTTGCATTTTCACCGGGACTCATTATTATCCCGTTCAATACCATTCCGTTTGTCAGCTTAATATTGAAATCCATTCCCTTTTTTTCATAAAAGTACAAAAGTTGTTACAATACTATCACAGAAATTGAAGCTGATTTAACCAATCAACCCGGGAAAAATCTATTTATAAATAATTTAGAATGCCTTGCAATGAGTTACTGTATCTTATTCTATTACTGTTATTTAGTGTTTTTGTTTATTTATATTTCACATAGATTAAACAGATTTTAAGATATTCGGAGTTGCATATCTTTTTTTCTCTGTATAAATTTGCTTCAACAATAAAGACAAAGAAAACAGTTATAAAAAATATAAGGCAATGACACAGCATGAGTTTAACCACAGTCTGATCGCAATGAAGAGCAATCTGCACAGGTTTGCACTGAGTCTTACTTCCGATCGTGAAACTGCTCTTGATCTTGTACAGGATACTTATCTTAAAGCGATTACATATAAGGATAAGTTTGTAGATTATACAAACCTGAAAGCTTGGGTGTTTACAATTATGAAGAACACTTTTATCAATAATTACAGAAGAAACGTTAAAGAGAACACAATAATTGACGGAACCCAGGATCTGTATTATATCAATCAGCCACACGACAAGGGGTTCATTTCTCCCGAATCAAGTTTTTCAGAGGCTGAGATAGAAAAAGCAATTGACTCACTCAGTGATGAATTCAGGATTCCTTTCAGAATGCATGTAAACGGATTCAAATACAAGGAGATAGCTGATGAACTTGGACTGAAGATAGGTACTGTTAAAAGCAGGATCTTTTTCACCCGTCAGAAGCTGATGCTCATGTTAAAAGATTATAATAATTAATGTTTAGGTTTAAGTCAGGTTTAAAAGGTTTGGTTAGTAAGAGAGGCTGAGAGATCAGTCTCTCTTTTTTTTCCTTATAATCAAGCCTGTAAACACAAATACTACAAAGGCTCCTGACAAAATCCAGGCCCAGATATTTGCAACCCTCGACTCTGCCCACATTACATAATCCTCCGTGAGGAAATAGTCTGAAGTGACAGTCCATAACAGCACCCTACAACTGTCTGCAAATCCATTTGATCCTATCAATTTCCCGGGCATAGCGATTCGCATACTATACTGTTTGAAAGGCAGACCTATTTTTCCTTCCACTAATTCTAGAGAACTGTCTGCTTCACTCCTGTATTTCATGGAAAGTTCTCTGCCTATTGCAGCTTCAAGGATTGATCCGTTTTTCCACTGAGTATCAAAATCCTGTTCATTTGCCAAAGTCAGTCTGAGCAATTTCTTTTCCCATGTTTTAAGAGTATCATCTGCAATTATAACCTGATCCCTTTTTTGAATCTGCCCGGTAAATTCATAAATCCACTCCGCGACAATTGAATTGAAGAACCAGTCATTTGTTCTTCTGTTAACTGAATCGGAGAGAGCTCTATATTTTGTGCTGTCAATACCATTGCGCTTTGCTTCCTGCTCATTCCAGGGAGTATAGTACCACAGGAGCTCTTCCCCAATCAGAAATTCTGAAACAGGGTATCCGTTTGAAAAGATCCTGTCAATTTTCTCAGAATAACGGTAAATTGTGTTGAACCATCTGAACTTTCTGTCAAGGGCAGCCTGTCTTTTTACTCTGCTGTTGCAGCTTGAATCGGTCCTGTAATCCCTGTTTATTTCAGCAGCACTGCCAAATAGCTTTTCTGCGGTTCTGATCCAGGTGGTATCTCCTTTTTCTGAAATAGTAAGTGTGTCTTCTATAGTCCATGTCGAATCAACAGGAACCTGTATCTGCGATTGCCTGAAGTCCTGTTTGCCGCTGCGCATCTCCACAGTCCTTCTGATTGTACCATCTCTGTAAACGAAATTTGTCACAACTGTCTCAGGCTCTTCGCACGAGACAACCAGTATCAGGCAGAAAGAAAAAACAAATCTGAGGCGTGAAGTTTTCATGGTCTTACATTTTTACTTTTTCATGGTTCATATCTGAAAGCCTTTCATTAAATATCCGTTTCAGCTCCGGATCAGCTTCAATTATTTTAAGAAGACTTTCATATTCAGTCCTGAGTTTATCGTACGATTTTATCATCTGCTGAATCTGCTCATCCGTTAATAAATCCTCATCCATTCTGCCTGCAGATGACTTAATTAATCTTAATCTCGTCAGCCTTTCAGTTTGAATAGCGGAAGAAGGCCTAAGATTATCAAACACGATATGACTGCTTAAAGTGTTCAGCTGCCTGACAATAACCGACTGCTGATATACAAACATCAGTATAAGAACAAAAGACGCAAGTATTAAACTCCTTCGCACCCACATTATTTCAGTCCATCCGAATAGGAATCCGTAAATAACGACAGCAGGACTTTTCCTGTTTTCCAGATCGTACAACTTCGTCATTACCTCCCTTTCAACCTGACTGACATCATGGATCCGACCCGCTTCCTTAAGCAGATCAACTGCCCTCCTGTATTTTTCTTCATCTTCCATAATCAGAGGTATTTACTTAACATTTCCTTGAAACTCTTACGGGCATGATACAGATTTGCCTTAATTGAGGTCTTACTCATGCCGGTAATCCCGGCAATCTCTTCATTCGTCATTTCTTCCAGCTCTGACAACACAAAAACGGCTTTCTGTCTGGGACTGAGTCTTTCAGTCAGCTTTGAAATAATTACAGATATCTCACTGTCTGTAAACTCATCAGCTCCATTTTCCGAAATAGTAGCCGATAACCTGACCCAGGTGCTTTCAGCAGCAAGTACTTCAGGACGTCTCCTGGCCTTTCTGAATTCATCATAGCACTTGTTGACAACAATCCTGTAAAGCCATGTTTTGTAACCCTGAGCAGTTCTGATATGTCCAATCTTCTTCCATATTGTTATCATGGTTTCCTGAACTACATCCCGGGCAAGATCCTCATCACCAAGCATTTTAAAAGCAACTGAGTAGGCAAACGGTGAAGATGCCTCTATCACCTTCCTGAAACTCTCAATGTTTCCCTGCCTGCACTGTTCTATTAGCTTTTGATCTATCAATTTGAGTAGGGTTTCTGCAGATAAGACGCGAATTTACAGGCAAGGTAAAAAAAAGTCCGGCAATATTTTATTGGGTCCGGAATGCTGTTAAGTAATTAACAATAGAATTTGTTACAGACTAATCGGATGGCAGGTTTTTTGAAACAGCCTCAATATTCCTCTTAAACCTCTCATATTTAACCCTTTCAACAGGAGTCCCTCTGAAAAGTCTGTTAAATCTGTCATTATCAAGTGTAAGCCATTCTTCCTTTGTCATCGCGGCTAATTCATCGGAGATAATAAACTCCTGAACTTCATGTTGTTTTGCATCCCTGTTCCAGGGACATACATCCTGACAGGTATCACAGCTGTATACTCTCCGCCCCATCAGAGGGATAATCTCTTCAGGTATTGGTCCCCTGTTGCCGATTGTCAGGTTTGCAATGCACTTCCTCGCATCGATTGTCCTGTCGGTGTTTATTGCGCCTGTCGGACAACTGTCGATGCATAAACTGCAGTTCCCGCATTTATCATTTTCAACAGGTTTGTCATAATCAAGAGCTATATCCAGAAGAAGTTCACCTATGAAGAAAAATGAACCTGTTGATTCATTTATTACAACTGAATGTTTTCCCCTCCAGCCCAGGCCGGCTTCTACAGCCCAGGGCTTTTCGAGTACAGGGGCATCATCGCAGAAGGCTTTTCCCACTGCTTCAGGAACAAGAGTTTTTATGTATTCAAGCAATTCCTCAAGCTTCCCGGTAATTATCCCATGATAATCCTTACCAAGGGCATATATTGATAAAAGCGGCACATTATCATGCCTCTGACGCTTTTCAGTATAATAGTTTAATCCTGTAACTATAATTGACTTTGCCCCGGGAAACACTTTTTCAGGATCTGCCCTTCCTGCAGGATCTCTTGTAAGGTAATTCATCCTGTCGTGCATCCCTGAGGCTGTCCATTTATTCAGGACTGCCTCAGCTTCAGCTAGATGGCGGACCCTCGCAATACCGCAAATACTGAACCCCAGGTCAACAGATTTTTGCCTGATAAGTTCCGATAGTTTTTGCTCCGCCTTTGCGGTCATTATTTTGTATTATTAAAGGAATCCCAGTTCCAGCTTGGCTTCCTCACTGAGCATGCTTTTGTCCCATGGTGGTGTGAAAGTAAGTTTCAGATCGACTTCCTTCACTCCTTTAGCTCCTCCCACTTTATATTTCACTTCTTCAACAAGCTCTTCAGCCATTGGACAATTCGGGGCTGTCAGTGTCATTGTAACATGGGCAATATGATCATCATCAAGGCTGATTTCATAAATCAGGCCCAGGTCATAAATATTAACGGGTATTTCAGGATCGTAGATTGTTCTGAGAACCTCTCCTATCCTGGTTTCTATTTCAAGTTTTTCTGCAGCATCCATCTCAGTTCTGTTTTTGTTTTGCATCATAAGCCATGGCATACAGCTTCATCTGACGCACCATTGAAAGAAGTCCGTTTGAACGCGTTGGCGACAGGTTCTGTCGTAAACCGATCCTGTCGATAAAATATAGTTCAGTGGAAATTATCTCCTGGGGTGTCCTTCCTGACATTACCTTAATAAGAAGAGATACAATTCCCTTTGTTATTATAGCATCACTATCAGCAGTGAAAGTTATGCTTTTCCCGTCAAATTCGGGCCTCAGCCACACTTTCGACTGGCAACCTTCAATAAGATAGTCCTTAACCTTGTATCTGGGATCTATCGGTGGAACATCTTTTCCCATCTCAATCAGAAGGTTGTACTTATCCATCCAGTCATCAAACAGGGAGAAATCATCAATTATCTTATCCTGAACCTCGCTTATTGTCATAAAACTCAAAACATTTTTTTTACTTGTTCAATACCGGCAACAAGTGCATCAATCTCGTCAAATGTATTGTAAAAACACATTGAAGCCCGGACTGTACCTTCAATGCCATAAAAATCCATTACAGGCTGAGCACAGTGCGTCCCTGTTCTTACTGCTATGCCCATCTTGTCGAGCACCATTCCCGTATCATACTGGTGAATGCCTTCAATAAGAAAGGAGATAGTTGAAATTTTATTTGAAGAATTGCCGAATATCCTGACCCTGTCAGTTGAACTCAGTTTCTGAGTCGCATATTTAAGCAATTCCTTTTCTCTTAAGTCAATATCTTCCCTCCCCAGAGAACTGACATAATCCAGAGCAGTGCCAAGGCCGGCCGCCCCGGCATAATTCATAGTACCTGCTTCAAATTTGAAGGGCAGCTGGTTATAAGTTGTTTTTTCAAAAGTAACCTTCTCCACCATGTCTCCGCCTCCCTGGTAAGGAGGCAGATCATTCAGCAGATTTTCTTTACCATAAAGTACCCCTATTCCCGTGGGGCCATAAATCTTATGTCCGGAAAAGGCATAAAAATCGCAGTCCATCTGTCTCACATCAACTATTCCGTGCTGGATGCCCTGGGCTCCGTCGACAAGAACAGGTACATTAACTGCGTGAGCTGCATCAATTATTTCTCTGAGGGGAGTTAGTGTCCCTAGTGCATTTGAAGCCTGTGCAACAGAGACTATCTTCGTACGTGGAGAAAGGAGTTTGTAATACTCATCTATAAGTAATTCCCCTCTCTGGCTTATTGGTATAACCTTAAGTATTGCCCCTTTCCTCTCACACAACATCTGCCATGGAACTATATTGGCATGATGTTCAAGATGACTTACAATTATTTCATCACCCTTTTTAACATACTTTTCCCCGAAAGAAAAAGCAAGGGCATTTATCGATCCCGTTGTTCCTGAAGTAAATACTATTTCCTCCTTTTTGGAGGCATTAATGAAGGAAGCAACCTTCTGACGTGCATTTTCATAAGCTTCCGAGGCCATGTCGCTCAGGTAGTGGACTCCCCTGTGAATATTCCCGTTTTTCTGCGTAAGAATCTCATTTACAGCATCTATTACACATTGTGGCTTTTGTGTTGTTGCGCCATTGTCAAAATAAACAAGCGCTTTCCCGTAAACCTTTCTACCAAGAATTGGAAAATCAGACCGTATTTCGGAAATGTCTTTCACTTTTTCTGCATTAACCGCATTTAACAACACAGCTTGCACATCTTGAAAGTTCTCCCCTGAGTCGCTGCATTACAAGATTATCCATCCTTTCCCGGAGAGGTTCAATTTTAATGTTCTGAATTACTTCATGTGCAAAACCGAACATAAGCATCAGCCTGGCTTCCCTCTTGCTTATGCCTCTCGACTGAAGATAAAACATCGCATTTTCATCAAGCTGTCCCACAGTGGCACCATGACTGCATTTCACATCATCGGCATAAATCTCAAGCTGTGGTTTTGTATCCATCCTGGCATCGTCTGTCAGAAGAATATTATTGTTCTTCTGGTATGCCTGTGTTCCCTGGGCATCTGGCCTGACAAGTATCCTGCCGTTGAAGGCTCCTGTCGACATCTCATCAAGAACTCCCTTAAATAGCTGGTTGCTTGTGCAATTCGGCGAAGCATGGTCGACGTTCACATAGTTATCAATATGTTGCCATTTGTCGCTAAGTGCCAGTCCGTATGAATATGCTTCAGCTCTTTCACCGCCAAGGTAGTGATAAGTGCTGTTTCTTATCAGACCTCCATGCAGAGTCATGTTGTTGGATGAAGTAACGCTGTTTTTCTCCTGATGGATAAAAGTATGGGTCATCTTGCAGGCCGCATTGTGTTCATTCTGCACCCTGAGTATGTCAAAATGTGCATTTTCACCGACGTACACCTCAGTAACGGCATTTGTCAGGAATTTTTTTGGAGAGAGTGTATGATCACAAACGATTATTGAAAACTCAGCCCCCTTTTCAACTATTATGAGGTTCCTGTGCTGATTGAAAGTATCCTCATCAGCCTGAACAAGGTTCACAACCTGAACAGGCTTGCTAAGTTTTACATTTTCGGGCACATACACAAAAACCCCGTCGGAAGCCATAGCGGTGTTCAGATGCACAAGACCATCACTGTCGCTTTTTGCATATTTGCCATAATGTTTTTCAATCAGTTCCGGAAATTTAAGCGCTGCCTCATTAAGGCTGCCAATCCAGACGCCGCTTGCCAGCTGGTGCAGCTTGCCACTTATTGTGGGGTAGAATCCATTCAGCAGAACAAGCCCGTGTGTATCAAGATCTTCGACGTCGCATTTAAAAGCCTCAGCCTTTTCAAAGTCAGAAGCAACAGGCAGAAAATATCCGCTGTAGTCATGATCAAAAAAGAGGTTCAGGTTTGTGTACCTGTAGGCTTCATTCTTTTTTGACGGAATTCCCAGCTCCCTGAATTTTTCAAAGGCAGCCCGCCTGAATGAATTTATATAAGGAGATGACATCGACTCTATCCTGTCGATATTATTCCTGTACAGTTCAAGGTACTTTTCAGTTACTTCTGATATTCCGTTCATGCAACTACGTCGTTTTCAACCTCTTTCTTAATCCAGTCATATCCCTTTGCTTCAAGTTCAAGCGCCAGTTCCTTACCTGAAGTCTTTACTATGCGGCCATCGTAGAGAACATGCACAACATCAGGAACTATATAATCGAGAAGTCGCTGATAATGTGTAATAACAATAAAAGAATTATCTGACTTTTTTATTTTATTCACTCCATTGGCAACTATCCTGAGTGCATCTATATCAAGGCCTGAATCAGTTTCATCAAGGATTGCCAGTTTTGGCTCAAGCATAGCCATCTGGAATATCTCATTCTTTTTCTTCTCACCACCGGAAAATCCCTCGTTGACTGACCTGTTTGCAAGCTTCGAATCAATCTCTACAAGTTCTTTCTTTTCTCTCATGAGCTTCAGAAAGTCAGAAGCCGACAGCGGATCCATTCCGTGATGCTTCCTTTTTTCATTTACAGCAGTCTTCATGAAGTTTACCATGCTTACACCCGGAATCTCAATCGGATACTGAAATCCAAGGAATATACCTTCCTTGGCACGGTCCTCTGCTGACATTCCCAGCAAGTCCTTGCCAAAATATGAAACTGTGCCATCAGTTATATCGACATATTCCCTGCCTGCCAGCACTGACGCCAGGGTACTTTTACCGGAACCGTTAGGCCCCATTATAGCATGTATCTCACCGGGTTTAACATGAAGTGAGATTCCCTTCAATATACTTTTGCCTGCTATCGAGGCTTTTAAATTTTTAATATCAAGCATCTTATCTTTTATACTTTGAACTTTGAACTTTAAACTTTGAACTTATATTCCAATTTTCTAAAAAACCCACCCCTTGCCCCTCCCAGGAGGGGAACCTGTTTAACCTACACTTCCTTCAAGGCTAATCTGAAGAAGTTTCTGAGCTTCCACTGCAAACTCCATCGGAAGCTTGTTTATTACCTCGCGGGCATATCCGTTAACAATCAGGGCGACAGCATCTTCTGTTGAGATACCTCTCTGGTTGCAATAGAAGATCTGGTCTTCGCCAATCTTTGAAGTTGTGGCCTCATGTTCCACCACAGCAGTCTGATTATCAACCTCAAGATAGGGGAAAGTGTGAGCCCCGCATTTGTCGCCAAGCAGCAGGGAGTCGCATTGTGAGAAGTTCCTTGCATTGGAGGCATTCTTCAGCACCTTGACAAGCCCCCTGTAACTGTTCTGGCCTTTTCCGGCTGAAATACCTTTTGAAACTATTGTGCTCTTTGTATTCTTTCCGATATGTATCATTTTGGTTCCGGTATCGGCCTGCTGATAGTTATTTGTCACAGCAACAGAATAAAACTCGCCGATTGAGTTATCTCCACGGAGAATACATGAAGGATATTTCCATGTAATTGCAGAGCCTGTTTCAATCTGAGTCCAGGAGATTTTTGAACTCTCACCGCGGCACATACCACGCTTTGTCACAAAATTGAATATTCCCCCCTTTCCGTCCTTATCGCCCGGATACCAGTTCTGAACAGTTGAATATTTAACCTCAGCATTCTTTTCAGCAATTATCTCAACAATAGCGGCATGCAGCTGGTTCTCATCGCGCATGGGGGCTGTGCAGCCTTCAAGATAGCTGACATAGCTTTCCTCATCGGCAACAAGAAGCGTTCTCTCAAACTGACCGGTATTGGCAGCATTGATCCTGAAATATGTCGAAAGCTCCATCGGGCATCTTACACCCTTTGGAACATAACAGAATGAACCATCGCTGAAGACGGCTGAGTTAAGCGCAGCAAAATAATTATCGGTATAGGGAACAACAGTTCCCATGTACCTCTTAACAAGTTCAGGGTATTCCTTTACGGCATCACTGAAGGAGCAGAAGATAATTCCCATCTCGGCAAGGGTTTCCCTGAAAGTTGTTTTCACTGAAACGCTGTCGAGAACCGCATCAACAGCCACTCCTGCCAGATGTTTCTGTTCTTCAAGTGGAATGCCGAGCTTGTCGAAAGTCTTCTTAAGTTCCGGATCGACCTCATCAAGGCTGTTCAGCTTTGCCTTCTGCCTTGGAGCCGAGTAATAGATAATGTCCTGATAATCAATTGCTGGTATCTTAAGGTTTGGCCAGGCAGGCATTTTCATTGTCTGCCAGTGCCTGAAAGCCTTCAGCCTGAATTCGAGAAGCCATGAAGGCTCTTCCTTTTTAGCTGATATTGTCCTTATAATATCCTCATTAAGACCCTTTTGTAACTGCTCTGCTTCTATATCGGAATAGAATCCATATTTATACTCACCGGAAGTTACCTCATCCAATATTCTATCCTGATCTTTTTCCATCCGAAATTGTTCAAATAATGATTCCTTATTAAAAAACAAGGATCAAAACAAATTGTTAATACTTAAATTGAATTTAATCTAAATAAACATGCAAAAATAATAAAAATCCTCGATTCAGGGCTTTGATAATCCATTATTAAGGCATGAACAGTGCTTCATAAAACAGTAAATAGAACAGTTTTCTCATGTATTTGGAAGGAAAATAATTATAAATTGCGCCCTTTGTCAAATTTTTAACAAGCTATTTTATATGGTTCCTTTTCTTAAATCCCTGTTTTCATTACGAAATAAAAGATTTATTATCTCATTATTTGTACTCCTCGCACCCCTGTCAGCCTTTGCTTCAGGAGGTAATGTCCCCATGGTTGGGCCTGTAAGGGTTGAATTTATTATTTTCGGCCTTGTTCTTCTGGGAGTTGCTCTCTTTCACAATCAGACCTTCTGGGTTGCAGTATCAGGACTTACAGTACTTTTAATATTCAAATTCATTTTCGACCCCGGATTTCATCTCGGGGAACATCTGTTTGGTGAAACACCTCTTATCGATCAGATGATGGATAAGCATCTGAGGCAGGGTGAATGGGGAATAATCCTTAATCTCCTTGGCCTTCTTCTTGGCTTCGCAATCCTCTCCAAGATCTTTGAGGAGTCAGGAGTTCCCGATGTCCTTCCAAGGTTCCTTCCTGATGACTGGAAAGGCCCTTTCCTTTTGCTTGTATTTGTATTCATACTCTCTTCATTTCTAGATAATATAGCAGCAGCGCTCATTGGAGGAACTATTGCACTTGTAGTTTTTGACAAGAAAGTACACCTTGGTTATCTTGCAGCCATAGTGGCGGCAAGCAATGCCGGCGGATCAGGCAGTGTTGTCGGTGATACAACAACAACAATGATGTGGATTGACGGGGTAAGTGCGTTCAATGTTCTTCATGCTTTTGTTGCCGCAGTAGCTGCACTTTTATTCTTTGCCTGGTTTGCCTCGCATCAGCAGGATAAATTCCAGAGAATTCAGAAAGACTCTTCAGCTGATGTAAAAATTGACTGGCTTAAAATTTTTAACGTGGCCTTGATACTTATTGGTGCAATCGTTTCGAACGTCCTTTATGATATGCCTGCACTAGGTGTATGGATTGCTATTCTTATCGGAGCAGCAATAAGGCCTGTGCCATGGAAAGAGATCCCGGGTTCCATCAAGGGTACCGTATTCCTGCTCTGCCTTGTTATGTGCGCATCGATGATGCCTGTAGAGGAACTTCCCAACGCATCATGGATAACTGCTCTTGCACTGGGCTTCCTTTCAGCAGTTTTCGATAATATTCCTCTTACAAAACTCTGCCTCGACCAGGGACATTATGACTGGGGCATGCTTGCATATTCCGTAGGTTTCGGCGGTTCAATGGTCTGGTTTGGCTCATCAGCTGGTGTTGCTATTACAAACAAATTCCCGGAAGGAAGAAATGTTTTACTCTGGGTGAAAAAAGGCTGGCATGTGGCAGTTGCTTATGTAATCGGCTTCTTTGTATTATACCTCACCATGGGCTGGGAACCTGCAGACAATAAGGAACATAAGATTATAAACTGCCCTGTACCAGGTTGTCCCATGGCAGGACAGGAACAGCCTGCAGGTGAAAACGGACAATCAGGAGGTTCAGTCAGTCATCTGC